>JAYPGD010000241.1:0-8643 GCA_038126655.1 Verrucomicrobiales bacterium
TAGCAGCGGCTTCTCAAACACTGAATGCCCATCGCTCCGGTTCTCAGCGCCATGACGCAACAGAGTCCAGCCATCGCGCTGCAACCGGAGGTAATACACGCCTGGACACTCGCCTCCGTAGCTCTCTTGAAATGGAAACTCCTTGTGCTCCCTCAAACCGCCGGGCGATTGCTGCTCTTCATGTCCAAACATGAACGAATTCAGCCAGTAGGAAGAATCGCTCATGAATAATCCACCGCCATTCCAGCCGCTTCCGTTCGCCCAAAGCCCAATGGCTTTCAGATACGGGGCTCGAGAGATCGCCGTCCAGGAACCCTTCACTTTGCTCGACCACTTCCCATTCATGGCGAAATAGATCAAATGCTTCCCGTCCGGCGACAGGTCACACCGGCGTTCGTAGATCCGCCCGCGGAGCCACTGACCGATCTCAAAACGATCCCGCTTCCGGTCCCAACCAATTACACAGACAGACTTGGACGGGCCTCGGCGAATGACGACTCCATAGTCGGCCTTTCGCGCGAGAAGGACGTGAACCCTGGCTGGAAACTTCGCCATCTGTCTTTCTTAAACGTCAGAACTCACCATTCGAAGAGTCGCTTCGCAAGCGTAACCACCACATGAGAAAAATCCGAGAAAAGCTCCGCCCAGCATGGAGAATGACACACTGACGATTTGCAAACTGGTCACCACTGCTTTCACTTCATCCAATTCAATTCACCGTCCGCTGGCCGACTTCGCGGCATCCGATGCAAACCAGCGCAGCCACTGAGCCGCGATCGCGCCGGGAATGTCCCCCTTCGCCTTGGACTCCTCCGCGGTCGCGCCCCAATAGAAGCTGATCCAGCCGTCCGTGAATTCCCGCGATCCCTTGATGAACTCCTCCACCTCGGAAATGGAGCACTTCAGCGGAAAGATCTCCTCGACCACCAGCGGCTTGCCCAGTTCATAAACCCTCAAGGCCTCCAGTGAACCGGCCACATCGCCCGCCTTCGGATAGAAGTGCACGCTGACAAAATCCAACGACGCGCCGACCTCCGTGGAGTGAAAGATCGGCTTCGCGTTCTTCCAGACATGGGCCCAGGGAATGACGCCGATCGTGATCATGTGACGCGAATCGATTTCCCGGATCGCGCCAACCAACTTCTCCGCCCAGGCCCTGGCGACCTCGTCGCGTGAACGCCCCTTCAGTTCCAAAGAGATCCGCTGCACGAAATGCTTGCCCGCAAAATCGCCGGCGAGCCAATCGGTCGCCGGCTCCTTCCCCGGCAGGATCGGCTCATTCATCAGGTCGTAGCAGAAGATCGCCGGACTGTTGCGGCAGATCCCGGCCACGGCCTTCCAGAAGACGGCCTGCGCCTCCCAACGCCCGGCTTCATCCAGGGCGTCATACCACCCCGGAACATCCGCCTTGTGATAGCAGCCCAGCCCGGTCAGATCGAGATACAGGCCGGTTCTTTCCGCAAGCCTGACCAGGCGCGCCAACCGACCGAGGCCCGCCTCATTCGGTTGGGACGCCGACTCAAGGAACCGGCCAACCTGAAGGTGAATCCGCACGACGTTGGCTCCCAGGCGCTTGATCTCCTGAAAGTCCTCCTCGACCGTCGCCCATTCATCCTCCCAGTAATCCTCCAGCAGGCGCCCCTCCCCGTCGTGATCGTAATTGACGCCCCAGACGACAAATCGTTCGCCGGACTCGCCCCGGACAAAGTGAACGCCATCGGAACCAGGCCGGATCCAGTCCCGCCGCCTCTCCGCCGTCTGGGCGGACGCCGTCGCGCAGAAGGTCAAACACGCCCCCAGCATCCAGACGGGAATCCCGCGCCATCCAAACGTTCCGATCATGGGAGACATGGTATCCCAACCCGGGTTTCAAGCCACCCTATTTCCCGGGAACCCTGGGCGACGGAGCCGAATAAATCGCTTTTCCGGCTCGTCGTTTCTGCGACTGTTGCCGCTCTCAACAGCTCCCAGAGTTTCAGATGAAAACCACGTTCAAGCTCCCGGTCGCGCTTCTGGCTCTCGGCCTCGCCTCCAGTTCCTGCGCCGCCGCCGCAAAGAAGCCGTCAACGCCCGCCTCCAAACTGGCCGACTGGGTCGAACCTGATTTCCCGTTCTTCTCCTCCGTCGTCGACGCGCGCAAGGCCGCGGACAGCCTGCCCTCCGACAACCTCACCCCGCGCGGTCTGATCCTGAATCTCGGGCACTGTTGCTGGGCCTGCTTCGACACGGATCTGCTGCGCGTCTCGGCCATCTGGCGCGGCGCCGGCGTGACGCCCGAAGCGCTCGCCCCCAAGTCCCACCTCCCCGGCGGCACGAAGACCCGGGGCGGTCAGTCCGTGCTGCCCAAGCCCGACGGTCGCGTCTGGTTCGCCAACGGCATCCATCCCGGATGGCAGGCGGGCTCCAGCCTTTCGCTGAAGGATCCCCGGACGCCGGCCCCCAGCCCGGAGGAAGTCGGCCGCGGCCCGATCTCTCCGAAGCTCGGTCGCTTCGAAGCCGTTCGCCTCACGGATCACGGAGCCGTCCTGGAATACCGCGTTCACGACGCAACCCTGCGCGACTGGACGACCGCCGCCATGGAGGGCGACTCCGCCAGCATCCGGCGCACACTCGAAATCGGAGCCTCCGCCAACGAACTGAACCTCGTTCTGGGGCGCCGATCCGGGGGCGATGTCGCCCTGGGCCAGTCTCCCGACAAGGGACTCGCGCAGTTGAAGAATGAAAACGGCCTTTGGTCCGTCAACATCCCCCCCCGCAAGCGCGCCATCCGGATCTCCGTCACCTTCACCGAGAGCGGCCCGGCCCTTGCGTCCCTTCCCAAGCCAATCCCCTCCGCGCCCGCCAGACGCCGTTGGCCGCAGACCGTCAGGACCGGCGCGCAGATCGCCAAGGCGAAGAAGGCCTACGTGGTCGACAATATCGAACTGCCCTTCGACAACCCTTGGCGACGCATTGTCCGCCCCGGCGACATCCAGTTCCTCTCCGACGGAACCGGTGTCATGGTCACCCTGGACGGCGATGTCTGGAAGGTTCGCGGACTGCGGGATTCCTTGAAGGAGATCAAGTGGAACCGCTTCGCCTCCGGCCTGCACGAACCCATGACGGTGGCGATCCGAGACGACCGGATTTACGCCTTCGACAAGAACGGCATCTGGCGCCTGCGCGACACCAACGACGACGGCGAGGCCGACCTTCACGAGCTTTTCTCCAACGCCTTCGCGCAGACCGCGGACATGCGGGAGTTCCCATCCACCATCCGCCTCGCGCCCAAGGGCGAATTCGTCATCGCCAAGGGCGGACAGCAGGCGACCACCCTCGGCAAGCACAACGGCAGCGTCCTGCGCATTTCAGCGGACGGAAGCCGTTCCACCGTCCTCGGCTACGGCTTCCGCCAACCCGCCATCGGCGTCAATCCGCGCACCGGCCTCGTCACCGCCGGCGATCAGGAAGGCAACTACATCCCCTCTTCGCCGCTGCACATCGTGCGCGACGGACAGTTCTACGGCTTCCTTTCCGCCGGACTTCACGAACGCGAGAAGTATCCTTCGCCGCCCGCCGATCCGCTGACCTGGATTCCCCACTCCGTCAACGCCTCGGCCATCTCACAGGTCTGGCTCCACGGCGCAAAGTTGGGCGCGCTGAATGACTCCATGGTTCACATCGGCTTCAACCGCCCGGAACTCTTCCGCGTCATTTTCAACAACCGGGAAAAACAACCGCAGGCCTCGCTCGTCAGCGTCACCCGGGATTTCCTTTTCCCGCCGCTCAACGGCTCCGTCAATCCGGTCGACGGGCAACTCTACATCGCCGGCTTCCAGATCGCCGGATGGGGCAACCTGCTCAACGCCATCACCGGCATGGGCCGCGTGCGCTACACCGGCAGACCCGCCGCCCTGCCCAAGGAAATCGTCCCCATGGACAAGGGGGTCCTGCTGCGCTTCGAAGAGAAACTCGATCCCGCCACGGCGCAGAATCCCGCGAACTACTCCCTTGCCAGCTGGCATTACCAACGCACGCCCAACTACGGTTCCGCGCAATACAAGTCCGACGGCAAGCCCGGCATCGATTGGATCACCCCCAGCAGCGCCTATCTGTCCCGCGACGGACGCGGCGTGTTCATCGGCGCGCCCGGCATGAAGCCGGTCATGCAACTGCGGATCGGCTGGTCTTTGCAGACGGCGGACGGAACGAAGTTCGAGGACAACGCCTACACCACCCCTTACGGGCTCCCGAAGTTTGATCCCTCGGCTGAGGGCTTCGGCTCCATCAAGGTCGATCTCACCCCCCGCATCGCGGCGGCGCGGAAGAAGGGGCCGGTCACCGTCGAGGAAGGCCGCCGTCTCTACCAACTCATGGGCTGCGTCGCCTGCCACTCGGTCAATGGCGACGACATTGCCAAGGTCGGCCCCACCTGGATGGGCCTGTTCAACAGCGAGCGTCCGGTCATCGTCAGGAAGAAGAAGCAGACCGCCCGCGCCGACAAGGCCTACCTGCGCGAATCCATCCTGGATCCCCTCGCCAAGATCGTAAATGGCTACCAACGCGGCGAATACGCCATGCCCAGCTATGCCGGCGTGCTCACGGACGATCAGGTCGACGCGCTGCTCCTCTACATCGAGGCCGTCAAGGACGGCGACCCGGAGATCCAAGCCCCGACCGACGCCCGGCCCGCGAGCAAGAAGGCCGCCTCCTCGTTCGAGTAACCCCCGCCTCGGACCGGTTGCAACCAGCCGCAGGAACCTGAAAATCGGATTTGCCCGCTGCCAGGTCTGAATGCCGCGCCTTGCCGCGCTGCCGCGGCAGGTCTCCGACACAGCGCGCTCTGTTCACGTTGTCTCATCCCATTTCCAACGGCGCGCCCCCGTCCCTGTTGACTCAATAGAAAAGGACACCGAAGCGCCGGCTCAGGCTGCTTCCCGTTGACTCAAAACTGAAGACACCGAATCTCGCTTCGGTGTCTTTCTTTATGAGTCAACACGCGTCCTGCTGCCCTGTCGCATCTGGAATTGCCTTTTTGACGACGTGCCCGGAAAATGCGCCGCCTGTCCGTGGGAGGCTCCCGGACAAGCCGGGAAAGCATGGAAGGGGAACGCTCAACCGATCCAAAGACACCGGACCCGGTCGCCGCTCAAGGCGACGCGGATGCCTGGAGTTTCTTCCGCGCCTTCATGGATCAGGTCGACGCCGTTGTGGAGGTGGTCGATCCGGAGACCTTTCGATTCTTGGACATGAACGCCGGCGGCTGCCGACAACTTGGCTACACCCGCGGGGAAATCCTCCAGATGTCCGTGCCCGACATCGATCCCCGGGTCGATGTCGATTCCCTCAAACAGCACGTTGAGCGCCTGAAGACCGAGGGTTCCATACGGTTTGAAACCATTCACCGACGCAAGGATGGAACGACCTTCCCCTGCGAGATCAGCCTCTCATCCGTCCGGTTGGATCGGGACTACATGGTGGCCACCGCCCGGGACATCACCGCCCGCAGGGAACAGGAAACGCGCATGCGCGAAAGCGAGGAGCGTCACCGCATCCTCTTCCGCGACAGCCGTGACGCCATCATGACCGTCGAGCCGCCGGAATGGAAATTCACCGCCTGCAACCAGGCGGCGATCAAGCTTTTTGGAGTCGGGGACGAGAAGGCATTCTGCGCGCTCGGCCCCTGGGACCTCTCGCCCGAAAGGCAGCCGGACGGACAGCGTTCCGACGAACTCGCTCCGGCCATGATCGCCCACGCCATGGAAACCGGCGGCCATTTCTTTGAATGGACGCACCGACGACTCGACGGAAAGCCCTTTCCCTCCACCGTCATGTTGAGTCGCGTTCAGGAGTCCGGGCGCGTCTTCCTCGAGGCCACCGTCCGCGACATCACCGCCCAGAAAGAGGCCGAGGCGGAACTCAAGCGACTCAACGAGAATCTCGAACAACTCGTCGAAGCCCGGGCAACCGAACTGAAGGAGAGCGAGAAGAGGCTCCGCGAGGCCCAGCGCGTCGGACAGATGGGCAGCTGGGATCTGGACCTCGCCTCCAATCATCTGACCTGGTCCGACGAAATCTTCCGGATCTTCGAGATCGACCAGGCCCGCTTCAAGGCGACCTACGAAGCCTTTCTGAACGCCATTCATCCCGACGATCGCGATCTCGTCAACGACGCCTACGCGGAGTCCGTCAGGAGCCGGAGCGCCTACGACATCACCCACAGACTGCTCATGCCGGATGGACGCATCAAGCATGTCCGCGAGCGAGGAGAGACAGTCTACGACGACGACGGCGAGGCCGTCCGCTCCATGGGCACGGTGCAGGACATCTCTGAGAGCGTGAAGGTCGACGAGGCACTGCGCGAAAGCGAAGAGCGCTTCCGTCGGCTGTTCGAGGATTCCGCCGAGGCCATCCTGATCATCGAGAACGACCGCTTCATCGACTGCAACAACGCCGCCCGGGAGATGCTGCGGATGCGGGACCGCTCCGAGATTCGCGATGTGCCGCCCCACAAGCTTTCGCCGGAAACCCAGCCCGACGGTCGCGCCTCCGCTGAGAAGGCCGGCGCCATGATCGCCAAGGCGTTCGACGAAGGCAGCAACCTGTTCGAGTGGGAGCACCTGCGCGCGGACGGCGAGCCGTTCACCGCCGAGGTCCTCCTCACCCCGATCCTCTACACCGGCCGCCGCCTGCTCCACGTGGTCTGGCGCGACATCACCGACAAGAAGCGCATGGAAGCGCAGGCGCTGCGCAAACAGCGGCTGGAAAGCATCGGCACCCTGGCCGGCGGCATGGCCCACGACCTCAACAACACCCTCACCCCGGTCCTCATGTCCGCCAAGATGCTGCGCGAGGAGCGCGTGGACGAGGAACTCGTGGAACTCGTCGAGACCAACGCGCAACGGGCGGCCGGCATGGTCAAGCAACTGCTCACCTTCGCCCGGGGCATCGAAGGGGATCGCGGCGCCGTCCGCCCCCAGGCGGTGACCAGCGAGGTCGTCCGGATTCTCAGGAACACCTTCCCCAAGAACATCGAGCTGCAGACCGAAGTCGCCGACGACCTCCAGACCATCCAGGGGGACGCCACCCAGCTTCACCAATGCCTGCTCAATCTCTGCGTCAACGCGCGCGACGCAATGCCCGACGGCGGCTCACTCCGACTGGAGGCCGCCAACGTCACGGTGGACAACTCCTTGACTTCCATCGTGCCGGACGCCTCGCCCGGCCCGCATGTCCTCTGGCGGGTCATCGATTCCGGACATGGCATCGATGCGGAGAATCTGCAGCGCATCTTTGACCCGTTCTTCACCACCAAAGGGCCCGACGCCGGCACGGGACTGGGCCTTTCCACAACCTTGGGCATCGTCCGCAGCCACCGCGGCTTTCTCCGCGTCCATTCCACCCCCGGCCAGGGAACCCAGATCGCCATCTACCTGCCCGCCTCCGAAAGCGCGTCCGCCGAGACCGGCGCCACGGCCGATCCGCTCCAACGAGGCTCGGGCGAAATCATCCTGTTGGTGGATGACGAACTCTCCATGCGCAAGATCGCGACCCGGGCCTTGAAACGACTGAATTACACCCCCCTCACCGCGACCGACGGCATGGACGCCCTCGAATTGATCGCAGAGAGAGGCGCGGAGATTCGCGCCGTTGTGACCGATCTGAACATGCCCCGCATGAACGGACTCGAATTCGTCCGCCGGCTCCGGGAAACGCTTCCGGACATTCCCGTGACCGTGGCAAGCGGCCTCCTGGACGACGAAACGAGCAAGGCCTTCGCGGAATGCCGGATCACGGAGTCTATGAACAAACCCTACACCCAGGCGCAATTGTCCAGGGTCCTGCGGCGCATGCTCAAAGGTTGAACCGGCGCAATAGCCGGTCGCCGTCCCGATTCACCCGGCGGCGATTTCCACGAATTCCCCGATCTCGTTTCCAAGGGCCTCCGTTTCCCGAAGCGGACGCAGCCATCCCTCATCGACTTCCTCCGCCGCCGCGCCGACCAGCATTCCCAGGATCATGCCGCGATGGACGTTGTCCCCGCCGAGGTTCGCGTTCGCCAGCAGCGAACCCATGATGTCAAATTCGTGTTTGCGCGCGATGTGTAGCAGCAGCGGCAGACCGTGCTCCGGATAACAGGCCGTCGAAAGCCGTCGACACGCCGCGTCATCCGATTCGTTCTCAACCAGAAACGCCTCGATGTCGAAGGACTCTTCACACAGGTCCGTGTGCAGGCGCCACAATTCCTCCGCCGGGATATTCCCCGGCCCGCCATGCTTTCGATACGTCTGCCGCAACTCCTCCCCGGTCACTTTCGGCAGGCGCATGTGACTGGAGTGCGTCTGCAGGATCCGGATCGGATCCGCCCCTTTCAACAACCCGTGCAGCATCGGCACGAGGATCATCAGCGCGCTCGCCACATTCTCCGATCGGTGGGTCAGGTTCTGATGCTCCACGGCCACGCCGAATCCCTGGCAGGCCCCCTCCGCCGTCATCGACGCGACCAACGGCCGTGTGACGCCGCCGAGCGAACCGATGGAGAAGTCGTCGCGTTGGAACGCCGCGCAGGAACGTGGATCGGTTCCCCGGGAATGGTTCTCGAACCAACGCCGCAGATAGGTCTCCAGATAAGGATCCCGGTTGGCGCCGGGCCTAGTCATGAAC
>JAYPGD010000241.1:8653-8967 GCA_038126655.1 Verrucomicrobiales bacterium
GGCGGCTTCAACAGCGGGACGATACTCCACCCCGGCCATGAAACTCTCCGGATGCGGATGCGGCGCGTCTCCATACCCGGTCACCCCGCCATCGAACACCCGCCGGATGTTCTCCCGGTCGTAGAACCAATGCGCCGGCATGGCCAACGCATCGCCGATGAACAGACCCCACAGCGCATTGCGCATCCGCCGCGCGCGGTCGTCTTTCAATCGTTTTGCCTGATCCACGAAGCAGACTATAGCGTCCGGACCGAAAAGCGACACCCCCCAGCTGCCGATGCAATGTAGCCGCCTTCGCGAGAAGGTGGCACATG
>JAYPGD010000242.1:0-6232 GCA_038126655.1 Verrucomicrobiales bacterium
CTAGACCGCCGGATTGCCCGACCGAACTACAAAGCCCCCCGGGGATTCTCACTCCCCGAGAAAACGATCCGTCAACATCGCTCCCAAACTCTCCATCCGTCCGCGCAGCCGGTCCGCCTTTCGGCCGCGCTTGCCGGCCTCTTCCAACCGCAGGAGGGTTTCTGAAACACGCTCCGCCAAGGGAAGCCCGGCAGTGTCTCCATCCGCATCCAGATCGCCCAACAACTCCAGGACCGCGTCCCTTTCCGATCGAGCCACGGCGACGGCAGCCAAGGCTTCGTCCAGTTGAAGAGCGCCGCTGTCGGCATCCTTGAGCAGACGGCATTCGAAGGTCCGGCAGGTTTGCGGGCGATGTTCGTAGACCCCGCACTTCGATCCACACAACGCCTCGCAGGGCAACGGGAGAAACCAGGCGTCGCGGCCATTGTCATCCCCCTCCTCCACTTCCAGATCCAAGGTCTCCATCCGGCCCGCCTCGACCTCGCCCGACAACTCCACCTCCGCCAGCAGCGAACCGTCGCAGCACAGACCGCACTCCGTGCACAACGCCGCAGTCAGGGAATCCGGCGCGCTCATTGATCGGCCTCGATCATGCGGACCAGGATTTGTGAGAGGTTCGCCGCGGCGGTCTTGAGCCGTCCCTGAAAGCGGATCAACTCCGGGATCTTTCCGGGCGACCGGAGCAGGGCTCCGGCCAGCTTCATGAAATCCATGCTCATGTCCGGTTTCATCAGCGCATTGAAATCGAGGGGCAGGCATTCGCCCGCCGCATCCGAAATGACGCGGACCGTCACCGAGGGTATCCCGCGCTTCCCGCAGATCTCCCGAATGATCCCGGATTCCATTTCGACGGCGTCAGCCTTGGAGGATGTCCGGATGGCGGCCTTCTCCAGCGGCGTCGTCGCCACCCGGTCCGCGCAATGGAACACTCCCGCAACGCAGCGGAAACCGGCGTCGCCTTCCGGCAGCGCAAAGGCTTCATCCGCGTCGACCACGACATCGCCGCAGGCGTGAACCGGATCCAAGCCCCCGGCAAATCCGGCCGTGATGACACGATCCGGAGTCTGCCTTTCCAAGGCGTCTTCGATGGCGCTGCGCGCGTTCGTCCGCCCCATGCCGACATGGATCACCATCACATTCCGCGCGCCTTTGACCGCGCGACGAAACGCCCCGCTCTCCTCCGGAACGGCAAAGCAGATGAGATGTGAACGCGCGGGCGTGAGCATGCGCCCGGAGATTGGTGACAATCGCATTCCCCTGCGAGGAAAATCCCGCGCACAGAGCGAAGGAACCTATTCCATGTTCCGCAATTGCCAGGCCAGGTCGGGAGACAATTTTTTCAGCGAATCCACGGCGGCCAGACGCAGCACATCGTCATCGGCATCCAGCATCTCCTGAAGAATCGGGATCAGTGATTCATCGGATTCGTTCATTGCGATCAGGGCCATGGCGGCCGCGTGACGGACGGTGGTGGATCCATCGCGCAAGAGCGTCTTCATCGCGGCGCGCTCCCCTGTTCCAGCCTTCTCCCCGGCATCGCGCAACGCCAGCGCCGCGCCGACGCGGGTATTCTCGTCCCTGCTTTCGCACGCCGCAATCAACGCCGGCCAGGCGGCCTCTCCGATCCGCCCCAAGGCCAAAGCCGACAGCGGCGGGTCGCGGAAGGGGCGATGCATTGCCTCGTCCCGCATGGCCGAAATCAGGAATGGAATCGCCGGCTCTGCGTCCGCGCCCATCGAGGAAATGACCATGACCGCGCGCCAACGCACGGCGCGCTCGCGCATGGCTCCGACGAGGGTCGGAAGAACCTCGCGGGCGTCGCCATCAATCTCCCAAAGAGCTTCCGCCGCGGCGATGCGCACCCGTGTGTGGTCGTCCCGCAGGACATCCCGCAACGTTCCGGACGCGGTCTTCGCCTGCCGTCCGAAACCGCCGAGGGTGCGCGCGGCTTCCTCCCTTACCCCGGGTTCCTCATCCTCAAGAGCGGCGAGCAGCGGATGGATGTTCGCCTCCGGAGCGCCCACCCTTTGCAGGGAAACGGCGACTTCGCGCCGAACCGTCGCTGCGTCATTTCTGATGGCGGCATGCAAGGCCGCGAGAGCCTCCGGTGAGGCTGTGCGGATATCGTTGATCAAGCGTACGGCCGCCGTTCGCTCATTGACGTCCCCGTCTTCCAGGACCGCGAGAATCCTCGGGATGGCGGGTTCGCCAATCCTGCGCAAAGCGCGTTCCACCTCCGCCGCAACCGCCGCATTTTCGTCGGCAAGCGCCCCGATCAACGCCGGGACCGCCAAGACTGCATGTTCCGGGATATCCGCCAGGGCACCGGCCGCGGCCGTCCTCCGCCGAATGGCATTGCCCGGCGCAATCATCTCCCGGCCGAACCTTGCCGTGAGCCTGACGACACGCCTGCGAAGCCTCGAGTCGCGTTGCTTCAACTCATGGATCAGATGCGGAACAACCTTCTCCTTCATCTCCCCGATCGCCGCGACCGCCGCGGAGCGCCTGGAGTATTCCTCTGCGCGGAGATCCGCGACCCAGGCTTCGACGCTGCGGCCCTGATGGTCGAAGGATTCCGGAGCCGGAGACCAGAGCCCGGTGAAGACAAGGAGACCGCCAACCAAAAACAGGAACAATGGAAGAATGATCCGCGCGCGTTTCATGCCTTCTCGGGCGTTGCGCGGCAAGTTAGTCCGATGCCCCGAGGAGCGCAATGGCAAGCAGCGCTTACGCATGAGCTGCAAAAGCAATCCCCATAGGCATGTTGTAGCGTGCGCTGTGTCAGCGCATTCAACGCCTGTCGCATGATTGTTTCGTTCTTCGGCTGACACAGCCGACGCTACATCTGTGAAGCTGTTGCGATTGTTGTTCATGAGCATGCCTTGCAATGGCAAGCAGCGTTTAGGGTCCTTCGGCGGGGCGCGGGATTCATCCCGCTTCAACCTTCGGAAATCGGCGGTTCACGGCAACGCCCAAGCCGCTGGACTTCCAACGCTGAAGCGGAATGAATTCCGCGCTCCCCATCCCGGCTTCAAGCACGACCAAAGCAGCCTTGCATGCGGAAACGCGGCAGTTCGAGCGCGCCTGCGTCGAAGACCCGTTACAGACCGCCGATCACCGACCGCTGACCTACCGCACCATTCCCACAGCCTTGGAGGGCAGCCAGCAGCGGCGCGAGTCCGCCAGTTCGACGTGTTTCCAATCGCCGCGGTCCTCGATCAGGATGAATTCCGCGCCGGCATGGAGGGGTTTCTTGAAGCTCTGCTCGTAGGTCTCGCTGTCGCCCTTGCGCGCGACGGTTTCCCGGGCGATGACCACGCCCGGCCGCAGTGAATTCAACTGCGCCAACTCCGCGATCAACGACGCCAGGAACAGCAGGGACAGAACCGCCGAGACTCCGATGACCCACTTCAGGAACGGCCGGGGGAAGAACAGTCTCGCGGCTGCGGCGCCCCAGACCAGCAGAAAGCTGATCAGGAAGATGGCGGAACGGGATTTCGCCGAAAAATCGTAGTGCCAGAAGAAGACCGCCCGCATGGCTCTCGCCTTCTGGGTCTGCTCCAGGCGGTCGATTCGTCGCTTTCTCGCGTAGTCCAGATTCTGCTGCAGATTGGCGTCGTTGGGAATGTACTGCTGGGCCTTGCGATAGTTGAGGATGGCGCGGCCGATGTCGTTCATCCGGAAATGAGCGTTGCCAATGTTGTAATAGAGCCGGCCGTTCTCGACGCCGCCCTCCCGCGCGATGCGCTCGAACCTCAGGGCCGCCTTGGCGTAAAGTTCCCGCGCCTGCTGGGGATTCTTGATGGAGATCTCGTTGGCCTCGTGAAACAGCCCCTTCCCCTCGCTGAAAAGGTCGGCGATTTCCGACTCGGTCAGTTCCGCCGGGGCCGGCGTCGCGATACAGCAGAGGGCCGCGAGCGCCAGAGTCTTCCAGTAATGGAACAAGCCGCGCTTCACTTCAGGGCCTCCTCGAGTCCCTGCGCCAGCTCACGGCATTCCCGGACCATGGCCTCCGGCTTCCCTCCCGCGGCGCCGGCATAGCGGCTGGCTTCGCAGGTTTCGAACACGCGTTTGACGCGATTCAACAACTCCTCGCCGACCTTCTTCTCCTCCAGGGAGCCCCGAACATCGGCATAAGTCAGGGCGCCGGAGGTTCGGCGCAGCTTGGCGCCGAGGTAATCCCGGAACACCATCAGCACGCCGTCCAGATCGTTGACTCCCGGCAGGCTCTGATTCAGTTCACCCAGGGCCTTGCGCGACTTGACGGCCAGGGGATCCGCGTTGCGCTGACGCATCGTGACCACAAGGATCAGCAGGGCGACATAGACGACCGGCGGAGCGCCGAGCATAGCCAGGGAGCCCGGCGACTTCAGCCAGACGCGGGGGCCGAAAACCTGGCTTTCCAGGACATCGAGCCCCTCGTAGTTGTGCGCGATGCCCTGCGTCACCGCCTCCACGTCGCTGGTCTGCCCCAGCGGGGTCAGTCCCTCCGCGTCGCTGGCGGTAACGACGCGCGTCGCGTTGACCGTGAGCGGAATCGCCTGCGACTTCGCGACCCGGTATTCGCCGGCCCGGGTGTCGAAGAACGGCAGTTCAATCGGCGGAATCTCCGTCACCGCCTCGTTCAATGCGCGGATGGTCTGGGTGAAGATCTTCCGACTGCCCTGAACCTTGCCGGATTCGCGCTCCACGGGAATCTTGAACAGAGCGGCCAGTTGCGGTTGCTCCGCGAGCGCCGGCAGGTTTACATGATCGAGATGGGGAGGCCCCGACAACGCCACGGTGAGGGTGATCGGGTCGCCGACGTTCACCTCTATCGGCGAAGCCTGCGCTTGAATCTGAAATTCGCCGATGTGGCCGGCGAAGTTGGACGGCCTGCCGGCGGAAGGCACGTCCAGCACGATCAAACTCATTGGCTGAGAGGCCACGATCTGCCGCTCATACACCGGTTCCCGGACCACCTGTCCAAAGAAGTTGCGGACGTTGCGTTCCCCGGTCTTGGCGTAGAATACGATGGTCGCCATGCCCAGATCGACCGCGCCGGAAGATTTCGGTATCAGGATCTTCCGGAAGACGTGCGTGTTGTATTGCTTGCCGTCCAATACCTCGACCCGCCCCCCGGCGCCCTGTTCGCCATCCGGATCATAGACGTGAAACGACTCCAACTTGTCGAACGGCGACATCGTGGTCTGGATGTTGTTCTTCAACTGCGCACGATAGTAAAAGACCAACGAAACCTCGATCGGTTCCCCGACATAAGCGGTCATTTTCGGAGCGCTCAGACGGAGCTTGAAATCCGGCAGGTCCGGCGGAGCCTGCGAAACGATTGTCCGCGCCGGAGTCGTGTGGATCGTTCCATCGACGGTCACCTTGATGGGCGGCAACTGAAGGACGCCGGTCTTCCGCGCGATGAGTTCGTAATCATAGATCTGGCTCGCGTTCCCGCGTTGCACAGGACGCCCGTTGATGATGATCGTCGTCCCGCCGGAGCTGTTCATCGAACCAGTCTGCCGAACGGAAAAATCCTTCCACCCGCTCAAATCCGGGGCGGCGACGCGGGAAGTCGTTGAGATCTGCAGTCGCAGGGTGATCGGCTCCCCGATATGGACGCTCTGCTTGGAAAGCGCCATCTGGACCACCTGATTCTGTTGGGCCAAGACGGGCGCCATGAAACAGAACAGTCCCGCGGCGAGGACGCCGATGGCGCCCGCCCTCCAAGACTTCATCCGTCGCGTCACACGCATCGTCACCAGTTCTTGTCGACCGCACGGAAACGAACCGGCATCTGCCGCCGCCGCTCCTCCCGCTGGTCCTTTTCCTCGTTCAGAATGTCCTCCGCCTTCGCGGCCTGCATCTCCTGCTCCTGCTGTTCTTTCTCCTTCTCTTCGTCGCCCTGCTCCTGGTCCTGTTGACCTTCCTGCTGTTCGTCCTTGCCCCCTTCTTCGTTTTCCTCTTCGTTGCCTTGTTGCTGCTGCTGCTGCTGCTGCTGTTGTTGTTGTTCCTCGTCCTGCAACGCCTCCAAAGCCTTCTTCAATTCCTCCTCCGAGGCCCGCTGATTGGGCTGGGCCTGCGGCAACTGCCGGAGCGGCAGTTTCTGGTTCGCCTCCTTCTGCTGCCCGACTGCGTTGTCCACATGCTCCTTCACCTTGCCGAGTTTCTCCAACATCTTGTCGCCGAGTTGCTGTGGTTGCGCGGCGGTTGGCGGTTGATTGGTCGCGCCCGGCATTGGCGG
>JAYPGD010000242.1:6332-8951 GCA_038126655.1 Verrucomicrobiales bacterium
TTGGCGGTTGATTGGTCGCGCCCGGCATTGGCGGCATCGCCTGTTGCGCTTGTTGGTTGATCGTTTCCAGAACCGACTTCGAAACCGTCTCGGAGTCGCTCTGGATCGACGCCTGCTCCCTGGTCAGATCCTCCGTGCCCAAGGCGATCTCCTGTTGCTGTTGCGCGGCGTTGGGTTGCCTTGTCCTTGCCATGATCTGAACATTGTCCGCCAGCGCCTTGGCCTGCCGCTCGATCAACTCCTTCAGTTTCTTCGCCAGGTCCTCCTCCTGTTGCTGCTGTTCCTCCTGCTCCTTTTTCTGTTTCTCAATCTCGTCGAGCAGCGCCTTCATGTAGAGGCGGACGATTTCAATGTTCTCGGCGGCCTTGGCCAGATCCTTGTTCCGCCGCAAGGCGTCCTGGTAGTGCCTGATGGCCGCCTCGCAGGATTCGAAGGCTTTCTGCAGGTCGCTGTCGCGTTGACGCTCCGCCTCGCGAAAGGCGCAGTTGCCGAGGTTGTAACGGGCGCGGGATTCCAGGATCGGCTCCACGCTCTTCAGGGCCGCCTTCTCAAAGGCCGCCTTCGCCTGTTCGTAATCCTCCTGCCGGTAATGCACCGCGCCCCGGTTGTAGTAGATCTCCGGCGATTCGGGCGCGTCCACCGAGGCCTCGTCGTAGGCCGACAAGGCCTCCGCAAACTTCCCTGACTGATAGGCGGCGTTTCCCTGTTGGATCAGTTTGCGGGCGCTGACGGCCTGCGCTGGCAAGGAACCCAGACACAAGGAGGCCAGGATCAGGAAGCGTATTGTCTGAAACTTACACATTGGCTTCATTCCGATTGCGCGAACGTTCTGAAAGCATCATTTCCCCCAGCAGCAAAGCAAACGCAAAAAGCAGGAAGATCTGGAAGCGTTCCTGGTATTTCTTCACCGTCCGCGATTCCAGTTCCTTCTTCTCCGCCGAGGCGATCAACTGCCGATAGACCGCCCCCAGATCGATCGCGCCGGTGGCCACGTTGAGATACTTGCCGCCGGGCGTCATGTTCACCATCTGCCGCAGGGTGTCGGCGTCCAGTCGCGTCCAGACTTCCTGCCCCTGGTATTTGACAAAGGTCTTCCGCCCCTGTTCATCGGTGATGGGAATCCGCCGCCCTTCGTTCTCATCGCCCAGCCCGATGGCGATGATCCGCACGCCGCGTTCGCCGGCGGCCTTGGCCGCCTCAACTGGAAAGCTGTCATGATCCTCGCCGTCCGTGATCAGGATCAGGTCCTTGTACTGCTTGAACTGCCCGTCGAAGACCTCCTCCAGGGTCTTGCGGATGGCGTCTCCGATCATCGTGCCGCCGCGGGAAATGCTCTCTGTCGAGACATCCTCCAGCATCAGCTTGAAGAATCCGTAGTCGTGCGTCAGGGGGCACTTGACCAGGGCGTTCCCGGCAAAGACGACCAGGCCGACGCGATCTCCCTGCAAGCCTTCAACTGCGTCCTGGATCGCAAGCTTGGCGCGCTCCAGCCGGTTCGGCGCAAGATCCTCGGCCAGCATGCTGCGCGAGACGTCCAGCAGGAACACCACATCCCGCCCGCGCCGCTCTATGGTCTCCGCCTCCGGATTCCAACCGGGGCGCGCCAGACCCACCGCTGTGAACGCCACAGCCGCGAGCGCCAAAGTCGTCTTCCAACGCCGCCGGACCGGACTGACCGAGATCTTGATCCGATCCAGAATGCCCGCCTCGATGAACAGGTCCAGGGCCGCCCGTCGTCGACGCCCCGCATGGATCGCCAACGCCAGCAACAGCGGAACCAGCCACAGCCAGTTCAACATCGCCAGATTGTGGAAATGCACGCCGCTCATGGGATCTTCCGAAACACGGTGTTGATCAGCCCCTGCTCCAGAGCCAGCAGGACAATCGCCGCCAGGGCGAAGGGCAGAAACAGCTCCTTGTAGTCCACGAAACGGATCGACTCGATCTCGCTGCGTTCAAGCTCGTCAATCTCCCGATAGATCTGGTCGATGGCCTCGGCGTCCTTGGCGAGGTAGAACCTTCCGCCGGTTTCCTTGGCGATCGCCTCCAGGACCTTGGTGTCGATCTGTGGGCGCATGCCGCGCGTGAGAAAGGCCCCAAAAATGTTCTGCTGCGCCTGCACGGCCTCGTCGTTGCCCACAGCGATGGTATAGACCTTGATTCCCCACTCGGCGGCCAGTTTGGCGGCTTCCAGCGGTTTGCGCTTGCTGGCGTTGTCGTCGCCATCTGTCAACAGGATCGCAATCTTGCTCTTGATCTCGTAGTTGTCCTCGCGGTCGGGCGCCTGCTTCTTCAGGGTCTCCTCCGCGGTTTTCAAGCGGGCCGCCGCGAGGGCCAGCCCATCCCCGACCGCCGTGCCCTGTTCGGGGTTCCGGTCGCCTTCGACCAGTTTCACGGACTCGAGAAAGCGCGGCAATGCGCCGTGCGCCAAGGTCAGCGGGCAGACCGTGTCCGCATAGCGCGCGAAGGTCACCATGCCGATCAGGTCGTTCGGGCGTCCTTCAAGTTCCTCTTCATTGCCCATGACGAATTCCTCAAAAACCTTCTTCACCACCTCCAGCCGGTTCATGCGTTGTCCGCGAAAGGTCATCTCCGCGCCCATCGAGCCCGAGCGGTCCA
>JAYPGD010000243.1:0-8644 GCA_038126655.1 Verrucomicrobiales bacterium
GCATGCAGTTGAATGCGACCAGCGTCGGCACGTTCGGCGACGCGAGCGGCGACGACAACGTCGGTCTCGCGAATCCCGATGCGCGGGCCGCCGGTTCGGGCGCGCTGAGCAGCCTGACCACCGATCCGAGCGCGGTCGCCGCCAGCGGCACGACGAAGATCAACTCGGCCAGCGTCACCACCACCGGCGATCAGACCTACAACGACGCAGTCGTGGTCGGAACCAGCGGCTCGGGTGTGAACGGCGCCGGAAATGTTGGAACCTCCGACAATGTCACGACGCTGAACGGCAACGACATCTCCTTCAACTCGACGGTTGATGGCGACGCTGCCACCGCCTCGATCGAGGACCTGACCGTGAATAGCATGAGCGTCGCCGCCGGCGAATTCGGCGTGACAACGTTCGGTGATGGCCTCGGCAACGACAATGTCGGCGGCGTCACGCCGCTCGGCAACCTCATCACGAATGTCGAAGGCGACACCGACATCAACTCCACCAGCGTCACCACCAGCGGTGATCAAACTTATCACGACCGTGTCGTCATCGACAGCAACGACACGGGCGGCGCGTTGACCACGCTGAATGGCGTGAACATCACGTTCAACAGCACGGTCGACGCCGACACCGCAACCGTTGAGTCCCTGGTGGTGAACGGATCGGGCGTGACGACGTTCGGTGACGGCGTCGGCAACGACAATGTCGGCGGCGGCAATGCCAATGGCGTCGACTTCGCGGGCACTGGAGCCCTGGCCAACCTGACAACCGATGATTCGGCGGCATCGACCACCGATCGCACGGTCATTCACTCGACGACGGTGACGACCTCCATGGATCAGAGTTACGGCGACGCTGTGATCATCGACAGCAATGACACGGGCGGGGCGTTGACGACGCTCATCGGGGTGAACATCACCTTCCATGAGACGGTCGACGCTGATGTCGCGGGCACGGAATCGCTGACGGTCAGCGGATCTGGGATCACGACATTCGGCATGGGCGCGAATGACGATAATGTCGGCAGCGGCAACGCCTCGGAGGCGGGATCGGGCGCCTTGGCCAACCTCATCACCACTGCCACGGGCGGCGTTGGCGAACACAGCCGGATCAATTCGGCCATCGTCACCACGACAATGGATCAGACCTACAACGACGACGTGATCGTCGGCACAAGCGGCACAGGCAACGTCCTGTCGACGCTCAACGGTGTAAACATCACGTTCAACAATGAGGTCGACGCGGCCACCGCCGGAACCGAGGGCCTGACGGTCAATGCCTCGGGGGTGACGACATTCGGCGACGTGACCGGAGATGACAATGTCGGCGGAGGCAACGCCGCGGCGGTCGCCGGATCGGGCGCGCTGAGCACGCTGACCACGGATGACAACCTTGCGACCGGCGACTACACGTTGATCAACTCGGCGGTGGTGACCACCACGGTCAGCATGACCATCAACGATCCGTTGTTCCTCGGAACCAGCGGCGCGGCGCCGGGAACGGCCGATACGATCACGACGATCAATGGCGTCGCCGTGACATTCAACAACACGGTCGACGCGCTGGCCGCGAATGTTCAGGGCCTTGTGGTCAATGCCACGGGCGACACCACCTTCGGCGACGCGACAACCGCGCCGACGGATCCGACGCCTGATGACAACGTCGGCGCCGGAGACAGTTCCGGCTTGGCGGCAGCCGTGGCCGGATCCGGCGCGCTGTCCTCCTTGACCACGGACAACAACGTCGGGCTCGTCGTCGGGCCGGGTCGCACGATCATCAACTCCACATCCGTCACCACGACGGTTGGAACAGGCGACCAGAGCTACAACGATGCGGTTGTGATTGGTCCGAGCGGCGCGGGCGCGACAACCACGACCCTGAACGGCAACGACGTGAGCTTCCGGAGCACGGTCGACGGAACCACCGCCGGAATGGAGAACCTGGTGGTCAACAGCAGTTCGCTGCTGGGCCCGGACGGAATGGCGGACTTCGCCGGAGCGGACGGCATCGCGGGAACCGCGGATGACATCGGACTAGGCGCCGATGCGACCGCCAACACTGCGGATGACACGGCGCCGGATGATGTCGACCAGGGCGTCACCACCTTCGGTCAGGCCTTGGCGGATGGCAGCGATGACAATGTCGGCGGCATTATCCCGCTGGGCACCATCACGACCAACGGCGACGGCATGACGGTGTTCAACGCCGCGTCGGTCACCACCACCGGCGATCAGGACTACAATGACAACGTTGCGATCGCCGTCAGCGGCACGGGCAACGTGACGACCACGATGACGGCCATCGGCACGGGCGCGGCGAACATCACCATCGGAACGACTCTCGCCAATACGATGATTGGTTCTCCGATGGTTGCGCCGGGAACGGGTGATGTTCCGCTCAACCGCTACATCGGCAACGCTGACGCAAATGTGATCATAACGTCCGCCATCAGCGGCATCTACACGGTGAATGGACGGTCGGGGATGACCTGGCAGGCGGCCAATTCACAGAACACCGGCCTCCGGATGTATCAGTCCCAGCCGCTGGCGCCCGCTGTGTTTGTCTTCAGCGCGCCGCCCGCGCAGTATCGGGTCAGTCAGTTCATCCTCGATGTCGGCGGTTTGTTCGTGCAGGATCTGGCGAACTTGATCCCGGCGCCGACGTTCGACTCGCCGGTTACGGTGATCGATTACTCCGCCTTGAATGCGGCGCAACGGCAGGGCCTGCAGCCCGGTGACCTTGTCCTTTCGAGCGCGGACCTGTTCGGCGAACAAGACGACGAAGAGGACGAAGAGAAGTAAATGGGATTGTTTATGAGCAACGGTAACAGCATGAACTTGAAACGAAGCATTGCCTTGGGCCTCGCCTTGGCGTTCAGCGGATCGGCGGGCGCGGTGGACCTTGAGCGGGTGGCTCCGAAGAAGCCGGCTGGAAAACCTGAAGCCGACAGCCTGGGTGTCTCTGCGCCACCGGTGGCGGATGGCAAGGGGGACGCATCCGCCGCACAGGGTCCGGCGCTGAAAGGCATCGTGATCGTGAAGTCGCGCGATGAGGTCAGGAAATCCGGCGATCTTGATGTGACAGGCCTGAAGGTCGGCGCCGGGGACAAGTTGGATCTGTTGCGCGGACCGGATTTCTCCTTCCTGTTGGAGACTTTTATCGGCGAGCGCGTGACGGAGGCGAACATTCGGAACATCCAACGCGAAATCATCATCTACTACCGGAGTCAGGGCCGTTCGGTGGTGGACGTGGTTGTTCCCGAGCAGACATCCATTGGAGCGGGAGTTCTCCAGATCTTTGTGATGGAAGGATCCCTCGGCAAGGTGGAGGTCGAAGGCAACCGATGGACGTCGGAGGAGCTCATCGCCAGGAACCTTCATCTTGAGGAAGGGGTTGCGATCAATACGGGGCAACTGCTTGAGGACATCAACTGGTTGAACCGCAATCCTGGCCGTCAAATCTCCCCGTCTCTTCGGCCGGGCGCCAGCGTCGGATCTTCGGATGTCGTGCTGCAGGTCGAGGAGAGTCGTCCATTTCGCGTCTTTGCCGGGGTCGAGAACACCGGTCCCCGTTTCACGGGCTCGGAACGCTTCTTCGTTGGCGGCAATTGGTTCAATGCCTTCGGAGCGGATCACCGGATGAGCTACCAGTTTACCTCTGACGTCGAACTTCAGTTTCTGAAGGCGCATTCGGCCAGCTACGAAATCCCGCTGCCTTGGAGGCATACCGTATCCATCTATGGCGGCTATTCGGACGCGGAATCGGATTTTCCCGGGGCGTTGGCTCCGACCCAGGAGGCCACGAGTTGGCAGGCCAGTATTCGTTACAACATCCCGTTGCCGAAAATCCGCTCCTACCGGCACAGCCTGAGTCTTGGCTTCGACTTCAAGACCTTCAACAACGACATCATCTTCCTGGGCATTCCCGGCACAGGCGGTACCACGGATGTGGACATCGCACAGTTTGCGGCCCAATACCAGGGTTCGATGCCTGACAAATACGGCGCGACCTCCGGCGGAATCAGCGGTTACTACAGCCCGGGCGATTTGCTTGGCAGCAACAATGACGATGTCAGTTTCGCGGCCGCCAGGGCGGCTTCGGAGGCTGACTACATGTATACCCGGGCCTCAATGGAACGCCAGACCAAGCTTCCCTTCCAGATGTCCTGGGTCAGTCGGGCGCAGGGTCAGTATGCCGGCGGCAATCTGCAATCGAGTGAGCAGCTTGGTTTGGGCGGTTACGCGACAGTCCGTGGCTATGATGAACGCGAGGGCAATGGGGACATCGGTTACATCGTCTCCAATGAGATCCATTCCCCGACATTTTCGCCCGCGAGTCTCATCAGTGAAAATGCCACCGATCGACTGTATTTTCTGGGTTTCTACGATTATGGCGAAGTTCGTCCGGTTTCAATCCCCTCGGTCACCGCAGGTCAGGATCCGGTGATCACCATGGATTCAGTCGGTCTGGGTTTCCGTTATGCCGTCGGCCGCAATTTCTCCCTGCGGTTCGACTACGGTTGGCAGTTGCGCGACTCCGGCGTGTTGACCGGGCTCTTTGGCCAGCGAAAGAACAGCTCGCGCGGTCATGTCGGGGCGACGGTGAGTTTCTGATCGCTCAGAGACAGCGTTTTTCTCGACGTCCCGGTCTCGCGGGCGGGACGTTTTGTTTGTGATCAGAGCGAATACCGGACTGAGGAACAGGGGGAGTCGAGCCGATAGAAATAGAGAATACGCGCATCAGTCATGAAATTGTCCGTCATCATTCCGGTCTACAATGAAGAGAAGACCGTCCTTGATGTGGTCGGGCGCGTGCGTCAATGCGGCGTCAAGGATCTGCAGATCGTGGTGGTGAACGACTGCTCCTCCGACGGCACCAGGGCCGAGCTGGAGAAGCTTCCCGACTCCGACGATCTGACGCTCGTTCATCACGAAGTCAACAAGGGCAAGGGAGCCTCGATTCGGACCGCGCAGCAACATGTGGCGGGTGATGTCATGGCAATTCAGGACGCCGACATGGAGTATTCGCCTATGGAATTCCCGGCGATGCTTCGGTTGATTGAGGAGGATCTGGCGGACGCGGTGTTTGGAAGCCGCTATTCGGGACGCGAGATCCTGGTCGACGGTTTCTGGCACTATGTCGCCAACAAGTTTCTCACGACGCTTTCGAACATGTTCTCCAACATTCATCTCACCGACATGGAGACCTGTTATAAGATGGTTCGCGCGGACATCTTCAAGGACCTGCAGTTGGAGTGCAATCGCTTCGGAATTGAACCGGAGTTGACCGCCAAACTGGCTCGGAGACGTTGCCGCATCTACGAGGTTCCAATCTCCTATGTGGCCCGGCGATTCGACGAGGGGAAGAAGATCGGTTGGAAGGACGGGGTCGCGGCGATCTGGTACATTTTCAAGTACAACCTCTGGGCGCGGGAACAACGTCCCGCGACTGCTTACACGGCCAAAGAGTCCGCCTCGGAAGACGCGGCTGCGGCCGCTTCATCAAAGGAAGTTTGAAGAGAGCGGGTCGCTTATTTCCCCGGTAGGAACTCGAATACCCGGACCGCGCCCCGGTGAACCTTGTCGATTAGCCGTGAATCGGATTGTGCGCCCCGCTTGAATGTCTCCGGGCGCTCCACGACCGCCTTTTCCAGGAGATCATGATGGGCCACGCGTTTCTGTTCCCTCATGGAATTGTCGATAACCAGCAGGCGGATCCCCTCATTTCTCAGCAGTTCGACGATGGCGTCGGTATCGGAGAATTTCGACTCGTACTCGCTGCCGCTCCAGTTGCTCTGTCCCAGCAACTTGCTCGCGCGTCGGACGGTGTGCCCGACGCGCTTTTCCCGCATGGCGACTTCCGAGATGAGCATGCCTTCGCCTGAGGCGTCTGAGGATACGAAGACGATGGCGTCGGAGTAATCCGGATTCGAGACGACGAGTCGGGCGGCGTCCTCAAATCCCTCGTAACCCTTGCGTTTCAGTTCGAAGGGATGAATCAGGAAAAGGCCGGCGGAAACGGTCACGACAAAGGCAAAGGACTGAAACGGGGACAATCGGGCCTGCAAGCGTTCGATGCTCCAGGCGGCGCCGGCAATGGCGAACATGATGAGCGGGGGCAGCGCCATGACCAGATGACGCGGCTCAAATCCGCAGGGAATGAGCGGCTGCAGCATAAACACCGAAAACATCAACGCCCCGGTTGCAGCCCATTTGCCCTCCGTCCTTCCAGCCTTGGCCGGGCCGACCAGGCGGACAGCGACGCCAATGACGGCCAGGGCCAGCGTGGCGATGCCGACCGCCAGGAAAAGCTTGGTCGCGTAGTAGGGGATCCCACGACTGGTGAAATCCCAGGAAACCGAGCCGTGCTCCCAGCCGGCCTTTGCCTTGTCGAGGGTGAACAACGTCCAGGGCGCGCAAAGAACGGCGACGATGACGGCGGACGCCCAGAAGGGGATCCGCTTCAGCAGGTCGAAACGACGGCAGAGAATCAGGGTGATGGGCGGCACAAAGGCGAGGTAGAGGCCGGACCCCTTGGTCAGGATCGCGGCCGAGGCGAACAACCCGAAAAAGACCGAACGGCTCGTCTTCCCGTCCTCGATGTAGCGGCCGAAACAGAGCGCGGCGATGAACGCCAGCAGGGCGATCGGGATCTCCGTCATCACTAGGCTGGAGTATTTCTGGATCAGGGGCAGGGAGAGAAAAAGCAACGAACCAAACCCCGCCAGCAGGGGGCCGAAGTCCCTCTTCAATGCATTCCAGATCAGCAGCGCCAGCGCCGCCGTCAGGCTCGCCATGAGCAGCAGGACGGATCCGCGCGAAGGCGTGAAAGGCAGCGTCCACGCCGCCTGGATCAGGTAGAAGAACGGCGGCCAGTTGCCCAGCGCCACCTTGGGGTAATGATCGTAATAATCCTCGGCGAAGCGCATCGGATGTCCGGGGATTCCGTCGGCGAGGTAGTCCCGAATCATCAATCCGGTGACGTAGTGAGCGGCCTCGTCGGGATGGGCGCCAAACTCGCATTCGTAGGCGGCGCCCAGATGTTGATAGGTCGCGACGACGGTGAGGAAGGCAAGAAACGCGACGGCCTGGCTCTTCCAGTCGATTCCGAGCACAGCGTCCTTGGCGGAATGAAACAGCTTCTTCATGGGGATCTGGATGCGGCGTGTCACAGGACTCGCCGCCGCCCCGATCTTCAGGGAATCGGCGGGAATTGCGATTCAATTCAGTCCTCGGAAACCGGCTCCACGACCGCGACCACGGCTCGATGTTGCGAGGCGCGATGCGGCTCGGCGCGACAACTCGCGGGTTTCATGCCGTTCCCGGTCATGACGTAATCCAGGCGCATCCAGGGACCGAAAAGGGAAAGCGGGTTGCGGGTCGCGCCGGGGACGGTGAAACCGAAACCCTTGCCGGTCTCCTTGAACGCATCCTTCAACCGGGAAGTCATCCGACGGTAGGCGACGCCGTGGTTGGGCATGTTGAAGTCGCCGACCGCGACTGTGGGGCGTTTGTCGTTCTCGATGACTTCGGCGAGGGCGGCGGCGAATTCGACGCGCTGGTCCCACCTCTCCTGATAGCCATCGCGCACCTCGCCGATGCGCCCCCCCATGAAACCCAGCAGTCCCAGGGCCGCGCCGCGGCCGGCAAGCTTGTTCAGGTCGTCGCGCGGCGAGGGGATGTGCACGTTGTAGATGATCAGCGGCCTGCCATTGAATTCGATCTCGAACCAGGCGGCCACGGGTTGTCCGTGCCACATGGCCTCGCGCACGTAGCCTGATTTCAGGATGGGATGCCGGCTGATCAGGGTGAACTCCCCGTGGGCCGCAACCTCGAACTCCGGATAGGCGCCCGCAAACTGCCGCGCCCGTCCCGCCTCCTGCAGCGCGATGACGTCCGGTTCCTCGGCTTCGATGAACGGCGTCAGGCTGGTCTTTCCCTTCTGGCCGATGTTGTTCGTCATGATCTTGAGCGAGGGCCCGGTAGCCTCGCGCCCCCCAGTCCAATTGTAATCCATATAGCCGAGCAGCAGGATGGGGACCGCGGCAAGGTATGCCAGCGCGACGCGCGGGCAGAACAACAGGCAGAGCGGGGCCAGCGGGATGATCGGAAGAAGCCAGCCCAGCGGCGGCGCGTAGAGCAGGAAGGCGAGCGTCAGGTTCTTCTCCCCATGGTGTTCCAAGGCCAGCAGGATCAGGATCAGCAGGACCAGGTAGGCGGCGGTGAGCAGGATCAACGACCGTCGAATCCACTTGAGCAGCCATTGCACGCCGCCGCCGGGTTCCTTGCGCTCCTTCCAGAGCCGGTCGAGCCGGTCGAGCAGCCAATCGACGGGCGTTCGCGACTCCGCCACTGGAGTGGTCTCCTCCTCCTTCGACGTGTCGCTGTTCTTTTCGTCTTCGCTCATCGGGGCGATTCGCGGCCTGCGAATGCTGAAGTCTGGACGAATCCCCGGTTGGAGTCGAGCAAGCGCGGGGCCGCTGATCCATTCGGGGCAGAGCTTGTGGGCGCCGCCCCCGGCCTTCCTCAGCTTCGGGCGTGATTGAAACCGGGATGAGGAGCGCGGAATTCATTCCGCTTCAGCGCGGAAAGTCCCGCCGCGTGGGCGTAGCCGTGAACCGCCGGTTTCCGAAGGTTGAAACGGGATGGGT
>JAYPGD010000243.1:8654-8939 GCA_038126655.1 Verrucomicrobiales bacterium
CCCCTCAGCTTCCGGTCGCTTGTATTTCCCTTTTCTCGAATCGGATCGCTGACTAGGTTCTTAATCGTAACCACTCGGAAAGAGAATCTTGCGCATTTCGGAAACGTCCTGTGAAAACCCCGGTAAGCATCAAGGTCAACGGAACTGTCCATCAGGCGGAAGTCGAGCCTCGCACCCTGCTTGTCCACTTCTTGCGGGAGCATTGTCATCTCACCGGCACGCACGTGGGTTGCGAGACCAGCATCTGCGGCGCCTGCACGGTCCTTCTCAACGGAGAGGCCGTGA
>JAYPGD010000244.1:0-8934 GCA_038126655.1 Verrucomicrobiales bacterium
CCGAAGAATCCCGCCGGTGTTCGAAATCGCCTCTTTTTCAACAGCCTGCTAGGGACTCGACCTCGACAATGCAACGCTCAGCGGGCTCTCCCTCCTGCGCCTCGCATGAACGACAATCGCAACAGCGTCACAGATGCAGCGTCGGCTGTGTCAGCCGAAAAGCGGAACCATCATGCGACAGATGTCGTCTGCGCTGACACAGCGCACGCTACACCATGCCTTTTGGGAATGCTTTTGAAGCTCATGCGAAGCCCTGCCCCCATTCGTTCAAGGTTTCACGTTTCAAGTTGAGCGTTTGACGTTCGTCTTCCTTGACTTCCCGTTCATTGGCGCTCTTTCCCTTTGCCTGCGCCCCGCCCGAATTGCTAGGTTCACACCCAGTGAAACCGGTTGCCGCAATCTTATCGCTCGCAACGCTTCTACATTGCGCCTTTGCCGCGCCCGGACTCCACGCCGAACCGACCGCGACCGCCCTCGGCGACGCCGATGTCATTCCCATCCTTCTGCGCCGCTGCGCCAACTGCCACGGCGGCGAATACCAGGAAGCCAACCTCGATCTGCGGACACTCGCCTCCATCCGCAAGGGGGGGAGGTCAGGCGCCATCCTCAAAGCCGGCGCCCCCGACGTCAGCCTGATCATCCAGAAGATCGAAGCCGACGAGATGCCGCCCAAGGACGTCCGCGGCCGCGCAGGCATCGAAGACGTCACCGACAGCGAATTGGAGACGATCCGCCAATGGATCGCCCAAGGAGCCAAGCCCGATTCCCGGGCCGTCACAACCGGGCCAAACAACGCCACGCCGAAAAGCCCGGATCTCCCCTGGTCGTTCGCACCGCCGAAACGCCCTGCGCCCCCGACGGTTGATTCTCTCAACTCTCATCCCACCACCTCTCTCAACTCTCTCGACGCCTTCCTCCTTCGCCAACTCGCGGAGAAAGGCCTGACCTTCTCTCCCGAGGCCGACCGCCTCACCCTGCTCCGCCGCGCGACCTTCGACCTCACCGGCCTTCCGCCCACGCCCGCGGAAATGGAGGCCTTCCTTGCCGACGCCGCGCCGGGCGCCTACGAGCGTCTCATCGACCGCCTGCTCGATTCGCCCCGCTACGGCGAGCGTTGGGGACGTTTCTGGCTGGACCTCGCCGGCTACGCCGATTCCGAAGGCAAGCGTCACGCCGACATGGTCCGCCCCTACGCCTGGAAATACCGGGACTACGTCATCCGCGCCTTCAATGAAGACAAGCCCTTCGATCAATTCCTCCTCGAGCAGATCGCGGGCGACGAGCTTCACGACTACGCCAACGCCAAGGAAATCACGCCCCGGATCCACGACGCCCTGGTCGCCACCGGCTTCCTCCGCATGGCGCCCGACGGCACCACCGCCAATCCCGTCAATCGTGTCGAAGACCGACTCGAGGTCATCTCCGACGAGCTCGACATCCTCGGACGCGGACTGCTCGGACTGACGCTCAATTGCGCCCGCTGCCACGACCACAAGTACGATCCCCTGAGCATGGAGGACTACTACGGCCTCACGGCCATCTTCAAGGGCGCCTACGACGAATACGACTGGATGACGCCGCAGAAGTTCAACAACCAGTGGGAGAAGATGAAGCAACGCCATCTGCCTGTTGCCCTGCCCCATGAACAAGCGGCCTGGGAAGCGCAGATGGCCGTTCACAACGCGGGGTTGGCAAAGTTGAAGAAACAACTCGCCGAACTCGACAAAACGAAGAAGAGCGAGATCAGCAACCTCAAGAAGAAGATTCGCAGCTTTGAAGCGACCCGGCCCGAGCAACCGATGATCCGCGCGTTGTGGGATCGCGGCAGACCCAGCGAAACCTACGTCTACAAACGCGGCGACCACCTGCTCACCGGCTCCCGGGTCGACCCCGGCGTCCCCGTCGCCTTCAGGCCCGCTCTGGTTCCATTCAATTCCGGAATCAAACCCGCAGGTGAGAACAAGACCGGCCGGCGACTCGCCTTCGCCCGATGGCTGACGGACAAACGGCACCCGCTCACCGCGCGCGTGTTCGTCAACCGAGTCTGGCATCGACACTTCGGACGCGGCATCGTGCCCAGCCTCGACAACTTTGGAACGACCGGCGTTCCCCCGTCCCATCCCGAACTGCTCGATTGGCTGGCCGTTGAATTCGTCGAACTGGGATGGAGCGTCAAAACCCTGCACCGCCTCATCATGACTTCCGCCGCCTACCGGCAGTCGTCCGTTGTCACCGACGAACGCGCGCGCCTCGATCCCGAAAACATCCTCCTCTCCCGCATGCCGCTGCGCCGCATGGATGCCGAGGAGGTTCACGATTCCATCCTGCAGATCGCCGGCGCGCTGAAGACTGGGCAATTTGGCAGGCCCGATCCCGTCACCGTGCGCAACGACGGCTATGTCGCAGCCAAGTCCACCGACGGTTCCGCGCGCCGCAGTGTCTACCTCCGCCACCGCCGCAAGGAAATGCCCACCATCCTGGAGACCTTCGACCTTCCGCAGATGAACCCCAACTGCGCCGAACGCAAACCCTCCACCATCGTCACCCAGCCTCTGCACCTCCTCAACGACGGCGTCATCCACCAACTTGCAGGCAGGTTCGCCGAACGCGTCGCGCGCGAAGCCGGAAGCGACTCGGGGGACCAGATCAACCTGGCTTACCAAATCGCGTTGACGCGGGAGCCGACCGAAGCGGAAACAAAGGGGGCAGAAGAATTCATCGAGACCTTGGAGGCAAAGTGGACATCGCGAGAGATGGCCCTGACCGATTTCTGCCACACCCTGATCAACTCCGCCGCGTTTCTGTATATTGACTAGACATGAAAACCCCAACCCGCCGCGAGTTTCTTTCCTCCATGAAGGACGGACTTCACGGAACCGCCTTGGCGTGGCTGCTGTTGCGCGACGGAGTTGGCCGCGCTGCCGCCGCCGAAGCACACCCACCGCCTTCCGCTCCTCATCTGGACCTGCTTCCGCGCCGTCCGCACATCGAACCCAAGGCGCAATCGGTCATCCACCTCTGCATGCAGGGCGGCCCCAGCCAGGTCGATCTGTTCGATCCCAAACCGGAGCTCACCAAACACCACGGCAAGCCCGTGCCCGACCGCATTCTCAAGGGCACGTTCCAGGTCCGCACGGCAACGCTGATGGGCAGCCCCTGGTCCATCTCCAAACAGGGGCAGTCCGGCTCGGATATCTCCACCGACCTTTTGCCGCACATGGCCCAGCACATCGACGAGTTCGCGATGATCCGTTCGATGCACAACGTCCACCCCAATCACGAACCCGCCTGCTACAAGATGCAGAGCGGAAAGATCTTCCCCGGCCATCCGACCTTCGGTTCCTGGATCGCCTACGGGCTCGGCAGCGAGAATCAAAACCTCCCCGCCTACGTCGTCCTCGCCGATCCAGTCAACCGCCTGCCCGTCAACGGCGTGGAAAACTGGATGTCCGGCTACCTCGCCCCGCTTTACCAGGGCACGCCCATGCGGGCGACCGGATCGCCCATGCTGAACCTGAACCCCTCCTACCAGGAGCCCGAAGCCGTCACTGGGGCCAAGCGCGGTTTCCTGGCCTCGATGGATCGCGCGCACAAGGAAGCGCGCCCCCATCGCCCGGAACTCGATTCCCGCATCCGCAACTACGAACTCGCCGCGCGCATGCAACTCGACGCGGCAAAGGCTCTCGATGTCTCCAACGAATCGCAGGCCACGCTCGACATGTATGGCATCGGCAGGAAGGAGACCGACAGCTTCGGACGCCGCTGCCTGTTGGCGCGCCGACTGATTGAACGCGGCGTCCGCTTCATCCAGCTCTATCCCCGCGGGCAGATGTGGGACAACCACAACAACCTTCTCGCCTCGCTCCCCGCCGCGTGCGTCCACCAGGACCAACCTGTCGCCGCCCTGATCACAGATCTCAAGCAGCGCGGGCTGATGGATTCCACGCTGGTCCTCTGGGGCGGCGAGTTCGGCCGTCTGCCAATGGCGCAGACCAACAACGCCAACCAACTCGCCAAGGCCGGCCGCGACCACGGCCCCTGGGGCTTCACCACCCTCATGGCCGGCGCCGGCGTCAAGGGCGGAACCACCTTCGGCGCAACCGATGAATTCGGATTTGCCGCCGTCGACCAACGCGTGAGCATCGAAGACTGGCACGCGACCATCCTGCATCTGCTCGGCATGGACCACGAGAAGCTCACCTACTTCCGCAATGGCCTGCACGAAAAGCTCACTCACACCTTCAGCGCCACGGTCGTGCGGGAAATCCTGAGCTGAAACCATCATGCGACTGTAATCGACCGCTCTCACAGAGAGCGCGCTACAACGCGCCTTTGGGGATTGCTCTTGCGCCCCATGCGCGAGCCCTGGCCCAAGCCGTCTCCATCGGAATGATGTCCGGGGTGGAACGCCGAAGCATGTCGAACGCCCGCTACCGCCGACTGATCGCCGCCTTGATCACGAAATCGGTCAACTCCTGATCCTGAAAGAAGCCCGGCCACATGTTGTGCCATTGGCCGTCGGCGATCTTGAGCGTCATCTTCCCGCCCAACTCCCGATAACGCTTCTCCAACAAGGCCGAATTCGCCTCCAACGGCACGACCTTGTCCTTGTTTCCGTGGATGTGAAACACCGGAACTCCGGCCCGGGCCAACGGCTCCAACCGATCGACCGGATTATGTTCCGGGAGTTTCTCCTTCAACTCCGCCTCGGTCATCCCGTAGGCCCCGCAGGCCCGCTTCAGCCCCGGATAACTCGCCACGTTGCAGACCGGATAGACCCCGGCAATGCCCGCCACCTTGCCCGAATTCTCCGCGGCCCAGTTGTAGAGCATCAATCCGCCGCGACTCCGCGCGAGCAGGACCGCCCTCTCCGCGAATCCGTGCTGTTCCACCAGCCTGCGATGCAGCGCGTTGTAGATCCTCCGGCCCTCTGGGCTTCCATACGACTCGCCAACGTCCACGCCGGCCATGGCAATCCCCGCGTCGAGGAACCGCTTCAACATCCAACCCTCCGCGCGCCCCGGAAGGCGCTCCGCAAAGGTCGGCGCATACAGGACCCAGGGCGTCGCGCCCTCGCGCCGCCGGGTCGGCCAGATGATGAAGGCCGACCGCCCCTCCACCTCAAACCGCTCCTTGCGCAACTCCCTCGGTATCGGCGCCAGGTTCTTCTTCTTCAAATGCCGGTTGAAGAACGCCGTCGCCAGCGGACGCAGATCATGCCCCGGAGGCTGCAGATGAAAGGAGTGCTTCCCGCCCTCGACGATTCGCAGTTCGAACTCATGCCCGATCCCCCGGCAGGCCTCGCCCAGGATCTGCGACTGCTTCAAATCCACGGTCGTGTCCTTCGTCCCGTGCAGGATCAGGGTCGGCGGATCGTCAGGCGAAAGATGCGTCACCGGGGAAGCCGCGCGGCAGAGCTCCACCAAGTTCGGATCGCCATCAAGCCCCAACTCCCGGGCGCGATGAACCAGATCGTTGGGCCCATACATGGGAACCATCGCCTGGACGCGACTGGAATGCCCCGGATACAACCGCCCCTCCTCCGGCCCGACCGGCTCATCCACGAAACCCAACATCGCCGTCAGGTGCCCGCCGGCCGATCCGCCAATGGCGCCGATGCGTTCTGGATCGATTCCCAGTTCCTTGGCCCGACTTCGCAGGTAGCGCACCGCAGTCTGGCAATCCGCCAGGTTGCGCGGCCATATTCGCTCCAACCTCACCGTGAACGCGTCCTCCTTGGTCGCCTTGGCCAATTCGTAGTTGATGCTGGCGCAGACATAGCCGGCGCGGGCGAGGTTGGTTCCAATGTTGATCTCGCGCCTCGCGCCCTTGTCGCCTCCGAACCAACCGCCGCCATGGATGATCACGACCGCCGGCTTCGGGTCCCCTTCCCCGGGTCGGTGATCCGGAGGGAAATAGAGATCCAGTTTCTCGGAACGCTCGGCTCCCAGATACGCGACGTCCTTCTCAATGCGGACCTCGGCGGCGGACACAACCACAGGCCACGCCAGCAACGCCGCCCAAACCCGGAAGCGAAACGAACCGATCATCGTTCCAAGGTGTAAATGGAGGAAAACGTCGCCGCCACGCCCGCGTTGCGCAGCGCAATCTTCTCCCTTGCTCCTCGTTCGACCGCGACGTTCTTTGCCACGACCGCCCCATTCGCCGAAATCGTCTGCGTCCTGGCGCCCCGATCGACCCGCAGGCGCAGGAACTTGCCGGGCTTCACGTCCGCCAACGCCCTCTTCACCCCGGCCGGAACCTTCTCGTCATGCCAGACCGGCCGACCTCCCAACAACAAGGGCGACAACAGGACATTCGCATCCTTGGCGTCCCATTTGTAATCGATCTGCACGGAGTATTCCCCAAACTCGCCGTCCATCTCCAGATCCCGACGATCGTCCGGCGTGGGCTTGCAGACCAGTCGCCAATCATTGCTCTTCCAGACCTTGGCCGCTTCCGCGTTGACTTTCCAACCCCGCAGATCGACGCCCGAGTAACGCGTGACAAAACCCTCGACCAAGGGAGCGGTGTTGCTCTTGTCCGCTCCGGATGGCGGCAACTCATACAGGCGCAGGTTCCGGAAGTGCGCCTCGGAACCCTCGGATTCCAGGCAGAGATAGCCCTTGCGGTAGTTGCACTCCGCCCCGCCGTTCACAAACTTTCCGTTCACCGAGAGCTTCACCGCGCCGTCGATGCAGACGATCACGTATTTGTTCCACTTGCCCGCCGGCAACGAACGCTCCTCCGTCGGAAAGCTCCGACTTCCCTTCCGCGGGTGATCGGGAACCATGGTCGAACCATGAATCGGAAAAATATCCCCGTGCGTCGTGAACCAGTCGGACTTCCCATACTCATTCTCCAAGACCTGCACCTCGATCGATTTGGCGAAAGGGACGCCCGGAGCGCTGATGCCCTCGGACCAGACGAAGATGCCGGCGTTGCCCTTGGGCTTCATATGCCGCCACTCCACCTCGAAGATGAAGTTCTCATACTGCTTGTCCGATCGCAGCACGCCCGTGGGCTTGCCCGTGCAGACGATCATGCCGTCACGCGCCGTGAAGGTCTCCTTGGCGCAGTTGACCTGATGCCATCCCTCCAGGGTCTTGCCGTCGAACAGGGAGACAAAGCCCGGCGCCGCCGCCGCGACGTTGAACTGCAATACGACAACTGCGCCAATCGCGACGACGCCATGCCTCCAGCGGAATAATGATCTCGGAATCATGCGCGTCATCCTGCCCCCGACGTTTCCCGTAGTCGATACCGAAGCGTTGCCAGCCTTGAGGCAGAGGCGCGCAACCAGCAACCGGCGGTGAATCCCGACTGTCCGGAGGGACAAGGTGCAGCGTCGCCTGTGTCAGGCGATGGTGTCGCAACGGGCTCACAGAGCCCACACTACAGACAAGTCCAAGAGGGTCATCCAAGAAGGGGCGACATTCTTCCCTGTCACTTCCCGCCCTTGCCCTTCCTCGACGGCGTTTCCAGCGGCAGCTTCCGCGTCCAGAGGCTGGCTCCGCGGCCTTCGGCCGATAGGTGAAACTCGTTTTCCTTGTCCGAATAGCAGATGGCCTCGACCTGTCTGCCGAGCGGCGCGAAAAGGATGACGTCGGGCCGCTCCGGCAAAAGGCCGGGCCACGTTCTTCCTTCGGGCAGGCGAAACTCCCAGATGGCAACGTAGGTCAGCAACAGCATCCGCCGCCCGTCGGCCCGCAGATCCATGGCCGTGATCATGGGCAACTCGAGCTGCGCGACGCGCGTCGCAGTCTGACTGGAACGCCCCGCTCGTTCCGGGAGGTCCAGCCGATACACCCCGCAGGCGCCGGACCTCACCTTGCTGGCCAACCAGACCGTCCCCATCGCGTCATCCACCGCCAGAGCCTCGCAATCCGGGAAGCCGTCCTCGAACTGAAACTCCAGCGTCGCCCAGACCGGCGTTTCTCGGACTTCGTTCTCTCGCGTTGCGCCCGCCAATGGCTCATCGATGAAATGCAGCAACCGGGGCCGCCGGTCGTTCCGGTTCGATCCGACATCCCCCACGACCAGCATCGCCCGGTCGTCGCGCTCGTAGGCGGCCATGTCCTCCCAGTCCCTGGCGCGCAGCCCCGCCAGACTGCAGACGAGCCGCGTCGCTCCGCTTTTCAGATCGACCAAGAACAGGCGCGCCCCGCCGCCGGAGTCGTTGTGCGTCCAGATCGCATCTTCATTCCGGATCGATCGCGCCAACCCGCTGCTCTCACGGATGCGCTTGTCCTTGAAGGCGATTCTGCCGGGCGCCCCGGCCCCATCGACGGGCTCCGCGGCGTCCGCCAAGACTGCCGCGCCCAACAACGCCGCCAGCGCAAGGAGACCATGAAATCGAAATCCCTTCATCCTCGCCCTATCTGGAACTCGAACCGGATTCGCCAAGGCCGCCCCACGAATGCCCCTCTTTCAATCCGTGGGTCGGCTTTGCCATCCGTGGAGTTCTCTCCGGTTCCGGGCACAAACGCACGGACAGGGATGTCCACGTTTCCACCTTCGCTGCGCTTCATCGCGACGTGCCCTCCCGATCAATCCGCGGCCGCGACGGCTTCCGCGTAGCGCAGGTCGCCGCTGCGTCCGTCGTAGTATTGGAACACCACCTGCGGGCGGGGGTAGGCGACGAAGCGTTCGTCGCCGAGGCGCTTGGGATTGTTGAAGACGTTGTTCACCTTCACGACGCAGAAGGTGGGATGCTTGAGCTCCTGACGGGGGATGTCATTGTTGAACCAGGTCGACCAACGGATGTCGCATTCGCGCGGACCGTATTTGAACTTCCCGGTCATCGGCCGGCCTCCCTCGTCGACAAAAAAGTGATTGTTCGAGTTGCGCGGTCCGGAGGCGAACTCCCAGACATTGTCGGTGGTGCGGATGGCAACGCTGTTGTGCAGGTCGCCGGTGAGCACCATGTCCGGG
>JAYPGD010000245.1:0-8908 GCA_038126655.1 Verrucomicrobiales bacterium
GGCGCGATGGTCAACAGACGGAACAACGGGAAGGCCAACAGCAGGGGCAGCAACGTGAGGGCCAACAGCAAGGCCAGCAACGCGAGGGCCAACAGCAGGGCCAGCAACGCGAGGGCCAACAGCAAGGCCAGCAACGCGAAGGCCAACAGCAAGGCCAGCAACGCGAGGGCCAACAACAAGGCCAGCAACGCGAGGGCCAACAGCAAGGCCAGCAACGCGAAGGCCAGCAGCAGGGCCAGCAACGCGAGGGTCAACAGCAGGGCCAGCAACGCGAGGGGCAACAGCAGGGCCAACAGCAGGGCCAACAGCAGGGCCAGCAACGCGAGGGCCAACAGCAAGGCCAGCAGCAAGGCCAACAACGTGAAGGCCAACAACGTGAAGGCCAGCAGCAGGGTCAGCAACGCGAAGGTCAACAACAGGGGCAACAACAGGGTCAACAACGCAATCAATCGAATCCGACCGGCGGCGGTTTGCGCGACTTCTTCAATGACAACGAGACTGTCCGGAACAACCAGGGCGGTCCGTTGACTGGCGACAACTACCGCGACTGGTCGGATAGTCTTCGCGATGTCGAGGAGATGCTGGATGTGCCTGAGCTTCGCGAGCAGGTCGCCCGTGTTCGCGGGCGGGCCCGCACTGTGCGCGCGGAGTTCAAGCGCCACGGCAAGGAGCCCCAATGGGATCTCGTGCAGTCCCAGATTTACGGACCGCTGCTTGAACTTCGCGACGCTGTCATCGAAGAACTGGCTCGGCGCGATTCCGAGAAGCCGCTGACGCCGATCGACCGCGACCCCGTCCCTCCGCGCTACGCCGAGAAGGTCCGCCGCTACTACGAGGAACTGGGCAGCAGCGAGGCCGGCCGCAAATCCGGCGCAACGCGTTGATGCCTTCGACGGCCCGCCAACCGGCTTCCTCCATGCCGACGCAATGACCGAAGCGGCCGCCCAACAGCGCCCCCTGTCCGACCGCGCGGTCAATGGTTGGATCGCCCTCGCCCTCGCGCTTGCCGCGCTGCTGCTCTATCTGCCGGCGCGCGGCTTTGATTTCGTCAATCACGACGATCCGGGCTACATCACCGCCCACGATCTTGTGCAGCAGGGCCTGACCTGGGAGGGGGTGAAGTTTGCGTTCACCGGGACGCATCTGCTCAACTGGCATCCGCTCACCACGCTCTCCCACATGGCGATGTGCGAGTGGTTCGGCCTCAATGCCGGAGCCCATCATCTGCTCAACATCCTCATCCACGCGCTCAACGCCGCGCTGTTGTTTTACGTCCTGTTTCGTCTCACGAAGGCCCGCTGGCCGGCCGCCATGGTCGCGGCCCTGCTGGCCCTGCATCCGCTGCATGTGGAATCGGTCGCCTGGATCTCCGAACGCAAGGACGGGCTCTGCCTGATGTTCTGGCTGCTGACCGTTTTGGCTCATTTGCGTTGGGTGGAGGATCGGACCCCGGCGCGCTACGCCGCGCTGGCGGGCGTCTTCGCGATCGGCATCCTGACCAAGCCCATGATCGTCACTCTTCCCTGCGCGCTGCTGCTGCTGGACTTCTGGCCGTTGAACCGGATCAAAACCGGTTCATTCCGGGAGATCGTCCCCCAACTCAAGAAGCCGCTTCTGGAAAAGCTTCCGCTCTTTGCGCTTGCCGGTTTCCTGGCGATCATGACCGTGAACGCGCAGAAGCAGGGCGCCATGATCGAATTGGAGCGACTCCCCCTGGATTTCCGGATCGGCAATGCGCTCGTCGCCTATTCCCTCTATCTCGGCAAGCTGTTCTGGCCGGCGAATCTGGCGGTCTTTTATCCCCACCCCGGACAGTGGCCGGCCTGGGGGATTGCCGGAGCGGCCGTGATCTTTCTGGGCGTTTCGGCGGTCGCCATCCGCACGTTGCGGACACGCCCCCACATCGCGGTCGGTTGGTTCTGGTTTGTCGGCGCGCTGGTCCCGGTGATCGGCATCCTGCAGGTGGGCGACCAGGCGATCGCGGATCGCTACGCCTACATTCCGCTGATCGGCGTCTATGCGGCCATTTGCTGGGAGGCCGCCAGCCGCCTCAAACAGATTCCCTCCCGCGTCATTGCCGGAGCTGCCGGCGTCATCCTGCTGGCCTGCGCGTTGACATCGGCGCGACTGATCCGGCATTGGCAGGACAGTGAAACCCTGTTTCGCCGGGCCTTGGCCGTCACCGAGGGAAACGACATCGCGCACAATAATCTCGCCGTCTTCCTCGCCTCCAAGGCGCGACTCGCCGAGGCCAGGGAGCACCTCCTGAGCGCCTACGAAATCAATCCCCACAATCCGGAGATGCTGGCCAATCTCGCCAAACTGGCTTCGGCCTCCGGCAATCATGCCGGGGCTGCGCGGTATGAGGCGGAACGACTCGAGGAGATCGGCGGCTCCGCGGAGGAGTATCTGGCGCTGGCGCAGACCTTCGCCCTCGCGGGAGACATCAAGCGCGTCGCCGCCAGCCTTGAGGAGGCCCTCAACCGGAATCTCGAGCTTGTTCCCGCTCTCAACGCCCTGGCCGGCATTCGCGCCAGTCATCCGGATGCGGCCTTACGCAACGGCGCAACCGCGCTCCGTCTCGCGCAGCGCGCCGTGGATCTGACCGGCGGCGCCGATCCTGTTCCGCTGGACACCCTCGCCATGGCTCAGGCTGAAACAGGCGATTTCGCCGCCGCTGCGAAGACGATCGAAAGAGCCGTCGCATCAGCGCAGGCGGCCGGGCAGGGCCAATTGATCGCGCCGTTGCAGCGACGGCTTGAACTCTATCGCAACAACCGCCCTTTCCGACGGGGGCAGTGATCCGACCTCGAACGACACCCCCGAGTTCATCCGCGAAGCCGGCGTGGAAGGCGTCAGTTCAAGATCCACGACCATCCCGCACGAAGGGGGGAGGTCTGCGCCTCCGGCCGCGCAAGCGATCGTCATCCTGCGGCAATAAATGTTCATTGCGCCGCAACATGGACCGGGGATAATCCGGGCCATGTTTCCACGTCCTGGTTTGAAGCCGCTGACGCTGTCGTTCGCCGCGGCGGTGTTGTTTCCCGCGCTGCTGCCGGCGGCGGATGGCGTCCAGTTCAATCGCGACATCCGCCCCCTGCTTTCCGACCGCTGTTTCGCCTGCCATGGCCCCGACGCGGGGCAGCGCGAGGGCAGGCTGCGCCTTGATGTGACCGACGGGACGGAGGGAGCCTACCGCGCGCGCGACGGCCTCGCCGCGATCCAACCCGGCTCGCCGGAACAAAGCTCCGTCTGGCTGCGGATCGCCGCCAGCGACCCCGACGAGATCATGCCGCCGCCGGACGCCCACCAGAAGCCGCTGACCGCTCGCGAGAAGGAGCTGTTCCGCAAATGGATCAAGGACGGCGGCCGCTACCAGGATTTCTGGGCCTTCATCCCGCCGAGGAAGCCGGCATTGCCGGAGAATGCGGACCCGGACTGGAGCCGCCGCCCCATCGATCGCATCGTTCTCCGTAAACTGGAGGCGGCCGGATTGTCGCCTTCGCCCGTCGCCGACAAACGCACGTTGATCCGTCGCCTCAGCCTGGATCTCACCGGACTGCCGCCGACGCGGGAGGAGATCCGCGCCTTTCTCGCCGACGAGTCGCCCATGGACTACGAACGGCTCGTCGATCGCCTGCTCGCCAAGCCGCAATACGGGGAGCACATGACCAAGTACTGGCTCGACCTCGTGCGCTTTTCCGACACCAATGGCATTCATCACGATCACTATCGCGAACTCACCCCTTATCGCGACTGGGTCATCCGCGCATTCAACGCGAACCTCCCTTACGACGAATTCGTCAAGTGGCAGCTTGCCGGCGACCTTTATGGAAAGCCGACCACCGACCAGCTGATCGCCTCGGGCTTCAACCGCCTGCACCTGATCATCGATGTCGGCACCGCCCTGCCTGAGGAGAGCTACACCCGCAACGTCATGGATCGCGTCAATGCGGTCGGCGCCGCCTTCATGGGCATGACCGTGCAATGCTGCGTCTGTCACGACCACAAGTACGATCCGATGACGATGAAGGACTACTACCAGCTCTTTGCGTTCTTCAACAACATCGACGCCAAGCCGGAGACCGGCCGCCGCAGCGGCGCGGACTTCAAGCGCGGCCTGCAGCCACCCTATATCAATCTGCCCAGCGCGGAGCAGAAACCCCGGTTGGCAGCCCTCGAAGATCGGGTGAAGCAGGCGGACGCCGAGTTGAAGCGACTGGAGGCCGCACTTTCAAAATTGAAGGATCGACGCGAGAAGGCGGCGTTTTCCGGGCAGCAGAAGAAGCTTCAGCAGGCCTTGAAAGCAGCCCAGGCCGAGCGCGACAACCTGCTGTTGGAGATTCCCGCCGCCATGGTGATGAAGGAGCGCGCCGAGCGGCGGCCGTCCTACATTCTCATCCGCGGCGCCTATGACAACTTCGGCGAGGAGGTTGGCCGGGAGACGCCCGGCTTCCTGCCGCCCTCGCGCGCGACGGAGGGCGTGAAGGATCGCCTGGACCTGGCAAACTGGTTCGTGTCGGATCAGAATCCGCTCACCGCGCGCGTGGCGGTCAACCGTTTCTGGCAACAGTTGTTCGGCGTGGGCATCGTGAAGACCTCGGAGGACTTCGGCGCCCAGGGCGAATGGCCGAGTCACCCGGATCTGCTGGATCATCTCACGCGCTCGTTCATCGATTCCGGCTGGGATGTGAAGGGCCTCATGAAGCGGGTGGTGATGTCGAGAACCTACCGGCAGTCGTCCGCGGCCCAGCCCGAGGCCTATGCGCGCGACCCTGAGAACCGGTTGCTCGGTCGCGGTTCCCGATTCCGCATGGATTCCGAGATGATCCGCGACCAGGTTCTCTTCACCAGCGGGCGGTTGAGTCTGAAGCTCTACGGCAGGAGCGTGAAGCCGCCGCAGCCGGACGGATTATGGAAGGGTCGGCATGCCCAGTTCCTACCCGAAGGAGTACATCCCCGACTCCGGCGAGAAGATCTACCGCCGCAGCCTCTACACCTTCTGGAAGCGCGGTTTCCCGCCGCCGCAGATGACGATCCTGAATGCGCCCTCCCGCGAGGAGTGCATCGCCCGCCGGGAACGGACCAACACCCCGCTGCAGGCGCTGTTGTTGCTCAACGAGAAGGAGTATCTCCGGGCCGCCCGCAACCTGGCCCGCAGGACCCTGTCCGACCTCTCCCTGGAGGGCGACGCCGGGCGCCTGGCCGCCGTCTACGAGACCATCACCTCGCAGCTTCCCGACGAGAAGGAGCGCGGGGCGTTGCTCGCCGCCCTCGCGGACCTGAAGAAGATCTACAGCGGAAAGCCGGCCATGGCCGCGGCCGTGTGCGAAGGGGGCGCCTCGCCCGAACTCGCCGCCTGGACCCTGCTCGTCAGCTCCATCCAGAACCTCGACATCACCAAGACACGCCAATGATCCTCCACGACATCAGCGACGAATCAAACCGGCTGCAGGCGCGGCGTCAGTTTCTCAAGACGAGCTCCATGGGCCTCGGAGGCGCCGTCCTGGGGTCCCTGCTTCCACAGAATGCCGGAGCCGTGATGGCGCCGCATCGCCAGCCGAAGGCCAAACACGTCATCTTCCTCTTCATGGCCGGCGCGCCCAGCCAGATCGACACCTTCGATTACAAGCCGCAGATGGAGAAGCTGTTCAAGCAGCCGCTCCCCGAGAGCGTGCACAAGAACCAGCGCGTCACCGCCATGACCAAGGGCAAGGCGAAGCTCGTGGCCCCCTCGATGTTCAAGTTTCAACGCGCGGGGCAGGGCGGGGTGTGGATGAACGAACTTTTCCCCCATCTGGCCGGCGTGGCCGACGATCTGTGCATCATCAATTCGATGCACACCAACGCCATCAACCACGATCCCGGAAAGACCTTCGTCTGCACCGGCGCGGAGGTCGGCGGCAAACCTAGCATGGGCGCCTGGCTCAGCTACGGCCTCGGCTCAATGAACCGCGACCTGCCCGACTTCATCGTGCTCAACTCCGCCTACTGGACGGGCGGCACCCGCAACACCCAAGGCCTCTACAACCGGCTTTGGGGCAGCGGATTCCTGCCTTCAAAACACCAGGGCGTCGCCTTCCAGACCACCGGCGATCCCGTCCTCTTCCTCTCCAATCCCGGGGGCGTCGACGCCCGCGTCCGGCGTCGCATGCTCGACGCTGTCGGCGAGGTGAACCGGAAGCACTTCCAGGAGATCGGCGACGCCGAGATCCAGACCACCATCGCGCAGCAGGAAATGGCCTTCCGCATGCAGGCCTCCGTGCCGGAACTCACCGACGTCTCCGGCGAACCGGAGCACATCCTCGATCTCTACGGCCCCGAGGTCCGCAAGAACGGCTCCTTCGCGAAGAACTGCCTGCTCGCCCGACGCATGATCGAGCGCGGCGTCCGCTTCATCCAGATCTTCCATCGCGGCTGGGATCACCACACCATCCTGCCCAAGCAGCTCCCCGGGCAGTGCTTCGACATCGACCAGCCCACCGCCGCGCTGATCCGGGACCTCAAGCAGCGCGGTCTGCTTGAGGACACCATCATCGTCTGCGCCGGCGAATTCGGCCGCACCTCCTTCTGTCAGGGCCGGCTCGAACGCGACGATTACGGCCGCGATCACCATCCCCGTTGCTTCTCCGCCTTCGCGGCCGGCGGGGGCGTCAAGGGCGGCCTCACCTATGGCCAGACCGACGACTTCAGCTACAACATCGTCAAGGACCCCGTCGCGGTCACCGACCTCCACGCCACCATTCTCCGCCAACTCGGAATCAACCACGAGAAACTCACCTTCCCCTACCAGGGCCTCGACCAACGGCTGACCGGAGTCGCCAAGGTCAACATCCCGGAAGAGATCCTGGCGTAGGGGGCTGCCCCTCGCCAGTGGAAGGGGGTATTCACCGCGAACGCAAAGCGACTCAAAGTTTCAACTTCAGCAAGCCCACCTCCAGCGCCAGGGCCTCCTGGACGTTGGTATGGAGCAGCCGTTGGGTGCGTTCGATGACGGCGAGGTTCTCCATGGCGTCGTCGGGGGAGACGCGGGCGGCGACGGCGCGGACGGAGGACGCGAGGCTGGGGAGGGCCAGCATGGACTCGGCGGCGTCGAGCGCGGCCATCCAGATGTCGCGCAGCCACCACTGGACGCGGGCCAGGAGTTCCGCGCGTTCGCGGCGGTACTCGGCCTCGATGGCGGCGGTGAGTTCGGTCTCCCAACGCTTGCGCAGCTTGTCGTCCACGTCGTCGTGGCGCTGTAGCGGCGAGCGTTCGGTCAGGGTGGTTTCGACGGACTCCTTGATCTCGTTGAGCCGGCCCATGAGCGAGCCGAGGAGCTTGTAGCGTCCGAGCAGTCCGCCCTCGGTCCGCGAGGCCTGATCGGCGAAGTTCTGGAGCCAGGCGAGTTCGGCGTCCTCGATGCGCAGCGTCCCGCCGCCGGCAAAGTTGAGTCGCAGGCAGCGCGAGAGGATGGTTTCCAGCAGACGCTGCGGGTCGGTGGACAGGAGGATGAGAATCGACTTGGCGGGCGGCTCCTCAAGCGTCTTGAGGAAGGCGTTGGCGGACTCGGTGTTCATGCGGTCGGCGGCGACGACGACCGACACCTTGAACTCCGCGGCGGTGGGCTTGAGATTCACGGCGCGCATCATCTCGCGCGTCTGGTCCACGGTGATGATGCGCAGTTTCGATTCCGGGCGGACCCAGTGGACGTCGGCGTGGTTGAAGTCCGCGATGTTGCGGCAGTTCACGCATTGGCCGCAGGAGTCGATGGCGGTTCCCGATTCCGCATGGCGGACGGGCTCCCGGCAGTTGAGGGTCATCGCCAGGGCGGAGGCCATGTCCTCCAGTTCGCTCATCTGCGAACCGGTGAAGAGATAGGCGTGGGCGAGGCGGCCGCGTTCGAGACTGCGCTGCAGCAGTTCCACGACCTGACCCTGTTCTGGAAAATCGGTGAAAGGCATCGCGCGTTCCTAGGTCAACGGTAGGGCTGGTGCAACTTGACTTTGGCCCTGGCTTTCGCCCGCATCTTGATGTTCAGGATCTCCACGCCGACCGAGAAGGCCATGGCGAAGTAGACATACCCCTTGGGCACATGGAAGTGCAGGCCTTCGGCGACCAGGACCATGCCGACTAGGATCAGGAAACTCAGGGCCAGCATCTTCAAGGTGGGATGTTTGTTGATGAAGTCCGAGATGGCGTGGTTGAAGATGAGCATGAAGATCATCGCCAGCACGACCGCCGCGATCATCACCGGCACCTTGTCCACCATGCCCACGGCCGTGATCACCGAATCCAGCGAGAAGACGATGTCGATGACCATGATCTGCATGATGACGGACCTGAAGGTGACGGCTTTCAAGTTGCTGGTTGCATGGCCGTCCTCGCCCTCCAGTTTGTCATGAATCTCGGTTGTGCTCTTCCACAGCAGGAAAAATCCGCCGGCCAGGAGGATGAAATCCTTCCAGGACAAACCGTAGGGCTCATGCAGCCAGGACCACTGCGGCAATTTGACGACCACATTGGTCAAGGTGACAAGCCAGGACAAACTCAGTAGCAGCAGGATGCGACTGAACAACGCCGCCATCAAACCGGTCTGCCGCGCCTGGCGGCGCTGCTCCTCCGGCAGCTTGTTCGCCAGGATCGAGATGAAGACCAGGTTGTCGATGCCGAGGACAATCTCGAGCAACGTCAGCGTCAGCAGGCTGATCCAGATGGAGGGATCCGTTAACCAATCCATGCGCGGAGTCTAGGCGGCCGAGTTGAGCGTGTCAGGCAATTCTTGGTTGGCACCCCAAATTGGAATCCTGATGTCATTGTGGGCGAAAGCGTTCCAAATCGAGACATTCCGCTTGTTTGGAGTCGTGGTTTTCTCCATAAACCCGCGCATGGAAATCATCGAACTGATGCCGGGGAGCTTTTACGTTTC
>JAYPGD010000246.1:0-6974 GCA_038126655.1 Verrucomicrobiales bacterium
TGGTGGGGGTGTTGGGGGTTGGGGGGGGGGTTGGGGTTGTGGGGGTGCCAACCAGTCACGCCCCGGCCAACCCGGAGCTTCATGCCCTGCGCGGAATCCGGCAGCCCGTGCGACGACAGGATCTCCAACTCCCGGGTGGTCGGATTTACCAAAGCCACCGAACCGCTGGAGGCGCGCGTCAACCCCACGGCCTCGGTCAGGATCACCTTCAACGCGGTCTGTTGATCCAGCGACGAATGGATGACATTGCTGACCTCGTAAAGCTGGCTCAACCGCGCAAAGCGGATCTTCAATTCGTGGAGTTCGCTTGATTCATCGGACACGCGGGCAGTGTAGGGGAAAGACCTGAAACGGGAATCCGTTTCTCGGGCAGGTGGAATGTAGCGCAGGCGGGATGTCCGCGCGCCGACGCTCCCTCAAGACGCCTTGCGTGTGAGGACCAGGCCTGTGGCGGCGAAAAGGATGTTTGGGGTCCAGGCCGCGGCCCAGGGGGGGGCTGCGCCGCTGGTGCCCAGGGCGAGGCCAAAGCGCTGCATGACGAAGTAGCTGAAGCAAAAGGCGATGCTGCTGGCGACGCCGACAAAGACATTGCGTTTGCCTGAGAGCGAGGCAAAGGGGATGGCGATCATGACGACGACCAGGCAGGTCCAGGGGGTCGCGAGCCGGGCGTGCAACTGCGTGTAAATGCGGTCGGCCTCCGCGTCGTCAAGGTCGGGTTTGAATTCGAGGTATTCGAGGATTTCCTTGAGCGAGAAGCGGCTTTTCTTGATGAGTTTGGCGTCGCTGAAGCTGCTGAATTTGATGTCGTTCAAGAATTGGCGGGGACCCTCGGAAAATGCCGGGAAGTCCAGGAACTCGGCGCGCTGTTCGGGCGGTGTGTCGTCGGCGTCGGTGCGCTCCCATTGGGTGACCTGCACAAAGCGCCAGACGTCGTTGGTCCAGTAGGCCCGCCTGGCGGAGATCGTGCGCGACTCGGTGGACGACAGACTCCATTTGACGATGGGCTGCTCCAGGATCCAGCGCCGTTTGTCGAAGGAGGCCGCCTCCCAGATGCGGCCGTCGGCGCCGTTCCGGAAGTTGAATTTTTGGACAAGGTCCGCGTTCTCCTTGCTTTCCTTCTCCTGACGTCGGCTGAGGACGGCCTGGATGGCTTCCTGGCTGTTGGGGAAGACGAAATCGGTCAGGAGGAAAAGCCCTCCGCTGAGCAGGATGCCCAAGGCGTAGAAGGGCGCGCTCATGCGCCAGAGGCTGACGCCGGCGCAGCGGATGGCGATCAACTCATTGTGCCGCGCATGCGTGGTCAGGGAATAGAGCAGGGCCAGCAGGAGCGCGACGGGCATCAGTCGGGGAAGCTCCTCCAGCAGGCGATAGACATAATACTCGCCCATGTCCGCCGCGGTGAGCTTCGTGGCCCGGAACCGGTCCATCTCATTGAGGAGATCCTGCGCGATCCAGATGATGAGGAACGCGCAGAGACACAACGCCAATGGAACCAGGAGTTCGCGCAGCAGATAGCGGTCGAGTCGTGACATCGGCGGGAGAGTAGAACCCGTCGCGGGAAATCCCAAGCTTCCAATCTGGGTCCGTGGTCCGTGGTCCGTGATTCGAGATCTGAGATTTGAGATCTGAGATTCGAGATCTGAGATTTGTGGTCCGTGATCCGAGCGCCCAGCATTGAACAGACCGGATCCAGAGCCGAGGAACTGGCATCGAGGATCGCGGAACCGCTTTTGCCTTCCAAGATCGGGTGGGATTGGCTAGGAAAGCTCTGTGTATCTTGAGTTTTACGGATTGAACGAGCCGCCGTTCTCGATCACGCCGAGTCCGAGGTTTTTGTTCTATAGCGCCAAGCACCGCGAGGCGTTCAACCACTTGTTGTACGGGATCCGCGAACGCAAGGGCTTTGTTCAGATCACGGGGGAGGTCGGCGCGGGCAAAACCACGATCTGCCGGGCGATGCTGGATCAGTTGGGGGAGAGTTTTGAAACGGCGCTGATTTTGAACCCGGTCCTGGATCCGGACGGCCTGATGAAGGCGATCGCGATGGAGTTTGGAATCGACGTCGCCGGGAAGGATCGACTGGAGACCCTGGCTTCGATCAACGAGTTTTTGTTTGGGTTGGTGTAACATGGGAAGGACGCTGTCTTGATCATCGACGAGGAGCAGGACCTGACCGATGAGCTTCTGGAGCAGGTGAGGCTGTTGTCCAATCTCGAGACCGACGACCAGAAGCTGCTGCAGATCGTGTTGATGGGGCAACCGGAACTGCGCAGTCGATTGAACGCGCATCATCTTCGCCAACTGCGCCAGCGGATCACGGTCCGTTACCATCTGGGGCCGTTGAGCCGCGACGAGATGTTGAACTACATCCAGCATCGCATCCACGTCTCGGGCGGCAACGGGGCTCCCTATTTTTCCAAGGGGGCGATCTGGCGCGTGCATCGGTATTCGAAGGGGATTCCGCGATTGATCAACGCGTTGTGCGACAAGTGCCTGCTCGCCGGGTATGTGAATCAGACGGAGCAGATCGACTATCATCTGGCGGGGCGGGCCATCCGCGAACTGGAAGGGAAGGTCGCCTGATGAGCCTGATCAACGACGCGCTCCGCAAGGCCAACAAGACGCAGAAGAGGCGCGCGCCTCAGGGGCCGATGGGCGCGCCGGTGCAGACGGTCGAATCATTGAAGCGGCCGGCGAGCCCGTTGGCGGGGCTTGTCGGATCCGTAATGGCGCTGGCCTTGCTGGGGGTGTCTGTATGGGCCTTTGCGATCTGGTGGAAGGCGCGGAATCCCGTTGCGCAGGCGGCCGTCGCTCCCGCGGAGGCTCCGGCGCAGATGGCCGCCGCCCCGGAGGTCGAACCGATGCCGCCGGCGATGGAAAGCGGCGAGGCCATGGATGAGAAGGGCCGGGAAACAGAGCCGCCAAGGATTGAGGCCGCGGCCACGCTCCCTGCGCCGAATCGGGACGCCATTCCCGACAGCACTCCGGTCGCCCCGGTCGGAATCGAGGTTCCCCCGGCAATGGGGACGCCGCTGCCGGCGGCGCCCGTTGCCCCCGCCAAACCGGAGCCGCCTGCGATCGCGGCGGTTGCGCCGGCTCCCCCTGTTCCGGCCGCTGAGTCCCGGGGCCGCAAGGTGGTCGCGCCGCCAGCGACTGTTCCCTTTTCCGCGCCAACGCCGAAAGCCCGGGCGACTGGGACGCCCGGGCAGGAGGGCGCGACGCGGGATCCGGATTTTGTCAATCTGTCGGCGCTTCCCGCGAAATCGGGAGAGGTCGAGGAATTTCCGCCGCTGAATCTCCAAGGGATCTTTTTTCGACTGAAGAACCCGTCGGTGTTGATCAACAGCCGCGCATTGTATGTCGGCGACCAGATCGGCGGCGCGCGGGTGGTGGAGATTCAGCGTCGGACGGTGACGCTGGAGATGAACGGCGCGCGCCGGACGTTGTCGATGGGCGGGTTTTGAGCCGGAGTGTCTTGCAGGGTGAGAAGTCTCCGGGAGCAACTGAAGGGCAGGCCCGCGTTTGTCCGGGCGGCTCCGTTCGTCATCTTCCTTTGCCTGACCTTCTGTCAATTGGCGCCGGGCGTTGGGACCCCGTATTGGGCCTACCTGGGTAAGACGCTTGCCGGAGGTTTTCTGATTTGGCTGACGCTGCCATTGGTTCGGGAGTTGAAGTGGCGGATTGGTTGGGAGGGGGCGCTTGGCGGCGTGGCGGTGTTTGGACTCTGGGTCGGTCTGGAAGGGCGGTATCCCGTGTTTCAGGAAAGCGGGACGGCATGGAATCCCTTTGCTGTGTTCGGCGACGGTTCGACGGCGGCCTGGGCGTTCATCGGCGTCCGGATCCTTGGTTCCACGCTGCTGGTCCCCATGCTGGAGGAGGTTTTCTACCGGTCGTGTCTGTATCGCGGGATTGCCAATCCCGACTTCGAAAAAGTGGATCTCGGTGAGTTTCGGTGGAAGCCGTTTCTGGTCGCGGCGGCGGTGTTCGGTCTGGCGCATCGGGAGTGGTTGGCGGGAATGCTCACCGGGGCGCTGCTGCAATGGCTGGCGGTGCGCCGACGGGATCTCGGGGACGCCCTGACGGCCCACGCCGTCGCGAATCTGCTGCTGGGAATCTGGGTCGTCTGGCGGGGACAGTGGATCTTCTGGTCCTGATGAGGGGCGCGGGGCAGGTCACGACATGAACGGAGAACAGGAACATCTGCAGGCGGCGTTGAACAGGATGGGCGCATTCGATCCGACGACCACCAATGCGCATCGGATCATTCATGGAGCCGCGGATGGATGGGAGGGATGGCAGGTCGATCGATACGGGGGCTGGTTGTTGTCGCAGGCGGAATCTTCCTTGAACCGGAGGCGGCGGGAGTTTCTCGCGGGATTACTGGAGAGCGCGGACGGGATTCGCGGCGCCTATCACAAGCGACTGGATCGCAAGGTCCGAGAGAGTTCACCGGAACAGGCGTCGCCGCAGTTCGCGCTCGGCGAACCCGCGCCGGATGAATTCGAGGTTTTGGAGAACGGCCTGCGCTATGCGATTCGTTTCGGGGAGGGCTATTCGGTGGGGTTGTTTCTCGATCAGCGCGAGAATCGGCGGCGGTTGGCCGCCAACGATCGGAAGATTGATTCCGGGCTGCCGGGCGAGTTGCCGCGCGGCGCGGAGGTTCTGAACGCCTTTTCCTACACCTGCGCCTTCTCCGTCTGCGCCGGCAGGGCGGGCGCTCGGGCGACCAGTCTCGACCTTTCGCGGAAGTACCTGGATTGGGGACGACGGAATTTTGAATTGAACGGCCTGGATCACGAGGATCACGACTTCATCTATGGCGACGCCTTCGATTGGATGAAGCGCCTGGCCAACAAGGGGCGGCTTTTCGACATGGTCATCCTGGATCCGCCCACCTTTTCAAAATCGAAGAAGCAGGGGCTGTTTCAGACCGAGCGGAATTACGGGGATCTGGTGGAGCGGGCCTTGCCGTTGCTGGGGAAAGGGGGGCTGCTCTTCGCATCGTGCAATACCGCGCGTCTTGACGCGGCGCAATTTGAAGCCTCGGTGAAGGGGGCTGTGTCCAAACGAGGCGGAAGGCTCGCGCGAGTCTACACTCCGGGGCAGCCTGGTGATTTTCCGGTGTCTCGGGAGACCCCGGCCTATCTGAAGCAGATTTGGGCCCGGGTGGAGTGAAGGATGCTTGGAGACGGGGAGGATTGGCGGCGGCGCAGACGCCGGCAGCATTGTCCTCCCCAATCTGCGCCCGACTCAGGGAATCACCGGCAGGTCGAGTTTCGAGGCGTGGACGAGACCATGATGCACGGTCTGCTTGGCGGCGACCAGGCGTGCGTCGGTGTTCTGGTTGGCCGCCGTGTTGTGATGGCGGTCGAAGTTGGGGAAGTCGGAGCTGGTGATGTCGAGCCGGATGCGGTGGCCGGGCTTGAAGAGGTTGGCCGTCGGGTTGAGCTGAATCTGGAATTCCGTGATCTGGCCGGGCTTGAGCAGATCCTGTCGGTCAAGTCCATGTCGGCGGCTGGCGCGGACCATGCCCATGGAAATGTCGCGGGCGACCCCGTCCGGCGCCACGTCGATCAATCGGGCGAAGAAATCGGTGTCGGGCGCGGAGGAGGAGGCGTAGATCGTCACGGTGGGGTAACCGGTGACTTCGACGGATTTCTTCAAGGGAGGGGTCTGGTAGACGAGGATGTCCCGGCGTTCGGCCAGCGGAGCCTGGTTGGCGGGGACGGTGAATTGGCGCGCGTCCCAAAGCGTGGGCACGGGATTGGTGGGGTCGTAGACATAGGAATCGGATCCGGGACTGGCGGAAGGCGCGTCGAGCAACCTGCCGCCGCCCGCGGGCGTGTTGGCCGGACTGGCGCTGTTAAGGAAGAATTGCTGTCGTTGCTCGCGGGCGAGCGGCCATTCCTTTTCACTGCGCCACTTATTGGCGCCCATGACGAAGATGCGGACGGGAGGTTCCTTGTCGATGCCGTTTTCCTTCCCTTTGAGCCAGTAATCAAACCAGCGGATCTCCTCGGCGCGGAGGTTGAAGCGCGCGCGCTTTCCAAAGTCGATTTCGCCCACCTTTTGTCCGCCGCGGCCGGTGTGGCTCCAGGGGCCGATGACGAGGCGTTGGCCTTCCCGGGCGACCTCCGTCCCGCCCTCGGCGACCATTTTACGGTGAAGCCCGATGGAGCCGTTGCAGTGGTCGAACCAACCGACGACATCAAAGTTGGGCACGGTGATCTCGGGACAGCATTCGGGCAGTCGCCAAGGATCCACGGTCGGGTTGCGGAGCCAGTCCTTCACGGTCGAGGCCTCGTGGCCGAACATGGCGTCCGGCAAATTGATCCAGGGGAGGGACCACATGAGTTCCTCGTGCCGGCCGGCGGTCCAGAGCTTGGCGGCCTCGGCGCGAGAGTGCGGCTTCGCGCCGTCGACGCGCTTGCGCATGTCCGGCGACATGCTGCGATACCACCAGTTGAGGCGACGGCCGGGGCGGATGCCTCCGGGGCCTTCGAGTTCGTGCATGGTCGCCGGAATGGAATGCGCGGACATGACGACAAGCGATGGCGGGCGCAGCGCGGCGAGTTTCCATTGCACGTAGGCATTGTAGGAGGCGCCGAAGGTTCCGACCTTGCCGGTGGAGCCGGGAAGTTTCGCAGCCCATTCGACCGTGTCGTAACCGTCGCGGGCCTCGTTGGTGTCGGCGCGGACAAAGGATTCATAGACGCCGTCCGACTCGTAGCGGCCGCGGGTGACCTGGCAGACGACGATGTAGCCGCCCTTGGCATGCGCCATGCCGCCGGGTTTGCCATAGGGGCTGCGGGACACCAGGACGGGATAGGGGCCGCCGGTCGTCGGGCGGTAGACGTCGGCGCGGAGGATGGTCCCGTCGCGCATGGGGACGGCGACGTTCTTCTCGACTTTGATTTCAAGGGCGTCCGCCGCGGAGGTCGCGTGGGCCAAGGCGAGGACTGCGAGGATTGTGG
>JAYPGD010000246.1:6984-8804 GCA_038126655.1 Verrucomicrobiales bacterium
GATTGTGGCGGGGAATCTCTGAAGGGGAGGCTTGTTCATAAGATCAATCGCATCATAGCCGTGAATGCAGGGGGGCGGGCAATGGGATTCTTCGTGAGTCGACGCCAACCGGGGACGCGTCGCTTTGATACGCCAGGCGATCTATTTGTCTGCGCCTCGACGAACACGCGCCTTGGCCACGAAGATGTCATTGCCGGATTTGGCGGTGAGCTTATGGGAGCCAAGGCGGGTCTCTTTGCGGAAGGCGCCGGAGATGACGATAGCGCTGTCGGTGGTTCCCGCGATGGCGTAGCTGAGGTCGTGGTCCGTTCCTCCGGCCAGGGCAAAGGAGGTCACCGTTCCTGCGCTGTCGAGCGTGGCGAGGATGGCGTCGCGGGTTCCGGCGGTGGTATGCGGGCGGCCGTTGAATTCGCCGGCGGTGGAAAGCTCTCCGGTGATGGCAAATCCCCCATCGGGGAGCGCGGCCGCGCCGAGGGCGTAATCGGTTTCGGCTCCGCCGCCGTGACGGGCGGCGAGGAATGCGCCGTCGGCTGAGTAGGCGGCCATGTAGAAGTCGTGGCCACCGCCACAGGCCAAGGTTTCGGCGTCGAACCAGGCGGCGGCCTTGAACATTCCGGCGATGCAGACCGCGCCGTTTGTCCGATCGATGGCGACCGAAGTGGCGAGTCCGTCGGCCGCGCCGCCTCCATCGCGTCGCCAAAGCAGTTGCCCGGACCTGTCGAACTTCGCGACGAAGATGTCCTGCAGCCGGGATTCGGACCTTCCTCCGTCGGGCCAGACAGCGGCGCCCCGGGTGTAGCCGCAGAGCGCGATGGAGCCGTCGGGGCCGGTTGCGACATTGTGTCCGCTGGCGCTGGGGGCGTGGATGATGCGCGACCACGTCGGTTCTCCGTCCGGGCTGAGCCGGGCGAGGATCGCGGAACGTCCGACGGCGTTTGTGGTTCGGGAGCCGAAAACATCGCCCGGGCCGGCCATGGCGCCGGCGACTGCCGGCGAGCCGTCGGGCAGGGTGGCGATCCCATGACCGTAGTCGTATTTCTTCCCGCCGAAGCGACGGGCCCAGATTGGGCGGCCTTGGTCGTCGTAGCGAACGACAAAGCCGTCGTAGTCGCCGGCATTGGTCAGGATGGTGGAGCCAAACGCGATCGTCGGACTCTGGAAATGGCCGGTGGCGTAACACCCGCCATTGGGCGCGGGGGAGACACCGTAGCCGCGATCGATCTCGGAGCCGCCGGCGCGGGAAGCCCAGAGGACCTTGCCGTGGGAATCGATCTTGGCGACGACGAAGTCGAGCTTGCCGGCGGTCTGCAGGCGCTTGTCGCCAAAGTCGGCAAGTCCGGAGATCTCGCCGGTGACGAAGACTGCGCCATGATCGCCAGCCGCGGCGCCGCGGATCTTGTCATTGCCCTCGCCGCCAGCGCGGAACGCCCATTCGAATTCAGCGGCCGGAGACGTGGCAGTCGACAGGGCCAGCAAGGCAAGGCCGGAGGCGTGGAGGAGGAAGGAGACCAAGGGTGTTCGGCGGGGATGAGGCATCATTCATGTGTGCCAATTCGAGAGACGGGTGGCAAGGAGCATTGCGTCTGCCGCGGCGTAGTGGGGCGGGATTGAAAGTGCGGCGCGACCCGCGCGGAAATGAGGGGACTCCCAGATCCGAGGGAACTGCGCTGTGTCAGCGCAGACGACGTCTGTCGCATGATGGTTCCGCTTCTCGGCTGACACAGCCGACGCTGCATCTGTGACGCTGTCGCGATTGCCGTGCATACCTGTTGACTCAATAGAAAAGGACACCGAAGCGCCGGCTCAGGCTGCTTCCCGTT
>JAYPGD010000247.1:0-5064 GCA_038126655.1 Verrucomicrobiales bacterium
CCTGAGCCGGCGCTTCGGTGTCCTTTTCTATTGAGTCAACAGGCCCCAAGGCCCGCCGCGGAAAACTCCCGGCGCCCGCCTGTTCCATCGGAACGGCAGGGGCGCAGCTTTAGGCGGGGGATGCGAACGTCACATCCGATCGCCCGACACCGGCGGCGGAACGCCGCCAGAACCCGCAGCCGGGACAACTGCGCTAGGAACGGGGTTCGTCGGAGGACTCCGGGGTTTCGGCTTCAGCGTCCCGGAGCGACTCCAGCGCCGCCCGGGCGGCCTCGCTTTCGGCGATTTTCTTGGACTTGCCGCTGCCGGCTCCGATCTCCGATCCCAGGTGCAGGACGGCGCACTTGAACATCTTGTCGTGGTCCGGCCCGGAGGCCTCGATGAGGCGATATTCCGGACTGGGCTGCGAACGCCCCTGGAGGTATTCCTGAAGTTCGCCCTTGGGGTTGTCCAGGTTGGGCGCGGAATCCACATCCGCCATGTCGTCGCTGAATTGCGCGAGAATCACACGGCTGGCGGCCTCGAATCCGCCATCGAGATAGACCGCTCCCAGCAGGGCTTCGTAGGCGTCGGCCAGGTTGGAGGAGCGGCGCCGGCCCTGATTGCGGTCCTCGCCCCGGCTGAGGCGAAGCAGCGTCCCCAACCCGAGGGCCCGTCCCCGTTCGAACAGCGTCTGCTGCTTGACCATCTGCGCGCGCGCCTTGGTCAGGGGGCCTTCTTCATGATCGGGGAACCGGTCGAATAGCTTCGCGGTCAATGCCAGTTGCAGGACGGCGTCGCCGAGGAATTCCAGACGCTGGTTGTGCTTTCCGGGCTCGCCGCTCTCCTGGGCGTAGGATGGATGCGTCAGCGCCAGTTCCAGCAACGCGATGTCCGTGAACTGGTGTCCCAATTCCGACTGCAACGCGGTCAGATCGGGATGTTCGTCGTCGGGCATGGCGCTGGGTGCGGTTCAGGGGGCGGGCGATTGACCGTCCTCATCCCCCGGATCGGCTGGGTCGGGCTCGGCGGAGGATTGGGATTCGTCGGATTGCTCGGATTCGGCGGTTTCACCTTCCGGGGCGTCCTCGAGTTTCTCTTCCTCGGGAGGCGGGCCTTCGAGGCCGTATTCCATCAGCAGAGCGACCTCCTGTTGCACCTTCTCCATGTCGTCCAGGTTCAACTGCGGATCGGCAATGGTTAACATGTCGCCGGTCTTGGGATGTTCATAGACGAACACGCGTCTGCCCTCCTCCTCGAAATCCGACTGCACCTTGAGGACGCGCTTGCGTTCGAGCATGACGGCGAGGATGTAGCTGGCCTCGGCATATTGGGGATCGTTCGTCTCGACAATCTTGCGCAGCAGCGATTCGGCTGATTCGCGTTCGATGGGGTCGGGCTCCTTGGGGGGCGGGACCTTGAAGACCCCGCGCCAATGGGAGACGAAGCCCTTGCGCTCCGCGGCGCCCTCGCTGTATTGCTCGCGCCAGGCGTCCTCGCAGACGTCGAGGCGTTCGTAGCCTTCCTGCGTGCGGACGAGGAGTGTGTGATAAGGCTCGTTGTCCTCGAAGGGACGATTCGTCGCCTGACATGTCTGGGAGCGGCTCTGGATATTCCAGTCGTTCATCAAAAAAGGTTGTTTAACCAAGTCGCGTTCTTATGCTCCCGTCCTTAACAACCCCCCAAAACTTGCGCAATCCCAATCCCACCAAATCGGAGTTCGCCGCCAAGCTCGAACGCGTCCGCGCCCTGTTGGATGAACATGACGCGGAAGGGGCGCTGATCGGCAAGCAATCCTCTTTTTCCTGGCTCAGCTGCGGCGGCGAGGCCCACGTGCCGCTGACTTCGGATGTCGCCGTCGCGCGGTTGCTGGTCACGAGGGACGAGGCGCACGTCATCGCGAGCAGGATCGAGATGCCGCGGCTGCTGGACGAGACCCTGAAAGGGCTCAAGGTCACGCCGCACGAGCACGACTGGCACGAACCCAACGGCGCGCGCGACCTTTTCAAGAAGATCGTCAACCCGAAGAAGGTTCTTTCCGACACGGGGGAGTGGGCAACGAAGGCGAAGCCGGAATGGATCGCCCCGTTGCGCTGGTCCTTCCTCCCGGAGGAGGTGAAGCGTTATCGCGATCTGGGTCGCGACGCCGAGGCCGCTGTGAACGCCACCTGCCAGACGATCGAACCCGGCATGTCCGAGTTCGAGATCGCCGGCCATCTTTGCGCGACCTGCTGGCTGTTGGAGCTGACGCCGGTGGTGGTCCTGATCGCCGTGGACGAGCGCATCCGCAAATATCGCCACCCTCTGCCGACCGAGAAGAAGCTCAAGGACACCGCCATGGTCGTGCTCAGCGCGCGACGCAAGGGCCAGATCGTCGCGCTGACCCGCCTGGCCCGTTTCGACAAGGTCCCGCCGGCGCTGCGCAAACGCCACCGCGCGGTCTGCGCCGTCGATGTGGCCTTCCAGCAGGGCACGCAGCCAGGCGCGAAGGTGAAGGAGGTTTTCAAGCGCGGCGTGAAGGAGTACGAGGAACAGGGCTTCGGCGACGAATGGCAACTGCATCACCAGGGCGGCGCCAGCGGCTATATGGGCCGCGAGTATCTCGGCTCGCCCAAGGCGAAACAGATCGTCCAGGTCAACCAGCCCTTCGCCTGGAATCCTTCCATCGCCGGAACCAAGTCCGAGGACACCATCCTCGCCACGGAGAAGGGCATTGAAACGGTGACCGCGTCGAAGAATTGGCCGATGCTCTCCGTGGATTGGGAGGGCGGCAAATACAAGCGGCCGGACATCCTGGTCCTTTGACATGAAACGCGCTGTTTATGCCGGCAGCTTCGATCCCTTGACCCGCGGTCATTTGTGGATGATTGAGGAGGGCGCGCGCCTGTTTCCCGAGTTGGTCGTCGCCGTGGGGACCAACCCGGACAAGCACGACACCTTCAGCGTTGAGGAGCGGCTGCGGATGCTCCGCGAATCGCTCACCGAAAAGGCGAAGGAGCGCGTGACGATCGACCACTTCGAGAACCGCTTCCTTGTCCACTATGCGAGCGAGATCGGCGCGACGCACATTCTGCGCGGCATACGCAGCGAGCACGACTACAGCTACGAGCGCGGCATGCGCTACATCAACGGCGACATGGAGCCCGGCATCGGCACGGTCTTTCTCATACCGCCGCGCGAGATCGCCGAAGTGAGCTCCAGTTTCGTCAAGGGACTGGTCGGGCCCGACGGCTGGCAGGAGATCGTCAAACCCTACCTCTCCGAGCCGGTCTACGAGATGATGTTGGAGAAGTTTGGCGATGGCTGATCTGGAAGAGCGTTGGCGGGCCTTGTGCGGGCGGCTGAACCTGGCCGCGGACCTCAATCAACTCGACTGGCTGCGGGGCGCACACAAGGTTCCGCCCCGGGCCTATCACAATCTGGATCACGTGCTGGCCTGCTTGGAGGAATTCGACCGCGTGCGCCGCCTGGCCGAGGAACCGGACGCCATCGAAGTCGCCCTCTGGTTTCACGATTCCGTCTACAATCCGCGCTATGCGGAGAACGAGGAGGCCAGCGCCATCATGGCCAAGGGTTGGCTCGACGACTCCGGCGCGCCCGCCGAACTCGGTTTGACCGTGGCGGACCTGGTCTTCAAGACCAGGCACGATCCCAGCGACCCGCCCGAAACCATCGATCAACAGTTCATCGTCGATGTCGATCTGGCCATTCTCGGACAGCCGGAGCCCGTGTTCGACGCCTATGAGGAAAAGATCAGGGACGAGTACGACTGGGTGGACTGGGAGGTTTACCGCGTCAAACGCCCCGAGATTCTGGGCCGCTTCCTCGAGCGCGAGCGGATCTACTTCACGAATGAGTTTCACGAGCGATATGAAGCCGTCGCGCGGCGCAATCTGGAACGATCCATCAAGCGCTTCAAGGAATCGACATGAGCGAACGAACCCTGGAAACAAGCGCCGGCGAGGTCCTGCGGGTCGAACGCCTGGCCGCCGGACATGCCGACGCGCTGCCTGGATTTCACGAATCCCTCTCCCAAGCCTCGCGCGACGCCTTCACGCCGCACGCCTACGATGCCGGAACCGTGGCCGTCTACATCCGCCGGTCGGAGGCTGACGACGACCGGATTTACGTGGCGATGTCGGGCGGGGACATCGTCGGCTATTTCTTCCTGTGGGAGTTCCAATCGCCCATCCCGCTGTTGGGCATTGGCATGGCGGACGTGTTTCAGGGGCGGGGGATCGGCCGGAAGATGATGGCGATCCTGATCGAGGACGCCCAAACCGCGGGCCGCGACGGCATCGAGTTGACCACCATGCAGCACAATGACCGCGCCTTTGCGTTGTACAGGAGGATGGGCTTCGAACATGTCGGCGACGTGGACAACGTCACCGGTGACGGACGCCGCGTGATCGAGCGGAAGATGTTCCTGGCGTTGAAGGAAGGCGCGAAGCCCTCCGACCGCGAGTTTAAGCCGCCGGTCTGAGCCCGGCGGCCGCGCCGAAGCCATGCGAAAGCGGGAGTTTGACCGCGCTTCTTTCTGGTTGAGGCGGCATCGGCTTCCGTCGCCGCAAAAAAACACGCTCGGGCCTACGATTCCAATTCCGCCAAGCTTGACGATTGAAACGCCAGCCCGTTTGTATGTCCGGCTATGCCACACGTCACCCATCTTGAGTGCGCCAACTGCGGCGCGAAGTACGAGGCCGGAAAGATCCACAACCTCTGCACCTCCTGCAATCGCCCGCTCTGGGTGCGCTACGACATGGACGCGCTCAAGGAGAACTTCACCAAGAAGGACCTCGTCGGTCGGCCGCCGACCCTGTGGCGCTACCTGGAAATGCTCCCGATGGAGGATCCGAAGAGCATCGTGTCCCTGGTTGAAACCATCACCCCCATCCTTCCGGCGAAGCGACTGGCCTCTGAGTTCGGCGTCAAGAACCTGATGATCAAGGACGAGAGCCGCCTGCCGACCGGCAGTTTCAAGGCGCGTGGCATGACCATGGCCATCACCATGGCCAAGGAATTCGGCGTCAAGCGCGTGGCCGTGCCCACCGCCGGCAACGCCGGCGGCGCGATGGCCTTCTACGC
>JAYPGD010000247.1:5074-8799 GCA_038126655.1 Verrucomicrobiales bacterium
TCTTCATGCCCGAGGACACCCCCATCATCAACCAGAAGGAATGCTGGGTCGCCGGCGCCAAGACCTTCCTTGTCAACGGCCTCATCGACGACTGCGGCAAGCTCGTGGGCGACGGCGTCAAGGAGTTGGACTGGTTCAATGTCTCCACCCTCAAGGAGCCCTATCGCATCGAGGGCAAGAAGACCATGGGGCTGGAGGTCGCCGAGCAGTTCGAATGGGAACTGCCGGATGTCATTCTCTACCCCACCGGCGGCGGCACGGGGCTCATCGGCATGTGGAAGGCCTTTGGCGAACTGGAGCAGATGGGCTGGCTCAAGTCGGGCAAGAAACCCCGGATGATCTCCTGCCAGAGCGATGGCTGCGAACCCATCGCCCGCGCCTTCCGCCAGGGGCAGCGCTTTGCCAAGAAGCATGAGGGCGCGGAAACCGCCGCCAGCGGCATCCGGGTTCCCGTGGCCGTCGGCGACTTCATGATCCTCGACGCCGTCAATGAAAGCGGCGGCGTGGCCATCTCCACCCCCGAAGCCGACATCCAGAAATGGACGAAGCTGGCCTGTTCGACCGAGGGCATTTCCCTGTGTCCGGAAACGGCGATCTGCCTCGGCGCGTTGGACGTCCTCCTCAAGGAAGGGACCGTCAAGCCCGACGAAAAGATCCTGATCTTCAACACCGGCGCCCAGCAGAAATACCCCCACTCGGTGAATGAACTCCTGCCCTACGTGGATCTCGCCAAGCCGCTCAACTGGGAGGACATTCGCGAAGGCAAAGGCGTCACCCGCAAAGGCGAGGTGGTTTGAGTTGGGCTGAAGACGATTGCGGCCCCGGGCGGCAATCAGATCAGGCGCGCCGCGGGCCAGTTCACCTCCGCCGGAGGGGGTATCGAACTCTCCGGCGGCAGCGGGAAATGAGAGTTCAATCGGGGTGGGCCTGTCGCGCCGTAGCTGTGCGAAGGCGGATTCGTCGGGGCTTGCCTGTGGCGTTGGGGAAGCGAATCACTTCTTCCCCTTCAACGTCGTCAAATACTCCAGCACATCGCGGATCTCGTGCTTCTTCAGGATCTGGCTCATGGGGGGCATTAGGGAGACGATGGGGGTGCGTTGCTGGATCTCGGCGACGGGGATCTTCACGTCCTTGCCTTCGGGGGTGCGGACGACGACTTCCTTGGCTGATTCCCGTCGCAGCGTTCCGGAGACGAAGGTGTTGTCCTTGCGGACGACGGTGAGGTTGCCGTAACCCTCGGCGATCTGGGCCGCCGGATCGATCAGGGAATGCAGCAATTCGCGTTTGTCCTTCTCGCCGATGGTCTGGAGGTTGGGGCCGATGTCGCTGCCTTGCCCCTTCTTGACGGTGTGGCAGCGGGCGCATTGGGCGAAGATGTGGGTTTCGAAGATGGCCTTGCCGGCGCTTCGGTCGCCGCCCTCGAGGCATTCCTCGAACTGCGCGAGCGGGTTCTTTTCCAGGGCCTTCTCCCGACGGGTGTTCAGAGCCGTGAGTTGCTTCTTCACAGCCTCCGACTTCGCGGCGCGTTTTTCGGCGGATTCGAGGAGTTCGAGCCAGATGGACGCCCACTCGCGTTGGCTGTCGGTGTCCTGGAGCGCGGTGGCGAGGAAGCTGTCAATCTCCGCCCGGTCCAGATTGCCCATCAATCGCGCGGCGTTCTGTCGCTCGGGCGCGTTGGTCACATTCTCGAAGGTCCAGAAGACGCGCTCCACGGCGGCTTCGGCGTCCATGCCGGCGAGGAGCTGCAGTCCTCGGAGGCGCAAGTCCGGAGTCTTGTCCCGCACCGCGAGGTCGACGCTCTTGCGGAGCAACTCCGACTTGTTGTCGGCCAATCCGTTCAACGCGGCGACGCGGACCGGCCGCGCGGCCTTGGCGTCGGAAACAATATTCAACAGCGCCTCGCCCGCGACGGGAATGCCGAGGGCCACCGTCACTTCGACGGCCTTGGCCTGGATGTCGGCTTCCTTGTCGCGGAGCAGGGCGGTGATGTGCGGGGCGAGTTCATCGACCGTCAGCGCGCGGCTGTCCTTGTCGAAGGCGCGGTGACGGCCGGTGACGCGGTCCAGCGGTTGCGGCTCCTTCCAATCGGCGAGGGCGCCGAGGGCTTCGAGTCGCATGGCCTTGGGCGCGCCTGTGCGGGCGGCGTAGCGCGCAATGTTCGCGGCGTTCTTCTGACCGCCGAGGCGGAAGCCTGAATTGATCGCGCGGCGAAGGAAGGCCTCGTTGCCCGGGATTTTCTCCGGGCGCTGCAAGGTCGCGGCCAGCGCGGCCATGCCCTGTGGGTCGGACCAGTCGTCGTGCGCCAGGCGCGCGGCTTCGGTGGCGACGGCCGCCTCCTTGTCGAGCACGAACCGGCCGGCCTCCGCGCCGCCGCCGGGTTGGTTGCGCAGCGCGACCACCGCGATCAGGCGCACGTTGGGATTGTTGTGCTTGGACAGGTCCGCGATGCGTTGGGAATCCGCGCTGCCCGCCAGGCCGTAGGCGACCGCGTGGCGCAAATAGGTTTGATCCGGCTTCAGCGAATCGGCGAGTTTGACCAACGGTTCGAAGGCCTCGGAAACGCCGTGCTTGTGCAGCGCGATGGCGGTGTGCAGTTGCAGGCGCGGGTTATTGGAGGCGACCCCGGGAATCAGCGTCTTCCCGTCGAACATTCCGACCTTCAGGTCACCCAAGGCGCGTGTCGCCTGCGCGCGGAGCTCGACGTCCTTGTCCTTCAGGAGGCCAAGCAACGCTTCCGCTGCGTCGCTGCGTCCAATATTGCCCAACTGTCCGAGGCCCCAGACCGCGTGAACGCGGGTGATCTGCGCCGATTGCTTCAGCCCATTGTGAAGCGGCTGAATGTCGTTGCGCCTCACAAGTTCGAACTGCGCGCCCAGACGCACGCGTTGGTCAACATGACCAAGCAACTTCGTCAATTCATCCGCATCGCGTCCGGCGAAACCTTCCTTCAACAGTTTTGCGACCTCCCTGCGCGCCGACGAATCTGCATAGGCCGGATCGTCAATCTTCCAGACCGCGCCCTTCTGGTTGAGCGGATAGCCGCCGCCCCAATCGACGCCGTAGAGCGCGCCGTCGGGTCCGAAGTTCCAACCGACGAGTGGGATGCCCTTGCCAAACTGGTGGTCGCCGACCATGGCAAAGGACGCGCCGCGCGGCTCGACGCGAAAGGCGTATTGATTCCCGTTGGGCGCGCCGGTCAGGAAGAAGTGATCGCGGTAGGCGTCGTTCAACGCCGTGCCCGGGTTGAAGGTGAAGCCGGCGGGGCCGTCGATGTAGTTGCTGATCGGCGGGATGACATGCGCGGGTTGGCCTTCCTGGTAGGGCTGCCAGATCTTTTCGGCGGTCCAGGGATTGTAATTCGAACCGCGGTACTGGTAGTTGCAGCGCCAGCCGGCGTCCATGCCCTCGACGATGTAGACGAAGCGCTCCTTCTCGTTGCTTTGATCGGAATCGTTGTCCACTCCGAACCAGTTGCCGAAGTTGTCGAAGGCCGGTTCCTGCACGTTGCGCAGGCCGTGGGCGAAGACCTCGAAGTCCGTGCCGTCGGGGTTGCAGCGCATCATGCCGCCCTGGTTGGGGTAGAGAAACTCGCGTCCGTCTTTCGTGACGACGCTGATGCCCTTGTCGCCGATGGTCCAATAGATCTTTCCGTCGAAGCCGACCTTGAGGCCGTGCATGTCGTGGCCGCCGTAGGCGATGTGCAGGCCGAAGCCGTGGGCCATGAC
>JAYPGD010000248.1:0-8771 GCA_038126655.1 Verrucomicrobiales bacterium
GTCCTGAACATCCTTCGCGCTCGCGGACAATCCCGACGCCAGGAGCAACGCGGCCAGGCAAAGCAAACGCGGCGCTGATACCGGCGCCAGGGAACGTCCACGGGCTTTGGCGAGACGAGACGCCACTCCTGAGCTCCACTTCTCCATCACTCCGGAACTCCGCCTCCCGCTCAACTGAAGGCGCCAGCGCTGGTTCCAAAGGCCTCCGCCTCCAGCCCCATGCGCCGGGCGATATCGAGATACAGATTGCACAGCGGAACCTTGCGGCCTCCCTCGCGGGCAACCTTCTTGAATTCCCCGTGTCGGTAGCCGCCGCCGGCGAGGACGATCGGCAGGTCGGTGTTCGTGTGCGAGTGGCCATTGCCCATGCCGCTGCCGAACAGGACGGCGGTCGAATCCAGCAACGTCTGTTCCCCGTCCGGGATCCCGGCGAGACGCGTCAGGAACTTCCCGAAATGCTCAATCTGATAGGTCTCCAGCCTGATGAGATTGGCGACGGTCTCCTCGTCATTCCCGTGATGCGACATGCTGTGGTAGCTCCGGTCGATGCCCAGATGCTGCGGCAGAAAACTGCCGCCGATCTCCAGCGTCGCAATCCGGGTGGAGTCAGTCTGCAGGGCCAGGGCGATCAATTCATACAACAGCGGCAGGTCCTCGACCGTGTTCCGGTCGGCCGGCTTCTCGAAGGGTGCCTTCGGTTTGGGCTGCTCCGCCCAGCGCTCCCGCATTTCCAGGCGCTTCTCCACATCGCGCACGGAGGTGAAATACTCGTCCAATTTGGCGCGATCCTCGACATTCACCCTCCCGGCAAGACCATTGGCGTCCTCCAGCACGGAGTCGAGAATGGAGCCCTGCAGACGGTTCTGCCGGACTCTTCGGGCCTGTTGTTCCTTTGAGTCCTCGATGAACAGCCTCGCGAACAACTCCGCGGGTCCGGTGATGGGGGGCACCCGCACGCCCGAACGCGTCCAGGCAATCTGGCAACCGCCATGAATGCCGCCTTCGGAACCCACCGTCAGCGAAGGGAACCGCGTCTGGCGTCCGATCTCATCGGCGATGAACTGGTCGATGGTGACATTGCCGTCCGGCATGTCCCGCGCCTGGTGATGCAATACGCCGGACAGAAAGGTATGCACCGCGAAGTGGCCGCCCCGCAGTCCGTGATCGAGCCCGCGGTAGACCGTCATGTCCTCTCGGTTGGCCTCCAACGGTTTCAACAGCGGAGTCAGTTCGTAGGCCTTGCCGGTCGTTTCGGGGAAGAAACTCTTCTGCTGAAATCCCAGCAGGTTGCCCACGGCAACGAAGCGTCGCGCGCCCTCACCGGCGCCTTGGGCGGCCCGCACGGCCGCGCCCTTGCCCACGGCATTCGGCGACAACGACGGCAACCATGGCAGCGCAAGGGAGGCGCCCAGGGAACGAAGAACAAACCGACGACGATCGAGCTGCGGAGTCTTGGATGCGCGTTTCATACGATTCCCACGATTACGGGCAAAACAGACCGTTTATTCAACCGGAAAAAGGGGAGGCGAGTCGATGCTCCCCGCAGCCTTCAATTCCGAGGCGCGGGATTCGTCTTGCGTGGAACTCCCAGGCAGACGCGGAATCCGTCCCGCGAATCGGAATAGGCGACATCCTTGATGCCGAGGCGGACCGCGCAACGGGCATTGCCCGGAACGTCAAAGTAATTGCCGCCGCGGCAGACCGGACGCGAGACGGACGATTGTTCCTGGTCCAGATAGTGAACCTCCTCGTGGCCGCCCTCCGGATCGAAATGATCGAGAACGAATTCCCAGACTCCGCCGCACATGTCGGCCAGTCCGAATCCATTGCGCCCTTTCGCGCCGTAGTGGTCCACGGGAGAAAGATACGCGAAACCGTCGCTCCAGGGCGCGTTGGCGAGCGGCCAGACCATGTCGCGACCGGGCAGGAAATCGACGGCTGAAATGTTCAACCTTCCCTTCCCTTCCATCAGGTCGTCGCCCCACCAGAAGAAGCGGCTTTCCTGGCTGCCTCCGCGGCAGGCGTAGGCCCATTCGGCCTCGGTCGGCAGGCGAATCTCCAGTTTGTTCGAAAGCCGGCCGGCCTTCCGCTCCTTCTCAGTCAACCAACTGCAAAACGCCTTCATGTCCCGATAACTGACGCAGACCACGGGAAAGCTGTCCTCCATGGGAATTCCAAACCCGGGATCGCGCCAACTCTTGTCGGCCACCGACTTCCAGGGATGCCGGATCCCCTCCGGGTGATGGTAGCGGTCCCATTCGTGATTGAAGACCTGCGTCATGCCGCCCGGCTGTTCGGCGTCGGTGACGAAGCCCGTATCCTCCACAAAGCGCCGGAACTGTCCGCGCGTGACTTCGGTGCGCCCCATCCAGAATCCCTGCCGAACCCGCATTGGTCTCGGCTCGCCCTCGTATTGTTCCCGCGCCGTCCCGGGTTGGGCGCCTCCTTCAATGCCGGTCGCCCACTCCTTCTCTTTCGCCGTGCTGCCCATCAGGAATCTACCGGGCGGGATATGGACCAACTCCAACCTGACGCCGCTTCCCAGGTCCAGGTTCTTCGTGTCGCCCTTGTCCGCGGCGCCCGATTCAACGGTTGCTGCAGTGACCAGTGCCGCGACGGCTAGGAAAAGACAATCTGATGACAGGGTTCTTGCAATCATGTTGGAATCCTTCGTTCGCTTCATCCGCAATCAGCCTTCTCACATCTTCGGTTTGATGAACAACACCCCGCCGCGTTCGATCCAGCCAACGTTGATTTTTCGATGAATCCGCATCGGCGACCGCCTGACGGGAAAAACTAGGTCAGACCGTTGAGCGCGCCCGTGCTGTCGCCGAAGCGATCAGCCTCGATTCCCATGGCCTGAAGCATGGTGACGAAGAGGTTGCTCATCGGGGTTTTCTCACTGAAGCGCAGGTATTGGTTGCGCTTGAGTCCCAGTCCGCCGCCGCCCGCAAGGAGAAGCGGATAATTGCGGTTCACATGGGTGCGGCTGTTCGTGCTGCCGTAGAGGACCAAGGTGTTGTCGAGCATGCTTTGACCGGTGTCGCCGTCGGGCGCGTCCTTCAGCCGCTGCACGAAACGCGCAAGGTTCTGCGCAAGGAACCGGTCAAATTTTCCGAGGATCGTGGCCTGGCCCTTCTTGCCCGCCTTGTGGGCGAGGCTGTGCCAGTTCGGCTCGAGTCCGATGGCCGCGGGAAAAGTCCGCGCGACCGTCGGACCGTAACTGCCGATCTGATAGGTCGCGATCCGCGTCAGATCCGTCTGCAGGGCGAGGAACATCAGGTCGTAGATCGCGGCGATGTAGTCCTTGGCTCCCTCGGGGTTCGCGTCCAGTGCGATGGAGCCCGCGTCCACCTCCGGCAGCGGGACCTTGAGCCAGGCTCGCGAACGCTCGACCCGCAGCTCAACATCGCGGACCGAGGTTTCAAATTCGTCCAGTTTGCGTCGGTCGGCGGAGCCGAGATTGCGGCGCAGGCCTTTCGCTTGATCGAGGACCAGATCCAGGATGCTGCCCGTGCCCTCCAAGCGGGCCCGGTCGCTGCGGCTGGCGTCGTCGGCGCCGAAGAGACGATTGAAAATCTGTTTCGGGTCGGACAGGGCGGGGATGGGCTGCCCCTTGGAAGAATAGGAAAGCGTGGTGGAACGCGTCCGCGGACCGACGCCTCCGTCCGTGGACAAGGTCAGCGAAGGATGACGCGTCAGGTGGCCGAGGCGCTGCGCCGCGACCTGATCGAGGGAGACTGTATTCTTGTAGACGCCGTCGGTGAGGCGGCTGCCGGTGAGGAAGGTGTCGCCGGTGTCATGGCCGTTCATGGCGCGACAATCCGGATGGGACAGCCCGCCAAAGATGGAGACGTCCTCCATCAGCGGCTCCAGGGGCTCGAGCACATGGGTCAGTTCATAATCCCGCCCCTCACCGCGCGGGAACCAACCCCAGTCGCGTTCGGGATGATCGTCCTTCGGCACGGCAATGCCGTAGGGAAACATGACGGAACACAACCGCCTCGCCGGCTGCTTCCCCGCCGGCCTGGGCGCGCCCAGCGACATGGCCTCCAGCCACGGAAGCGCAAGCGTGACGCCCGCGCCTTTGAGCGCCGTTCTTCGGTTGATTCTTCGAAAGTTCATCGTTCGGCGTTATTTCGATTGAAACGCCTCGCACGTGACGAGCGCAAGGATCAGTCTACGCAACCGGAAGTCGGCTTCAATGAATTCATGCGTGAGCTTCTCGACCGTTTCCCGGTCGCCGAAATCGAGCGAACGTCCCAGGGCATAGGTCAACATCCGCTTGACCACGGCGCGGGCGAACTGCTCCTGGCGTCCGGTTTTCAGGTAACGCTTCAACGCGGCGGCTCCATCGATCTCCACCCCGTCAGGCAGCGTCGCGGTCGGATCCACGGGCGCCGGTTTGGCGGGCTTGGCCTTCTTCTTTCCAATCCGGACGGTGGCCGCCTCGCGCCAGAGGCCGATGGCGTCGTAATGCTGCAGGGGCAGCCCCCAGGGATCGATGCCCTGATGACAATTCGCACAGACCTCGCGCTCGCGGTGGAGCGCCAACTGCTGCTTCACGGTCAGTCCGGCGAGGTCCGGGCTCTCGCTGTCGAGCTCCGGCACATCCGGCGGCGGAGGAGGAGGCGGCGAATCCAGCAAACGATCGAGAATCCACACCGCCCGCTTGATCGGATGCGCAAACTCCCCGCCGGATTGGCCCAGGAGAAATGAGGCCTGCCCCAGCACGCCGCCGCGACGACTTCCAGCGGGCAGCGGCGTCCGGGCGAACCGATTCGAACGCGGCAAGGGCTGGAAACCGTAGTGCCGCGCGAGGTCGCGATTGATCATCGACCAGTCGCTGTCCAGCACATCGAGGCAACTCAGGTCATGGCGCAGCGCCTCATTGAAGAAGCCGCTTGTTTCCAGGCGCATCGCCTCCTTCAGATCGTTGTTGAAGTCCGGATAAAACTCCGGGTTCACCGCCACACGATCAAGCGCGTCGAGGTCGAACCACTGATTGGCGAAGTTCTTCGAGAACTCATCCGATCGCCGGCTTTCAAGCATCCGATTCACCTCGGCTTCCAGCGTCTCGGGCTCCCTGAGCCGACGTTGCGAAGCGAGCTCCAGCAATCGCGCGTCGGGCATCGAACTCCAGAGAAAGTAGGACAGCCGCGAGGCCAGTTCGTAATCCGTCAGCGGCTGGGGTTTGTCCGAGCCGGGGCTCCTGGCCTCAACACGATAAAGGAAATGCGGCGAAACCAAGGCCGCCGCGCAGGCTTCGCGCATCGCTTCTGCAAAGGAATACCCGGCCTTCCGCATTCCCGCGAAGACGGCCTGAAAGGGCTTCACCTCCCGGCTCTTCACCGAACGACGAAACGCCCGCCCCAGAAAACGTTTCAACGCGGCGCGCGCCCGTTCGCCCTCCGACTCGCCTTCTGCGCGGTCGCCGATCAACCGGTGATGACTCGCGGGCGGCCACTGCGAGTGGAAGGGCGTTTCGAATTCCAGCAAATCCACCCGGATCTCAAGCCGCGATCCGAAGGCCGGCGGCTCGGGGCGCGGCGCCGCCTTCCGCCCCTTCCCGGGTTTGGCCGGAGGCCGGACATACCTGCGATCCGGATAACGCAACTCCCTCCCATCGGCGTCGAGATAATCGAGGAAGAGGATCATCCCGGTGATGCCGGTATTGCCGAACGGCACATCGCCCGCCTGCGGGTAGTCCTCCATCCAGCCGGTGAACTCGAACGCCTGCGGTTTTTCCGAGGTCAATTCCACCTCCCCGATCACCCGGTGCGGCACATGGACAATGCCCGGCACATGGCCCAACGAAATGCGGATCCTCGGGAAACCCGCGCCCTCGGGATTCGCCGCCCGCGCGATCAGCTTCATTCGGAACGGCCCGCGCCGCGGATACTCCTTCACGTCCAACGCAAACTCGGGATTCACCGGGAGATGCCCGGCGACCTTCTTCGTCGGAAGCTTGGCGGTGACCGTGTTCGTCCGCGCATGGCGATGAACCTCCGGCCGGTCGCCCTCCACAATGGCGATCTCCATCGCCCGTCGCGCGGCGGCAAGGTAGGTCTCGATCTGGGTCGGCGACATCTCAAGCGTGGCGCCATTGTTCAGAAACCCGTCAGGCGACAGCGGTTCCGGCGGAAGCTACCTGGAAAAGTCGCGATCGACGCCCAGCAGATCGCGCAGGGTGTTCCGGTATTCGTAGCGTGTGAGCCGACGCATGGTCACCCGGCCATCGGCAAATCGTCTGGCCTCGGCGGCGCGCTGCAATTCGCCCGTCATCCATTCCGCCAGGATCTTCCGTTCGGCGGGCGTGGGTTGATCGGCCTTGGCCGGCGGCATTTCGCCGAGATTCAGCTGATTCAACGCATCGTGCCACGTCTCTGCGTCCCGCCCCGTGATCATGTCCGGATCGAGCCGATCCATCCGCAGGTCGCCCTTCTGTTTGTCCGGCCCGTGGCAGTTGAAACAATACCTGGCGAGGACGGGCCGCGCATCCTTCGCAAACTCCGCCGCGCGCAATGCCGGGACCCAGGCGATCACAGCCAGGATGACCGGCCCGCTGATTCTCAATCGGAATGGCTGCAGTAATCTCGTCATCGAACGCATGATCTCTACCAGATCGTCGCGATTATGCAGCGCGGAAATTGACCGACGCTACATCTGCAACCGCGTTGTAGCGTGCTCTCTGTGAGGGCAGTCGATTGCTGTCGCATGATGGCACCGCTTTTCGGCTGACACAGCCGACGCTGCATCTGCAACCGAGTTGTCCGGATCATTGGAAATATGTCGGGCATGCCGGCGGGAGAAGTCAAAAAGCCTTTTGCTCCCGAAGCGCAACCGATAGCGTCCACTGCCGATGGCTGACGCCGGAAGAATTCTATTGGTCGACGACGACGCCTCCCTTTCGGAGGCGGTCCAGGTCGTGCTGGAAAGCCGCGGCTATGAGGTGGTCCGGGCGGCGGATGGGGAGGCGGGATTGCAAGCGGCGGAGGAAGCGGCGTTCGACGCGCTCCTGACCGACTTTCGCATGCCCGGATTGGGCGGCATGCAGCTGCTGGAGAAGATCAAGGCGGCGCGCCCCGCGCTTCCGGTGGTGATGATGACCGCGTTCAGCACGACGGACCGCGTCATCGAGGCGACGAAGAAGGGGGCCTTCGATTACCTGATCAAGCCCTTTGAGATGCCGGACCTGCTGGAGGTGATTTCCAAGGCGGTGGCCAGCAGCCGGCTGACGGCCAAGCCGGTGGCCATGGGCGACGAAGCCCCGGACGGCGCCGCCATCATCGGCTCCTGCCGCGCGATGCAGACGGTCTTCAAGGAGATCGGCTCCGTGGCCGACAAGCCCGTGCCCGTGCTGATCCTGGGCGAGACCGGATCCGGCAAGGAGCTGGTCGCCCGCGCGATCTTTCAACACAGCGGCCGGGGGGGAAAACCGTTCGTCGCAGTCAATTGCGCCGCCATTCCCGATTCGCTGATTGAGAGCGAGTTGTTCGGGCACGAGAAGGGCGCCTTCACCAACGCGGTGGCGCGCCGCATCGGCCGCTTCGAGCAGGCCAATGGCGGCACGCTGTTTCTCGATGAGATCGGCGACCTTCCAGCGCAGGTGCAGGTCAAGCTGTTGCGCGTCCTGCAGGAGCGAAGGATCAGCCGCGTCGGAGGCAATGAGGCGATCCCGATCGATGTGCGCGTGCTCAGCGCAACGCATCGCGACCTGGGCGAATTGATCAAGTCCGGCGGCTTCCGGGAGGATCTCCTCTACCGGCTCAACACCTCGGTCGTTCGCCTGCCCGCGCTGCGTGAACGACGCAACGACATCCCTCAACTGGCGACCTACTTCATCGCGCGCTACGCCCGGGAGTTTGAAATGGACGCCCCGGCCATCCACCAGGACGCCATGACCGCCCTCGTGGAACACGATTGGCCGGGAAATGTCCGCCAGTTGGAGAACGTCGTGCGTCGGGCGCTCATCGATTCCCGGGGCATGACGATCTCGGCGGAGGTGGTCCGGGCTTCGTTTGAGTTCACCTCGAGTCCGGCGGCCGGCGCCGCCGCGGGAACTGATTCCAGCCTGGCCGACTACATACGCGGCCGCCTGCTGGAGGCGAAGGATGGCGGCGCGGGCGGTGCCCTGGAGCCCATCATGGAGGACCTGGAACGCGAACTTTACCGGCAGGCGGTCGAACTCTCCCACGGGAACCAGACCAAGATCTCCAAGTGGGTGGGCGTCTCGCGCCTGACCGTCCGCGAGAAGCTCAACAAGTACGAGCTGTTCCCCAAGCGCGGGGCGGAGGAATAACGTCGTCCGCAACCTCGCGCCCGCAAGAACCACAATGAACCTGACGCCGCCCGGACAATCGGTTTCCCTCCACCGTTGAACCGAAGCGGATTCCTTCTCCCATGGAATACACTCAAACGCTGACTTGGGCCGGCATCGCGCTCTGCGTGTCGCAATCCGCCATGTTCTCGGGCCTGAATCTGGCCCTGTTCGGCATCAGCCGATTGAATCTCGAGGTGGAGGTCGCCTCGGGCAACGACCGGGCCAGGAAGCTGCTGGCCCTGCGCAAGGACTCCAATTTCCTGCTGGCGACGATTCTCTGGGGCAATGTGGCGGCCAACTGCCTGCTGACCCTGCTTTCCGACTCCGTCCTCGCGGGCGTGTCGGCCTTCCTCTTTTCCACGATACTGATCACCTGCGTGGGAGAGATCATGCCCTAGCAGGCTGTTGAAAAAGAGGCGATTTCGAACACCGGCGGGATTCTTCGGCT
>JAYPGD010000249.1:0-8770 GCA_038126655.1 Verrucomicrobiales bacterium
GGGCAGCAGCACGAGGTAACGTCCCGGCAGCGCGAGGTGGGTGGTGACGCGCGGCCCCTTGGTGCCGATGGGGCCCTTGGTGACCTGCACGTAGATCTCGCTCCCCGGCGGGTAGAGGCGGGGAATGTCCTTCTGCGTGATTTTGGGCTTGCTGCGCTTCTTGCTCGGGGCGCGCTCGACGACCTCGACGCCGCTGTCGAGATTGCTGGGCACGATGTCCCAGTAGTGGAGAAAGGCGTTCTTCTCGAAACCGATGTCGACGAAGGCGGCCTTGAGACCGTCCTCAAGGTTCTTGATTTTGCCCTTGTAGATGCTTCCGACGAGGCGCTCCGTGCCGGTGCGCTCGATGGTGAAGTCCTCCAGGCGGCCGTCCTCGAGCACGGCGACGCGGGTCTCCAGCGATTCGGCGTTGATGACCACCTCCTTGTGGACGCTCTTGTCGGGTTTGATGATGTTCTTGACCTTGCCGATGACCTTCTCGGCCGCGGCGCGCGCCTTGTTGACGAGCCCCTTCTGGGGAAGTTCGTCGACGGGCACGGGCTTGTATTTGTCCTTGGGCTTCGGTTTCTCGGCGGGTTGAGAATCCTTGCTTTCGGCCTTGTTGTCGCCGTCGCGTTGGTCGCCCTTGCCGCGCCCTCGGCCGCGCCCTCGGCCGCGGCCCCGGCTCCTGCCTGCCGGTTTTTCCGGCGGTTCGACACCGGCGGCGAGATTCTCGGATCGTTCGATCTCGCCTTTGTGGCGTTGCTCGCTGGAGAAGACGGGTTCCTCGGAGGATTTGATTCCGAGGGCCTCGGCGCGCGCGTCGGCGGCCTCCTTCTCCTGTTTTTTGCTGACTGGTTGCAGCCCTTTGTTGGGGCGGAAACGCATCCCGCCCTTTCCGCCGCCGCGGCGCCGTCCGTATTTTTTTTGTTCAGCCATGGTCAGTAGGTTTTTCTGTAGATGTAGACGTTTTGCAGAATGCCCGCCGCGATCAGGGAACTGAGCGCCGAGGAGCCGCCGTAACTGAGGAGCGGCAACGGCACGCCGGTGACGGGCACAATGCGTATGTTCATTCCGATGTTGATGAAGATTTGGCTGAAGAAGAGGGCGACCACGCCCGCAGCCAAAATTCTCCCCAGGCGATCGCGTGCCTGGCTGGCAATCCTTATGCCGGAAAAGAGGAAGATCGTGTAGAGTCCGACGACGACGACGCTGCCGACGAAGCCGGTCTCCTCCGCGATGACGGAGAAGATGAAGTCGTTGTGCGCGACGCCGCGGGGAAGGAATCCGAGGGCGTTTTGGGCGCCCTGTCGGAAGCCCTTGCCGGTGAGGCCGCCGGAGCCGACCGAGATCAGCGCCTGGCGGACGTTGTAGGACATCTGGGATTTGAGGTTGCGGGCCTTGCGTTTGTCCTCCTCGGAGGCCGACTTGGGCGCGAAGTCCATGTCGAAGTAGACGAGGAGCCGTTGTCGCTGGTAGTCCTTGATGGACCACTTCTGCATCTCCCGGGGGACGAAGAGGATGTAGGAGACCATGAGGATGGCGATGGCCAGCGACCAGCCGACGAGACGCTTCAGGGTGGCGGCGGGGACGCCGGCGACGAACATCATCACGAGTCCGACCGGCAGGAAGAGCAGGGCGGAGCCGAGGTCGGGCTCCACGAAGATCAGCACGACCGGAATGAGGATCATGCCGAGACACTTGATGAAGACGCTGCGCATGCGGAGTTCCTCGAGCGGACGGCTGAGGAAATGGGCGAAGGCGAAGATGAAGGCGAGCTTGGCGAATTCGGAGGGTTGGAGGTTGAACAGGCCGAGATTGATCCAGCGCTTGGCTCCCCAGATCGTGGCGCCGATGAGCAGCACCAGGATGAGCAGGAAATTGGCGAACCAGAAGGCGACCAGGGACCAGCGGGAGAGGGTGCGGTAGTCGACGAGGCAGAGGATGGCGCCGGTCAGGACGCCGCCGACGGCCCAGATGATCTGTTTGACGTGGAACTGGTTGAGCAGCGGTTTGGCGGCTTCGGCGGAGTCGACCATGGTGGCGCTGAAGATGAACACCACCCCGATGGTCACCAGCAGCGTCGTGCTGGCCAGGAGCAGCCAGTCGATGCGCGGTTCGGGTTCTGTGATGCTGAGGCGCGGCATGGTCAGTTGTTGGCGTGGGAGAGGGCGTTGGCGACCTGCAGCGAGGGCTTGTCGCGTTCGTAAAGGCGGCGATAGATGGCGCCGGCGACCGGAGCCGAGGTCTTGCCGCCGGAGCCTCCGCTCTCGACCAGAACGACGACGGCGTAGCGGGGCTGCTCCTCGCCGGGATAGCGGCCGAAGGAGACGAACCAGGTCTTCTTGTCGATGACCACGCCGCCCTTCTTTTCCTCGGCGGTGCCGGTCGTGCCGCCGATGCGCATGCCGGGCACGGCGGCGAGGTTGCCGGTTCCCTCGGCGTCCTCGACGTCGGCGAGCATGGCGTCGAGGACGAGGGACCGGTTGCGGGGGGCGACGTTCAGATGCCCCCGGATTTTTCCGGGCGGATTGAATCGGCCCTTTCGCGGCGCGCGGGATTTGTGGGGGGCGATGCGCTCGACGAGCCGGGGCCAGAACACGGTTCCGCCGTTGGAGACCGCCGAGGTCATGATGGCCGCCTGAAGCGGGGTCATGTCGATGGGGCCTTGGCCAATGCAGAGGTTGGCGGTGTCGCCATCGAACCATTTTCCGGGGCGGATGTTATCCAATTTGGGGAAGTTGCCGGCGTAGTCCTGCCAGGTGGGGATCTTGGTGGGTTGCCCGAGGAAGAAGCGGTTGCCCATTTCAATGACTGTGCGCACGCGGGCTTCCAGTCCGTGGTGTATGAAATAGGAATTGGAGGATTTGATGAAGGCGCGCCGGAAGTCGTAGGGGCCGGGGCGCGCGGTGTCGTCAAAGCGGCGGCCGACCTGGATGTAGCCCTTGTTGTGGTAGATCTCGTTGGGAGTCATCGTTCCTTTCTCGAGGCAGGCGAGGGCGACGACGATCTTGAAGATGGAGCCGGGTTGGAAGTTGTTCTGGGTCGCGCGACAGCGGAAGGCGGCGCGCGGTTCGGCGTTCTGAAAGTTGTAGTATTCGTGGGAGACGCCGGGGAAGCGGTTGGGATCGAAGGCGGGGAGGGACACGAGCGCGAGAATGTCGCCGTTGCGCGGATTCATCACGACCACGGCGCCGCGGACGTGCCGGCCGACCTTGGACTTCAATTCCTCCTCCGCGATCTTCTGGATGTCGAGGTCGAGGGTGAGATAGAGATCGTCTCCGGGCAGCGGTTCCAGGTCCATGGTCTCGTTGCGGCGGTAGCCGATGTGGTCGATGAGCACGGACTTGCCGCCGGGTTCGCCCTCGAGATAGCGGTCGAACACGCTTTCGACCCCGGTCCCGCCGCCCTTGAGGCCGGGCAGGGGATAGTCGAACTCTGAATCGATGTCGGAGGCGGCCCCGTTGTCGGTCTTGAGGTAGCCGAGGACGTGGGCGGCGGTTTCGTTGTGTGGATAATGGCGTCGCAGCTGGGAGTCGAGGTTGACGCCCGGGTGATCGAACGGCGACTCGGCAAAGCGGGCGACTTCGGCGGGAGTGAGCTTCTCGGCGATGGGCATGGGCAGCGCGCGGCGTCGAATCCAGTGGGTGTTGACCTTGTTTGAATCCAGCTTGATGGGGCGCTGGATGACGCGGGCCACCTGTTGGGCGGCGTTGTTGATGACATTGAAGCGGGCGAGAGGTTCCAGCGGCGCGCGTTCGGCGCGGGTGAGCTTCCGGCCCAATTCCTGTTCGCGTTCGACGCGCAGCCGCTCGAACTCCGGTCGGAACAGGTGACGGAGGTCGTCGAGGTAGACATTGACTGCGAAGCCGGCGCGGTTGGCGGCTAGGACGCGGCCGTTGCGGTCGAAGATCTGGCCGCGCACGGCGGGGACGCGGACGGTGCGATAGGACTGGCTGTCGAGGTTTGCCTGATATTGTTTGGCGGAAATCACCTGCACATGCCAGAGGCCGGCCATGAGGGTGGAAAGTCCGGCCAGGACCAACAGCGAGAAGACCCGCAACTGCGGTTCGCTTTTCTTGAGTTGGTCGAAGATCAGCATGGTCTGTTCAGTATCCCCGGCCGCGTTTGATCTCCCGGTCGCGTCGGGCCATGGATTCGTTGTAAGCCGGCGCCGTGGAGTAATTCAGGGCCAGTTCGAGGCGGTCAAAAAGCTGGAAGAAGCAGGGCGTGGCGAGGCCGCCGATCAAGGCCATGACCAGCCATTGCCAGAGGGTTTCGAGTCCCACGATGGGGCGTTCACCGAGCGCCCAGAGGCCGGCCAGCGTCAGCAGGGGCATGGAGGCGGAGACGCAGCAACCGACGATGAACTGGGCGTAGGCCATGTCGCGCAGGATCAGGTCATGGCGGAGCTGGAGGAAGACTCCGATGAAGAACAGCGGCAGGATGCTGACGCCCAGTGGATTGGCGGAAAGCGTGTCGAACAGGACGCCGCCGACGATGGCGAGCGCGGCGACCGCGACGAGGTCGGCGCTCAGGGCGACATAGGCCATCAACGCGGGCAGCAGATCGAACTGGGCGTGAAGGATGTTTCGGAGCCCCTGAAAGGCGGTCTGCACGTAGACGCAGAAGAACGCGGCCATCAAGACGACGATGAGGTTGATGCGGCTCATGGCGTCAGTTGGTGAGCACCCAGACATGCTCGAGGCGGTTGAGATTGACGTGGAGTTTGACGCGGGCGTCCTTGGTGAGGCCGTAGTCGAGGGTGCGGGCGTGGATGACGGTCCCGACGGGGATTCCCTTGGGGAAGACCGTTCCGAGGCCGCTGGTGAGCACGCGGTCGCCGGGTTTGAGCTCGCTGTCGCCGGCAATGTAGTTCAGGGCCACGATGTCGCGGCCGAGGGTTCCGGATTTTCCGGGCTCGACGACGCCGGCTTCGCCGGTGGATTCGATCATGGCGCCGACCTTGCACTTGGGGTCGCCGATCAGCACGACCTGGGAACGGGTCATGCCGACGGAGGAGACCCGGCCGACAAGGCCTTCATTGGCCACGATCGGCATGTTTTCAGTGACGCCGTCGCGGGCGCCGCGGTCGATGAGGATCACCTGGCGCCAATTGGAGGGGTCCCGTCCAATCACCCGGGCGAGGGAGACCTCCCAGCGGGTCTGTTTCTTCCAGTTCAGGGCGGCGCGCAGGCGGTCGTTTTCGCGGGCGATGACCCCGGCCTGTTTGAGTTGGAGGCGGAGGCGTTGGTTCTCCTCCTGGAGGTCGGCGAGTTGTTTGCCGAGCACCTTGCGGGGAGTGACCGTCACGCGGGCCTTGTCGGCGGCGGCGTCGGCCGCCTTGGAAGCACCGAATCCGACAACGAACACCGTGCCGATCCAGCGTTTGAGCTGGCTCTTGCGTCGAGCGGGCAGGCTGAGAAGGATCCCGGCCAAGACCAGCGTCAACAGAATTGCCAAGTATTGCGGTTTCTTAAACATCGATCACTCCGGGGCGACCGGAGCGAACGCATGTTGGATCTGTCCCGCCAGCGCGCATCATCAGGTGGTGCTGGAGGAGGCCACGGACTTGAGGAACTGGAGTTCGTAGAGAACACGGCCGGTGCCTTCGGCGACGGCCGTCAACGGATCGTCGGCAATATGAACCGGCAGACCGGTCTCTTCCGCGATCAGTCGATCGATGCCCCGGAGCAGGGCGCCGCCGCCGGCGACGACGATGCCGCGGTCGACGAGGTCCGCCGAGAGTTCGGGGGGGCAGCGTTCGAGGGTGATACGGATGGACTCCAATATGCTCGTCAATGGCTCTTTGAGACATTCACGGATTTCTTCTGAACGCACTGTAATCGTCCTTGGGAGGCCGGCGCTCAAATCGCGGCCTTTGACCTCCAAGGTCAATTCCTGTTCCAGAGGATATGCGGATCCGACGCGGACTTTGATTTCTTCCGCCATGCGTTCGCCAATCATCAGGTTGTGGGCGCGCTTCATGTGCCCGATGATCGTTTCATCGAATTCGTCGCCGCCGACCCTCAGGCTGCGGCTGAAAACGATTCCGGCGAGGGAGATGATGGCTATCTCACAGGTCCCCCCGCCAATATCCACGATCATGTTTCCAGCGGGTTCATGCACCGGCAGGCCGGTTCCGATGGCTGAGGCCATGGGTTGTTCGATCAGGTAGACCTCGCGCGCGCCGGCATGGGTCGCCGAATCCTTCACCGCGCGCTTTTCCACCTCCGTGATGCCGGAGGGGACGGCCACGACGACGCGTGGCGCGATGAGTTTGCGGTGGTGAACCTTCTGGATGAAGTGTCGCAACATGGACTCGGTGATTTCGAAGTCCGCAATGACGCCGTCCTTCATGGGGCGGATGGCGACAATGTTTCCCGGAGTGCGGCCGAGCATCCGCTTGGCCTCCTCGCCTACGGCGAGGACATTGGTGGTTCCGGCTTGGATGGCGACAACGGAAGGTTCCCGGAGCACGATGCCTTGATCGCGAACGAACACAAGCGAGTTCGCAGTGCCCAGATCTATTCCAATATCGTTGGAAAAGAGGCCTTTAACTTGTGTGAACATGAATGCTTGGAATCACGAGCGACCAATAAAGGGATGAGGGCAGGGGAGGTCAAGCCAATTCACCCTGGCGAGGAGCCGCTTAATTGCCTGATTATCAACGCGCAAGGCGAACGGGGGCGGACGGTCCCGCCAAAAACCAGCGCCGGCGCGCGAGCGGGGAAAAAATGGTGGCAGAGGGCGGATTCGAACCGCCGACCTTGGGCTTATGAGTCCCCTGCTCTAACCAACTGAGCTACTCTGCCACACGAATTCGATAAGAATCGAAGGGGCGTGTTTTTAGGGTCTTCAAATCCGCGAAGCAAGCGCTTTTTCGAGGAGGTTCAGATTCCCTCGCCGCTGTGTGCGTCCTGGGGGAGGCGCTCCGTGATGCGGCCCTTGTTGAGATCGCCGGGGGAGAGTTCCAGTTGGACGCGGTCATCCACCTTGAGGCGGATGAAGCTTTGGCGCATCTGACCGGAGATATGGGCGAGCAGTTGGTGCCCGTTGTCGAGTTCGACCCGGAACATGGTCCCTGCGAGGATCTGGGTGATCCTGCCCTCGACGTCGATGTGTTCCTGCATCGGATCGAAGCCCTCGAAGAAATCGGCCAAGCCCCGGTCGTCGTGTTACGAGGAAGGATTGAGATGCCTGATCTCGACGAGTTGCGGCGTGTCGATGCCGAATCGTTCGGGCAGGCTGATGTAGGCGATGCCGATGACGAACAACAATGCGAGAGGGGCCGCCAGGAGCCAGTTTGTGGACAGCAGGGCCACTACCAGCGTGAGGTCCGGGGGCGGAGGGATGATCTCCAGATTGGTCAGGGTTTCCGGCCGATACAAAAGCGCGGCGCTCTTTTGAAGGGCGATTCCCAGCAAAACGGGGATCGCCATCAAGGCCACGCCAATCTTCTGGTGGAGCTTCATACCGGTGAAAATAGGCTCCAAGTTGCGCAATTCAAGGATTTCTTGTGAAAGAAAGCCGCTTTCTTGCGCAAGATTTTTTGGGTTGGACCGCCAATGTCCAATCAAGTGGCGTTGAATGGCGCCGATGAATAAAGCAGACAAAGCCATGAAAAGCGCTCATGAACGATTGAAACAGGTGGCCCGCTTCGGGGCGATGCGCCTGATGCGGGACAGATCCGGGCTGGCGACGATCGACGGGCAGGTTGCCGGCGCGCCGACGGAGGTGAAGGAATGGATCTCGATGTTTGGCCATGACCTCGTGCTGAAAACGCCTCGACGGCGGCCGGACAGTTTCCTGCCCTGGGTTTGTTGAGGCTGGCAGTTTTCAGCCGGAAGCTCAACGGGGGATCGTCGTATAGGGGCCGGTCTGGTTGAAGCGGAAGCCCTGATTGTAGGGGAAGCGCGCGGCGTCTGACCCCACCCAGTTGGCGGTTGGCGCCACGCTTGCGGAGACCGGGCCGACGTTGAAATGGAAGCCGGAGGTTGGCCCGAGGACGTTATTGCGGCGGACGGGCGTCCGGCGGACCGGGTAGTTCCAATACTGATACTGATAGACCGGCGTGGTGTAGACCGGTTGCGCCGGCGCCGGCTGATTGATCGTGATGTGGGTGGTCTGGGTTGTCGGCGCGGCCATGGAAGCGTCGGCGAACGGGGCGGCCTGATTCTGGCGGGCCTGTTCGGCGGCCAAGGCCTGGGCGCGTTCCGCGCGGCGTTGGGCCGCAGCTTCAGCCCGGGCGCGACGTCTTTCCTCCCCCCGGCGTCCGGCTTCGGTCGCGTCATTCAAATCGATTCCCAGATGGCCGAGGACACCGGGATGAACCTCTTCCACGTCGAATGCCCTGGGCCGGTTGTCAACGTCGCGGAAAACCAGACGACGACCGTAGATCCCGTGGTAGCGGACGTCGGTGGCAAGCGATTGTCCGGATGGCGCGGGAAGTTCGTCAAAGTGGGGGACCTGGCGTTCGTCGGAGTCCAGAGTGACCAATCGTGGAGCGGGCGTCTGCGTCATGGCTTCCGCCAAGGCGGCGGCTTCGCGGGCTTCACCGTCGTTTTCCGAAAGGCGGGCCATCGCCTCATCGAGTTGCGTGGTTGTCCGTTTCAGATTGCGTGTGAGTTCCTCGACCTTCGATTCCAGTTCCCGGGCAGGCGTTTCGGACGGTTCGGGGAGCGGCGCAGCGGAAGCGGGAGTCGGCTGCTCAACCGTCCCTATGTTTCGTTCCGCGGCGAGGTAGACGACGCCAAGGCAGGCGGAAAGGCTGCACAGTGTCAGCAGGAAA
>JAYPGD010000250.1:0-8758 GCA_038126655.1 Verrucomicrobiales bacterium
TCCGCCTTTCGGCTGACACAGCCGACGCTGCATCGGTGAAGCTGTTGCGATTGTTGACTAATGCGAAGCCCTGAGGTTTCGCGCCAATTGCGCGCTTGTCACCGCACCTCGTGAACCGGAATGATCGTCGCTTGCCCCCACGACTTTCAATACGAGCCGCGCTGATGATTGGACGAATGTTCACCCTCGTCCTGCTGTGCGCCGGAGCCTTGGTCTCCACAGATGCGGCCCCGCAAACAAACGCCTCTCCCGACCACATCGTAGTCCTCGACGAAATCGTTGTCACCGCGTCGCGAACGGCGTCCGCCAACTCCGCGTCGGCCGCGGCCATTTCCACAATTGACTGGTCGCGGCGCCGCGACCTGGAACCGACGCTGACCATCGACGAGGCGCTGCGACGCGTCCCCGGCGTCTTCGTCCAGAACAGCTTCAACTTTGCGCAGGACCAACGCGTCGCCATCCGCGGGTTCGGAACCCGGTCAGCCTTCGGCGTGCGGGAGGTCAAGCTGCTGGTCGACGGCATTCCCGAGAGTTCGCCCGACGGGCAGACCCAACTGGACAATCTCGACTTCAATTCGGCGCGACGAATCGAAGTCCTGCGGGGAGCCTCTTCGGCGCTATACGGCAATGCCTCCGGCGGCGTGATCAACGTGCTGACAGACGACGGCTCCGGACCGCCCTTCGCTGAAACACGCCTGATGGGCGGCTCCTTCGGCCTCCACAAATACAACCTTCGCACAAGCGGCGCGATCGATTCCATCGACTACCGCCTGAACGGAAGCTGGACCGGAATGGACGGTTATCGCGCGCACAGCGAAGTGGAACACCGCTTCGTCGGCGGCAAACTGCGCTACAACATCAACGAGCGCTCCGAACTGACAATGGCCTTCAACTACGCCGATTCTCCATGGGCGCAGGATGCCGGAGGACTGACGCGGGCTGAGATGGACGCCAACCGCCGCCAGGCCCGCGCCCGCAATGTGGCGCTGGACGCCGGCGAGCAGGTCAGCCAGGGCCGGCTTGGTTTGGTTTATCGGAACGAACTCGCCAACGGTCACGAACTCACGCTGACGCAGTATTCGCTCTTTCGGGACTTCTTTACGAAACTGCCCATCATACCGGTCGCCGGCGACGGGATCGTCCAGTTTGACCGGCTGGGTCTGGGCGGAGGCGTGAAGTATGTCGCCAACACCGAACTGGGCCGCGGCTCCAACCAATTGGTCGCCGGCGTCGACGCCGAATTCCAGGACGATGACCGCCAGCGCTACGCCAATGTCACGGGCGCCAAGGGCGCGCTCGGTCTGGATCAGGAGGAATCCGTCCGCAGCGTGGGACCTTTCCTGCGCAATGAGTATCGCCCCAGCGACCGGATCGGACTCATCGCCGGCGCGCGCTACGACAACGTCCGCTTCGAGGCGAAGGACCGGTTCCTCATCGACGGCGACGACTCGGGCGTCCGCGCGCTGGATCAGTTCAGCTGGTCGGGCGGAATCACGTTTGAAGCGCAGACCAATCTCCAGTTCTACGCCGCCCTTTCCTCCTCCTTCCAGACGCCGACCACCACCGAGTTTGCCAGTCCGACCGGCGGCGGCGGATTCAATCCCGCATTGAATCCGCAGACTGCGGTCAACTACGAGATTGGAGCGCGCAGCCAACCGATCTCGCGCCTCAGCATTGAGGCCGCCTTGTTCCTGTTGAAGATCGATGACGAATTGATCCCCTTCACCAGCCCCAGCGGACGCGATTTCTTCCGCAACGCGGGAAGGTCGGAGCGCAAGGGCGTCGAACTCAGCCTGGATCTGAACCTCGCGCCTGGAATCGATTGGCGCGCGTCCTACACGGCCATGGACGCTCACTATCGGAATTACGTCACCGCCGGCGGGGCCTTCAGCGGCAATCGCGAACCCGGCATTCCCGCCCACCAACTGTTCACCGAACTGACCTGGCGGACAGAGGGCGGCTTCTTCAGCAGCCTAGATCTCCAGTTTGTCGACCAGTTCGAACTCAACGACGCGAACACCGCCAAGAACGACTCCTACACCTCCATGAATGCCCGCGTGGGCTACGCATGGCAGATCGGCCGCAGCCGCCTCACGCCGTTCCTCGGTTTGAACAACCTGTTGAATCAGCGCTACACCGGGCAGACCCGCCTGAACGCCTTTGGCGGTCGTTACTTCGAACCCGCGCCGACTTTCAACATCCATGGCGGCCTGACCTGGCGACTGGAACTGTAGCCCTCCCGTCCTGGCTGCGGGTTCCGGCGGCGTCTCACCGCCTGTTCCACATCACCAGGCAGGAACGCCTGCGCCGCAAGCTCCGAGAGCGCAATTGGCGTCGGAACCGCCCGCCTCGGTAATCCATTGAAGCGCGGAGGAAAATCCGTTAAACCCAGCGTCGCCATGAGATTCCCGAAAAGCCTCCTCGCCCTGCTGTTCAGCGCCGCGCTCCCCCTCGCCGCCTCCGCCGCCAAGGGCCGCCCGAATATTCTCTTCATTTTCACCGACGATCACTGCGAGCAGGCCCTGAGCGCCTATCGCTCCGACCGCATCCGGACGCCCGGCATGGACCGCATCGCCAACGAGGGCATGAAATTCCGGAAGTGCTACGTCAGCAATTCCATCTGCGGCCCCAGTCGCGCGGTGATCCAAACCGGCAAATACAGCCACCTGAACGGATTCCTCCGCAACGGCAACTGGTTCAACGGCAATCAACAGACCTTTCCGAAGCTCCTTCAGAAAGCCGGCTATCAGACCGCGATCGTCGGCAAATGGCACCTCGGCAGCACACCGCAGGGTTTCGACTACTACGACGTCTTGAAAGGCCAGGGTCCCTACTACAACCCGCCGATGATCACCGCCGGCCCCGATGGCGCCCCCGTCACCAAGGCGCACACCGGCTACACGACCCACATCATCACGGACAAGGCCCTGACCTGGCTGCGCGAACAACGGGACACGGACAAGCCCTTCATGCTGATGTATCAGCACAAGGCCCCGCACCGCAACTGGCAGCCCGGCCCCAACTACCTGACGATGTACGACGACGTCGAAATCCCCGAACCGGAAACCCTGCGCGACGACTACCTCGGCCGCAGCAAGGCGGCCACCTATCAGAAGATGGAGGTCGCCAACCACCTGAACGTCCGCGACCTCAAACTCCAGGCCCCGAACAACCTCACTCCGGCGCAGAAGAAACTCTGGGACGCCGCCTACGACCCCAAGAACAAGGCCTTCCACGAAGCGAACCTCGAGGGCGACGCCCTGTTGAAATGGAAATACCAACGCTACGTGAAGGACTATCTCCGCTGCGTGAAGGCCGTCGATGACGATATTCAACGGGTGTTGGCCCACCTCGATGAGGCCGGTTTGGCGGACAACACCGTCGTCATGTATTCCAGCGACCAAGGCTGGTATCTGGGCGAGCACGGATGGTTCGACAAGCGTTGGATGTACGAGGAATCCCTGAAGACGCCGCTCCTCGTCCGTTGGCCCGGCGTGATCAAGCCCGGCGGCGTCAGCGACGCCCTTGTCTCCAATCTCGATTTCGCCGAGACCTTCCTCGATGTCGCGGGCGTCAAGGTCCCGGCCGACATGCAGGGCTCCAGCCTCGTCCCCATCTTCAAGGCGCAGGGCAAGGCTCCCACCGATTGGCGCAAGTCGTTCTACTACCACTACTACGAGGGACTCGGCGGCGGTCACTCCGTGCCGCGGCACTACGGCGTCACCACCGGCCAACACAAGCTCATCCATTTCTATGAGGTCGGCGAATGGGAACTGTTCGATCTTGCCAACGACCCCAACGAATTGCACAGCCGTTACAACGATCCGAAGTTCGCCCGGGTACAGAAACATCTGACAGGCGAACTCGACCGACTGCGCAGGCATTACCGCGTCCCCGAACAAGACCCGGAAGGCAACCGCAACCCCAACCGCAAACCGCGCCGGGGAAAGAAAAAGGGCGGGAAGAAATGATGCGGCCAACGCGCTGATTGCCCGCTTCGCCCCTGCGCTCCTCCCAGGCTTTGGACGTGAAAGCCATTGTCAAACACCCCCGCTTCCCCGCCGCCATCGCGATTCTGATTGCGCTGGGCGCGATCGCGATCTTCGTCGCCTGGAAACTCGGCGTCACCCCCGCCGCCATCAAGGAATGGGTCGAAGTCACCGTCGACTGGCTGGAGGAACGGCCGGCCATGATTTTCCTGGCAATTGTGATCCTCCCGGCGGGGCCTTTTCCGGTGAGCGTGCTCTTGCTCGCCGCAGGCGTCGTCTACGGAGAGCGCTTCGGCCTGTTCGTCGCCGGAGTCCTCGCCCTGTCCGCCATTGTCCTCAATTTCAGCCTGACCTACTGGATCGCCCGCTACCCGGCGCGCAGCTTGGTCGTCCGTCTCATCCGCAACTTCGATGTCGAGATCCCCAAACTGCCGGACCATCACGTGCGGCGTTTCACCATTGTGTTTCGCATCACTCCGGGCCTGCCGTTCTTCCTGCAGAACTACATCCTCGGCATCGCCGAAGTCCCCTTCCGTATCTACTTCATGGTCTCGCTGCTGGCGCAGATCGTCTGGACCTTCGGCTTCGTGGTCTCCGGCGGCGCCCTCTTCGAAGGCAAGGCCGGACTGGCCATCGCCGGCGTCTGCCTCCTCGTCGTTGCCACCCTGCTCACCCAGACGCTGCGAAAGAAACTCGGCTCCGGGGCAAAGGGAGAACGGGATAACTGACTGAATCCCTCACCCGATCAACTCATCAATCGCCTGCCCGCCGATCTGGGACAGTTGCTTGAAGCGTCCGCCGGCGAAGTAGATGAGCTTATTGTCATCCAGCCCCAGGAGCTTCAGCAACGTGATGTGCAGGTCGCGGACATGGCGCTTCTTGTGCACCGCCTCGGCCCCGGTTTCATCGGTCGCGCCGATGGTGTGACCGGCCTTGCAACCGCCGCCCGCGAACCAGATCGTCATGGCCTTGGCGTTGTGGTCGCGCCCGTAGGCGACGCCGCCGCCGCGCACGCCGTTGTCGGGCGACCGGCCGAATTCACCGCACCAGACAATCAGCGTCTCCTCCAGCAGCCCCCGCTCCTTCAGGTCCTGGATCAACGCGGCGATGGGTTGGTCCACCTGTTTGATCAACGAGCCGTGCGCGCGTTCGATGAAGTCGTGTGAATCCCAGGTCCCGTTGTAGCACTGCACGAAGCGCACACCCTTCTCCACGAGTCGCCGCGCCATGAGGCAATTGCGGCCGAAGGCGTCGGTCGGCTCCTTGCCCACGCCGTAGAGATCGCGCGTGCGTTGGTCTTCCTTCGAGATGTCCAGGATGTCCGGCACCTGCGCCTGCATGCGGAAGGCCAGTTCATAGTTCTCCATGCGCGTCGCGAGATCGTCGTGCCAGGCCTTCTCCTTCTGGTGGCGTTCGTTCAGCTTCGCGAGCAGGTCAAGATTCGCGCGTTGATGTTCGCGCGTGATGCCCTTGGGCGGCTGCAGGTCGAGAATGGGCGAACCCTTGGGCCGCAGCGTCGTGCCCTGGTAAATCGGCGGCAGGTAGCCGTTGCCCCAGTTCGCCGCCCCGCCCTGCGGAAACGCACGGTCCGGCAGGACCATGAAACCGGGCAGGTCCTGGTTCATGGTTCCGAGACCGTAGTTCACCCAGGCTCCGATTCCCGGATCGCCGGGGAAGCGATTGCCGGTGTTCATCTGGTAAAGCGCGGTCGGGTGGTTCACCGAATCCACCTGACAGCCGCGATAGAAGCACATCTCGTCGGCGACCTTTTTGAGATGCTCCCAGTTGCCGCCCATGTCCGCGCCGCTCTGCCCGGCCTTGATGAATTCAAACGGACTTTGCACGTAGTAGCGCTTGCCGCTCTCCATCGCGGACTTCATCTCGCCGCTGCGCTCGAATTCCTTCAGATGCAGGTCCTTCAGCTTCGGCTTGGGATCGAAGGTGTCGATGTGGCTCGGGCCGCCCTCCATCATCAGGAAGATGCAGCGCTTCGCCTTGGCGGGAAGATGTCCATCCTTCGGCGCCATGGGATCGGCGCGGCCGTCTCTCTCTGCCTCGTCCGCCAGCAGGCTCGTCAGGGCCACGCTGCCCAGGCTTGCGCCCAGGCCATAGACAAAATCACGACGCGTCGGAGCCCATAGAGCGCGAACGCCGGCGCAGGGAAATCGATTCTTCTGTTTCATGATCTTCAACTGCAGTTCGGGCTGAAAGCCCGGCCGCGCAAAGCCCAAGCCTTCAGGCCTAGGTGACGTCCCCACGCACGAGGCGGGCTGAAAGTCCGCGCGCAACGCTTACAAAAGAAAACGCGCGCGACCTTACAGGCCGCTGCCATTCTTGTGGCTCCAAACCCAGGTCTGAAGACCTGGGCTCTGTGCCGGTGGGCCTTCAGGCCACGAATCGACGCTCCTCTACACCTCATGTTCTTTAACTCAAACTTCATGACATTCGCGGCGTCTCAATAAATGTAGACGAACTCATTCGAGTTGAACAACACGAGGCAGAGTTCGGCCAGGCCGCGCGTCTCGGGATCGACGTCCGCCAGTTTCTTGTCCGGCGCGAAGTCCTCATACATCTCCAGTTTCTCGGTGAAACTGAACCGCTCGCCGGTGTTTTCCTCAACGGCGTCGCGCTCAACCACGGTCGGATAATCCGGCTTCGGCACGGTCAGCTTCTCATGCCGCCTGGTCATCGCCGTCCAGTGATCGAGACAGGCCTGCAATTCCGCCTTGGCCGGGGCCCGGCCGTAAACCAACCGAAAGGCGCGCGTCACCGCATGTCGCCGATTCTTCGCCTCCTTCTGCAACCGGCTGGCAAAGGCCACCGCGCGATCCAGCGAGATCTGGCTATTGAACAGGCTGAACACCTGCGGCGTGACCGATGACGCCTCGCGCGCCTCGCAGGACAGATCGGGGTTCGGCTCGTTGAACACCTCCATGAACGGATCGCGCAGCCCGCGAATCTTCAGGGCATAGACGGACCGTCGATGCCGTTGCTCCGGTTTCGGATTCGGCTGCCACGACGCGGCGAAGGTCCCCATGACCATGCGCGGCTGCAACGCGGCTTCGAGATTCATCTCCGGGCGATTCGGAATGCCGCCGATCGCGCTGTTCAGTTCACCGCTGGCCGACAACGTCGCGTCGCGCAACTCCTCGGAAGTCAACCGCCGCGGCGAAAATGCCGCGTAGCTCCGCCCCTTGGGATCCTTCTCCTTCAGGTTCTTCGGATCGGGATGCGTCGAGTCCCGACGATACGCTTCGGACAACATGATCTGCCGGTGCAGTTTCTTGAACGACCAGCCGTTGTCGCGGAAGGAAGCCGCCAACCAGTCCAGCAGATCGGGATGACTGGGCCGGCCGCCGTTGGAGCCGAAGTTGTTGGGATTGGCGGCGATGGGCTGACCGAAGTGCCATTGCCAGACGCGATTCACGATCACGCGCAGGGTCAGCGCATTCTCCGGATGCGCAACCCAGTCGGCCGGGGCCTTGCGCCGCCCCTTCGGCGACTCCGGGATCGCCGCCTCTTTCAACGCCGGATTGAAGTTTTCCAACACGCTGAGCGCCCCCGGCGTCACCTCGTCCGCCTTGGCGAAAATGTCGCCCGTGCGCAGGAGATGCGTCTTCTCGATCTTGCCGTCCTTCATCGGGTTCCCGGGCATCCGCAACGGCGAGTAGACCGATTCGATGTCCGGCGTCGCGCCCGTGTAGACCGAGAACGCGATCGGGCGATAACGATCCATCTCCCAATTGATGCGCGCAACGCCCTTGCGGCTGATGCGTTCCAACCCAAAATCCTCAGTCGTGAATCCAACCCTGCGGGGCGGCAGTTGATCCGGCGGAATGCCCTTCTGAGTTCCTTCCTTGCGCGTATGGAAGGGCAATCCCCGCTCCTCGCACCATTTCTTCGCGCCTTCGTATTCCTTCCGGCTCAACTCCTTCTGCATCCGCTGAAAGAACCCCCGCCGCTTTTCCAGATAAGCCTTCTCTTCAAAGCCGCCCTGGTTCTCCGATTCCAGGAACGCCGCGTCGCGATCCGCCTGCTGCGTCGTCGCGAAGGCCGCGTAAAGCCGGTAGTAGTCGCGCGTGGGAATGGGATCGAACTTGTGGTCGTGGCACTTTGTGCAGGCGAGGATCTGACCAAGAAAGGCCTGCCCCACCGAGTTCACCGCATCGTCCAGGAACTTCTGCCGCGCGATCGCCGCCACCTCCATCCCGGTCAACTCCCAAGGCCCCATGCGCAGGAAACCGACCGCTACCAGATTCTCCGGATTAGAAGGATCAATCTCATCGCCGGCAATCTGCTCGCGAATGAACTGGTCGTAGGGTTTGTCGTCATTGAACGCGCGGATCACATAATCGCGATAACGCCAGGCGCTGCCGCGATCATAGTCGTTGGCAAGGCCGGCCGAATCGGCATAACGCACGACATCCAACCAATGCCGCCCCCACTGCTCGCCGTAATGCGGGCTCTCCAGCAAACGATCGACCACCTTCGCGAAAGCTTCCTTGTCCGACGCGGGATCCTTCACGAAATCGTCCACCTGCTTCGGCGTCGGCGGCAGGCCGGTCAGGTCGAACGTCGCCCGCCGGATCAACGTGCGGCGATCGGCGGGAGGCGCGGGCTTGAGGCCGGTTTGCTTGAGCTTGCGATCAACAAAGACGTCAATCGGGTCTTGGGATTTGGAGCTTGGAGCTTGGGATTTCCTGAGTGGCCGAAACGCCCACAGCCCTTCCGGCTTGTAACGCCGATAGGTCCAGTCGTCCGAAAGCCCG
>JAYPGD010000251.1:0-8605 GCA_038126655.1 Verrucomicrobiales bacterium
ACTGGCAGGAAGTATGCGAGGAGCCGACGCTCCAGAACTTGCCCTTCAAGATTGAGCTCAATCGCTATGGACAGGTTGTCATGTGTCCGGCTTCGAATCGGCATGGGCGGGATCAGACCCGGATTGCGGGGAAGCTGTTGGAGCTGCTCACCGAAGGCGAAGTGATCACGGAGTGTTCCGTGGACACCCCCGAGGGCACGAAAGTTGCGGATGTTGCCTGGCTTTCTGCCGGATTCATTGCCCGGCACGCGCTGACGACGCCGTATCCGGAGGCGCCGGAAATCTGTGTCGAAGTGGTTTCGCCTTCAAACAACCCGGCGGAAATGGAGGAGAAGCGGAATCTCTACTTCACCCAGGGCGCCCGCGAAGTCTGGATCTGCAACGAGGAGGGTCAGGTGAGATTCTTCAACGCAGAGGGACAACTGGGGGCGTCCGGTCTGGTTCCCGGTTTCCCGGATCACATCTGAGCGTTGACACGATCTGCGCTGCATTCCCCGGCTTTCTCCGACCTTTCTCAAGCAGTTGTTCCCACATGATCCGCATGTTCCGTTCCTTTCTGATGCCGGCGCTCGTCGTCGCCGCCTTGTTTGCCTCGCTGTCTCCGCAGGGGCACGCCGCCGTTCCCACAGCCGACGGGATCTACGCCACGTTTGTTGTCAGTCGGGCCGGCGCGCCGGTCGGGGAGTTTAGCTGCAGGCTGGAATACCAGAAGGCGCCGCGGACGGTGGCCAGTTTTGTGGGGCTTGCCGAAGGCTCGCGGGCCTGGGTCGATTTCCGCCGCGGCGGCGCGCGGAAGAAGCCGTTCTATGACGGCATCACCTTTCATCGCGTGGTGCTGGATCCGTCGCCCTTCGTCATCCAGGCCGGGTCGCCCAATGGCTTGGGCAATGACGGCCCCGGCTATGCCTTTCACGACGAGTTTCATCCGGACCTGCGGCATTCCAAGGCCGGCATCCTGTCCATGGCCAACAGCGGCGAGGACACCAATGGGAGCCAGTTCTTCGTCACGCTGGCCGCGACATCGCATCTCGACGACAAGCACAGCGTGTTCGGCGAGACCGTGGCTCAGGCGGACTTTGATGTCGTGAATCTGGTCCGCCAAGGCGATGTGATCGACAGCGTCACCATCACTCGGAATGGCGCGGACGCTCAGGCCTTCGATGTGAACGCTCAAGGTTTGCCGACGGTTTCAGACGCGCAGCCCACCATCGCCAAGACGGAATCGGGATTTGAGCTGAACTACGAGAAGCGCGATGAGGCGGAATACCACGTCTTCCACACCGGGGATTTCTCAACCTGGAGTCAGGTTGTGGGAACCGAGTTCTACACCAGTCCGCCCACGCAGACGCCGCGGGATGTTTCGGCGATCACCGGGGGGAGCGAGCATAAGTTCTTTTCGGTGGCGCGGGTGGAATATCCGGAACCGCAGCAGGTGAGTGTCGGTGTTGGCAATCGAATCACGCTGGATCCCGCGTCAATCGGCGGCGTGTTCACGATCAATCTCTCGACCGCGGTCAACGGCACCTACACCTGGAGTCAGGTTCAGGGAAACCTGTTCATTTTGAGCTACACGGTGACCCATTTCACCGTTCGACCGGACAAGCTTCGATCGCGACGGGTGCGACTGCAGGCGACCATCACCGGACTCTCCTCCGCCGGCGGGGATCCCATCAACGGCATGGATCTTAATCTGGATTTCAACGTTGGGAATCGAGGCACTGCATCGGGAGTCCTGACTTCTCAAGGGGGGCAACAGTTCAACCTTTCAGGCCCGTTCGAGCTCAGCGGCCTGTGATTGGTTGTTTAGGGGAAACCGCGTAAACGCGGAACTCCGAACGCTGGTCGCCGGATTCCATGCTTGGGCTTTGGTCCCGTTTCGCGTGTTTCCCGCCTTTGACGCGCTGGTTGAGCCTAGGCTACCGTCTGGCGTGCCCGCCCCTGCATCAAGCGAGAACAGTGAGCCCGGACGGCAGCTGCGACTGCGCCTCTATCGCGTTGTCTTTGTCTTGCTGGGGCTTGGCGTCTTCGGCGTCGCGGAACTGCTCTGCATTCTCTTCGGTTGGGGGAAGCCGGCGGACTACGAGGACCCCTTTGTCGGGTTCAGTCGGATACATCCCCTGTTCGTTCTGAACGAGGCGGCGGGGCGTTACGAGATCCCCAAGGCCAAGCAGAAATTCTTTTCGCCGGATTCCTTTCCGGCGGAGAAGGGACGGGGCGCCTTCCGCATCTTCAGCTTTGGCGGCTCGACCGTGAAGGGCCGGCCCTATTCGAAGGAGACTTCGTTCACGACCTGGTTGGAGTTGACCTTGAAGGCCGCGGATCCTGGTCGCGACTGGGAGTCGATCAACTGCGGCGGCATCTCCTACGCGAGCTACCGCCTGGTCCCGATGGTCGAGGAATGTCTGGCGTATAAACCCGACCTGTTCGTCATCTGCACCGGGCACAATGAGTTTCTGGAAGACCGGACCTACGAGCGCCTGAAGGAAATGCCGGAACCGCTGGCCGTGTCGCATCATGTCGTTTCCCGTTTGCGGACCTATACCCTGTTCCGCGCGGCCCTGCTCAAGGCGACCGGGAAGGAGACCAAGCCGCCATCCACCGATCGTCACGTCATGGCGGAAGATGTGGAGGCTCTGCTTGATTATCGCGGCGGGTTGGAGGTCTACGACCGGAACGACCAATGGACGGCCGATGTGGTCCGACATTACGAGCACAACCTGCGCGCGATGATCTCCCTGGCGCGCGCCGCGGACGTGAGGGTCCTATTGGTCAAACCGCCGTCCAATCTTCGCGACAGCCCGCCCTTCAAATCGCAGAACGCGGACGGGCTTTCGATCGATGCGATCCTGGAATGGGAACACCTGACCACCGAGGCGAAGAGCCATTTCCGCAAGGATCAGGCAGCCGCCGCCGAACTGCTGGAACAGGCCTTGGCCATCGACGACCGACATGCTTTGACCTGGTATGAGTTGGGCAAATGCCGCGAGGCGCTCGGCCAGCCGGCGAAGGCGCGGGCGGCCTTCCTCAAGGCGCGCGAGAACGACGTCTGTCCCTTGCGGATGTTGTCGCCCATGGAGGAAGCCTTGGAACGGGTGGCGCAAGAGGCGCAGATTCCGCTCATCGATGCGCATGCGTTGTTGGAATCGGAAAGCCGGATGCGGATCCTGGGGAGCGATCAACTGGTGGATCACATTCATCCGTCGATCGAGGGCCATCAGAAGATCGCCGACGCCTTGTTGGCTGAGATGGTGAAGCAGGGCTGGGCGCGACGTTCGACGGACTGGGCGGCCAAGCGGGACGCATCATTCAAGGCGCATCGCGCGTCGTTGGATCAGAATTACTTCATCGAGGCGCAACGCGCGCTTTACGGATTGAACTCCTGGGCTGCGGGCCGGGTGGACGGCCCACCGATCGAGTCGCGGGAGAAGGCAAAGTCTGAATAGACGGTGAGCCGACGGGCGCTCTTTGCCGGCGGGGTGTCCGGATGGTTCCTCTTTGACACAGAGGCACGAGTTCCCTTCTCCGTGGTCCTCCTTCCCTCTGTGTGCTCCGTGTTGAAGAATGCGACGCCTGAGCGCATGGCGCCTTGAAGCCGGCAGGCGTCCGGAATTGGCTTTCTCGCCCGTGTCGCCTGCGTTAGAACTTCCGGCCCATGCAACCTGAACTCACCAGCGCCGAGCGCAAAAAACTCAAGGGCCGCGCGCAACGTCTCAAGCCCCTCGTCAAACTCGGCAAGGCCGGCATGACCGACGCCTTTCTCAAGAGCGTCGACGCCGCGCTGACCGACCATGAACTGGTGAAGGGCAAATTCGATGAGTTCAAGTCGGAGAAGAAGACACTGGCTCCGCAGATCGCCGAAAAGGTCGACGCCGCCTTGGTTGGCATGGTCGGCAATGTCTTCGTGCTGTGGCGCCCGAAGCCGGAGAAGGACTGATGGACCGGACGACCCTGCTGCGAATCTCGGCCGGCGTGGGGGCATTGGGCGTGATCCTTGGCGCGTTTGGCGCGCATGGATTGGAGAAGACCCTGGAGGCGAACGGCCGCGTCGAAACCTGGGAGACGGCGGTGTTCTATCACTTCGTCCACGCGATCATGCTGTGGTTGGTTGCGGACCGGCCGACGCTTCATCGTGGCGCCTGGCGGGCATTCCTCATCGGCATCGTGATTTTCTCGGGCACGCTGTATGCGCTGTCGCTGACCAATATCAAATGGCTCGGCGCCATAACGCCGATCGGGGGCGTGAGTCTCATCGTCGGCTGGTGCCTGTTGGCGGTTTCCCCGGGCGCCAAGGAATCTCCGGATGAAAGCTGAAACCGTGATTCCCTCTTCTTCATCCGTGGGTCGGCTTTGCCATCCGTGGGGATATCCGGACCGACGAATCCGGGGAGCTTACGACGGCGCACTGAGTCCACATCCGGGGAGGCCGCATGTCTGACGACCCCATCCAGTTTTTCAACCGCCACACCGGCAAGGTGGAAACCGAGACGGTCTACGGCGACAAGTGGCTGAAGTGGACCTATGCCAATCCGCTCGGGAAGCTGTCGCTGCACGGCTTTGTGAAGCGCGGGTTCTTCTCGCGCTGGTACGGCCGGCGGATGGACAACCCCAAAAGTCGTGAGAAGGTCGCGCCCTTCATCGAGCAGTATGGGATCAATGTGGATGAACACTCCGATCCGCCGGAGAGCTACCGGACCTTCAACGAATTCTTCTATCGTCGCCTCAAGCCCGAAGCGCGGCCGATTGCCGGAGGCGATGATGTCGCCGTGTTTCCCGCGGACGGGCGGCACCTTGGGTTCCAGAACATCGCCGGGATGGACGGGATCTTCGTCAAGGGGAAGACCTTCGACATCGCGGAACTGATCGGCGACGCGATGCTCGCGGAGAACTATCGCGAAGGGGCGTTGGTACTCTCGCGCCTGTGCCCGGTGGATTACCATCGCTATCATTTTCCCGTTGCGGGGAAGGCTTCCCCCCCACGGATCATCAATGGTCCGCTCTACTCGGTGAACCCGATCGCGCTGAAGCAGAACATCCGCATTTTCACGGAGAACAAGCGCGCGATCTGCCGGATCGAATCAAAACGCTTCGGGACAGTCCTGATGCTGGAGATCGGAGCGACCTGCGTCGGGGCGATGGAATACACTTACGCCGCGGATGCTGAGGTGGCCAAGGGCGACGAGAAGGGCTTCTTCAAGTTCGGCGGCTCCTCGACGATCCTGCTCTTCGAGAAGGACCGCATCCGGCTGGACTCGGATTTGGTTGAACATTCGGGGCAACGGCGCGAGCTTTACGCCCGCATGGGGGACCGATTGGGCGCGGCTGTCTGAAGCCTCCCATCGGGGCCCGACCAGAAACAAGGCCGACAAGCCGGACAGGTGAAATGCCCCTTCCGCGCATCCTGGGCTTCTTTGCGGCTGCGGAAAAATCCGGCTTCCCTCCGGCATGCCGGATCGGTCATTCTTCAGATCGATGGGTCGGTCCCGTGTCATCTTCCACCTGGATATGGACGCCTTTTACGCGTCGGTGGAACAGCGCGACGATCCGGAGTTGAAAGGGAGGCCGGTGATCGTGGGGTCGCCGCCGAATCAACGCGGCGTGGTCTGCGCGGCCAGCTACGAGGCGCGGAAGTTCGGCATCAGATCCGCCATGCCCAGCGCCACCGCCGGCCGGCTTTGCCCGCAGGGCGTCTTTCTCCGCCCGGCCATGGACAAGTATCGCGCCGAGTCGCACAAGATCATGAAGATCGTGGCGGAAACCGGCGCGGTGATCGAACAGATGTCGGTCGATGAGGCCTACCTTGACATGACCGCGGTCGTGGATCGCGCGGGGCTGCGCTACTTCATGCGCGGCGGCACGGAGGCGGACACGAAACTGTTTCAGGCCGTGCCTCTCGCGAAGCAACTGCAGACCCGCATCCGCGAGGAGCGCAACCTGACCACGAGCATCGGCATCGCCGCCAACAAACTCCTCGCCAAGCTGGGCAGCGACTTCAACAAGCCGCACGGCATCACCCTGATCCCCGAGCGCGACAAGGCGTTGTTTCTCCGACCCATTTCCGTCCGGGACATCTACGGGGTGGGCAAGGTGACGGAGCAGGCGCTGAAGGAGGCGGGCCTGAGGACGGTCGGCGACGTGCAGGACTACAAGGGCAACCTGCGCTCCCTGTTGGGGAGTTTCGGCGTCGCCCTGGCGCACTATGCGCGGGGCGAGGACGACCGGCCGGTCGAGACCGACGAGGGCGTCAAGAGCGTCAGCGCAGAGCACACCTTCCTCAAGGACACCGGCGACAAGCGGGTCATCGCCAAGATCTTGAAGGACCAGGCGAAGGAGATCGCGGAGCGACTGGATCGCAAGGAACTGAACGCTCACACCATCCAGGTGAAGGTGCGCTACTCGGACTTCACGACCCTGACGAGGCAGGTGACCACGGAGGATGCCGTCATCACGGCCGATGCGATCTTCCGCCTGGGCGCGCACCTGTTGAAGAAGGAGAACCTCGTGTCCCAACCGCTGCGCCTGATCGGCCTCGGCGTGAGATCCTTGAGTGAACGAACCAGCGAGCAGATGGGCTTGCGGTTGGGGGTGTGATGGAAATACGGAATACGCGGGACACACGGAAGGAAAGAACCGCGCCCCACCCCGCAAAACGACCTGCCGGATAAAATCAACGTACGTGGATTTTATCCGGCAGATTGAATCCGTGTTGAAGAATCGGGTTCATCGCTTCTTCAACCAATCGAGCAGGCCGGCGCAAAGCGCCGGTTTGTCAGGGAAGTCGGAGACAGAATCCGGCGGCTCGCAGAGGCCGAAAACGGCACCGAAGGCGGCGCCGTTCACGACGCAGGCGGTGGCGTGGTTCCCTTCGATTTGAGCGAAGGCCTTGGCGATGGCGTCGGCGCGTCCGCCGACCAGTTCGTATTTCCAACCGACCAGCGCGGCGTCGGGAAACAGGGGGCGAAGTCTGGCGATGACTTTGGTTGTGGGCGTCAGGCTCAGGGTCAACGGGCCGGAGCCGGTCGGGATCTTGGAGTCGGCAGTCTGATTCCCGGAAGCGTCGCGAATGGCGTCGACCTTGTAGTCGCACAGCGCCGCCGCGTGGAACACCGCGTCGACATCGCCCTCCTTCGCGCATTCCTCCAGCTTGGCGACGAGATCGTCATTCGTAGTGAAGGAAATGACCCGCGCCGCCCGGCATTCTCCCGGCCAGGTCGCCTGTTCGCCTTTGAGGCAGACGGTTTCGATGCCGGCATCGGTCAGGGCGTTGGCCAACAGGACGCCAAGTTCGCCAGTGGAGAAATTGGTCAGCCGCCGAACGTCGTCGATCGGTTCATAACTGGGCCCGCAGGTGACGATGGCTTTCACGGGAGAGGAGGTTTGAACACGGATGAATTCAGTCCGCATCCGCGACTTTGGCGAACTCATCGATCTTCGCCTTGTCGATGGGCCGGGTGAATTTGCTGACGACGAAGAAGACCAGCACATTGCCGATCAGCCCCCAGGCGCCCTTGTCAATCATGCCGAGCATGGCCTTGCGCATGTCGGCGATGCCCTGTCCCAGGTCCAGCGACATGAAGGGGCTGATGAAGAAGACGATGGCCAGGCCGGTGATCATGCCGGCGACCGCGCCCTCCTTCGTGCCCTTGCGGATGTAGAGCATGTCGAAGGTCACCGGGAGCAATTGCGATGAGAAGGCGATGGCGAAGAGTCCCAGCGTGGCGATCATGGCCAGGGGATCGACTTCGCTGCGATGCGCGATGATGACCAGGATTGTCGAAACGATCGTCGCGAAGGAGATGATGCCGCGGCCGACCCAGGTGCGCTCTTTCTGGCTCGCCTTCGGACGAAGAAAACGATCGTAGATGTCGCGGGTCAGCACGGCGCTCATGGAGTGAAGGTTGCTGTCGGCCGTGCTCATCGCGGCGGCCATGATGGCGACTATGATCAGGGAAGCCACCAGAGCGCCGAACGAGCCCAGCAACGCGGGTAGATGGTCCTTCAAGACCACGACCATGATGTCATTGAATCCGCCGGGAGCATCGCCGACCTGGGGGTTGGGAAGCAGCTTTCCATCGGCGTTGGTGTAGTATTCGCCCGCCGCATCGACCAGGGGATACAGGACCTGCCCGCCGAGGCCGACCAACATGACGCCGAAGAGGAAGCACGCGGTCAGAATGACGCCGAAAATCAGGGCGCTCTGCCGCAATGTGCCGGTGGACTTGGCGGCGTAGAAACGCATCCATTGCGCGGGTTGAACCAAGGAACCGATGGAGCCGAAGAGGCACACGGTGAGCAGCATCTCCGGATTCCAGAAACCGCTCGTTCCGGGGACGGAGAGCGACTTGGGCGGCAGTTCGGCGACCTTGGTGAAGAACGCTCCCGGCCCGCCCAGCACGGCGACCACGGCCAGTCCTCCAATCAGCATCCCGCCCATCAGCAGGATGCCCTGCACGACATCCGTCCAGGCCACGCTGCGCATGCCGCCGATCATGATGTAGACCATGGTGATGATCGAAAGCACGATGGCGCCGATCTCGAAGGAATTCTCCCCGGGGAACATCTGTTGCGAAAGGATGCCGCCCGCCTTGATCTGCATGACGACGTAGGG
>JAYPGD010000252.1:0-8580 GCA_038126655.1 Verrucomicrobiales bacterium
GTCGCTTGTCTTCCCAGTCGATGTCCTCGGCCTTCAGGTTGGCGGCGTCAGACTGGGACGCTCCGGTTTCCCAGAGAACTTCAAAGAAGAACCGCCACTCGTCATTCTTCGTCGCCGTGATCAGTTTCTCGTGTTCCTCGGCAGTGATTCCACGCTTCGATTTAGGCGTCGGTTTCGGCCACAGCTTCGGCGCGAGAACGGGCCACGACAACCATCCAAGCCCCAGCGCCAGATTATGGACGCGCCGAAGGTAGTTGTTCGTCGCCGCCCCGCAGGTCTTGAGGATCGTGAGCAAATCGTCGGCCGCGGTTTCAACCAGCTTGCGATTTCGGATCGGATCAAAATCCCTGGACCGCATCGCCCGCTTACTCCTCTCCTGGCTGGAGGGTTTGCCGTGGGTGCAGAATTCATCCATGACATCCAGCCAGACCCGTTCCGCCATCCGGGGATCGTGAGCGGACAGATACGTCTTCGCCATTGCGAGGTTGAGTTGAGGTTGGCGGGCGCTTTCGTTCTTGGCCGCGAGCAGTCGTCGCGCTTCAGACTTGCTCCGCGTGCGGAGGCTCTGCTTCTTCCTGCTTTCGGAATCCATGGCGTAAAAGACGCCGCGGTGTTGGGTGAGCCAGTATCGATCTTTCATGTCTGCCGGTGCTTGGGTTACGATGGCAGACCTCCTCCGAAAGCGTATGGGAGTAATCCTGGAGTCGGGTCGAATTCGCCCAAATCTCGCCAAAAAAGGCGATTAGTGCTCCATTTGGTGCTCCATTCAGCGCTTTCTGGCATTACCGGGAGCCACGGGACGTTGCAATCAGGCAACTTAGAAGAATGGCTCCAGCGGTAGGACTCGAACCTACAACCTAGTGGTTAACAGCCACCCGCTCTACCATTGAGCTACGCTGGAATCCGTAAAAAACGGACGGCGAAATTAGCGGCGGACCCGGACAGCGTCAACCCGATTTTAGGCGGCTTTTCCATCGGCTTTGGAATCGCCTTCGAGCGGCACGGCCGGGCCTTCCTCGTTGTCGCGTTTTCGCGCCGGCATCACCGCGCAGGCGCCTTTGCAACCGAAGATCCGACTCAGGATGTAGCGGTTGCGGCTGATCCACATGTAGACCTTTTCGGCGATCCAGATCACGCCGGGAAACCAGAGGATCAAGGCCAGCGGCATCAACAGCGGCATCCGCATTCCCACAAACCGGATGCAGCGCGCGCCCCGGTGGATGTCGCCCGCCGGCGTCACACAATGAATCGCCTCGAGCAGGTCCTCGCGCCGGATGGTCGGCGCCACGTCGCGCGCCTTGTCGCTGGAAATCGGCAGCAGGCTGACGACGTTGAACCAGTCCAGCCAGGTCAGCACGCGCATCTGGAACGTGCACAACGGGCACTCGCTGTCGTAGAGCACGCAATGCGTGGGCTGTCGGGCATCGGATGGTTCCGTTTCGATCGTCATTAAGACAACGGACGGTAGCACAATGCCGGGGCAGTTCAATCGTCGCGTGGGTCAGGGAGCGCCCCGACGTGCGATTGCAGGTGGGTGGTGGAGCGCGGAATTCATTCCGCTTCAACACTGGATGAAATCAGAGTCGTCGGCGATTCCCCAAGCTTCGGGTTAGCGGAGGTTGAAGAGGAATGAATTCCGCGCCCCGTCTGCTTTCCGATAGAGCGTTGCACCAACGATCGCCACCGGGAATCAGCCACACGCATTGCTCCGGGCTGGTTGAAAAAGGGGATGAGGCAACGTGAACGGAGCGCGGTTGTGTCGGAGACCAGCCGCAGCAGCGCAGCAGAGGGCCGACGTTCAGGTCACGCCGCACGCGCATTTGATTCCCAAGGCGCTGCGACTGGTCCCGAGGACGGGACACAACCGCGCTCCGCCCCCGCCCGAATGCTCCCCCGTCCCGCACGTTCGATCACACATCGAAAGCCGCGTCGCCATGATTTCTTTTTTGTCGGCCGGGCGCATCGTCGGTAAGACTTTCGCCGCACATGGTTCGCATTCTCAATTTTCTGGCCAACATCTTTCCTGTCTGGGTGGTGGTTTTCAGCGGTCTGGCCCTGATGAACCCGACGCTGTTCGATTGGTTCAAGCCCTGCATCGTTCCCGGGCTCGGGGTGATCATGCTGGGGATGGGGATCACCTTGAGCGTCGACGATTTCCGCAAGGTTCTGGAAATGCCGCGGCCGATTGCGGTGGGGTTCTGCGGCCAGTTTCTGATCATGCCGTTCCTGGGCTGGACGATCGCGCATGCCATGAAGCTGCCGACGGAATTCGCGGTGGGGTTGATCCTGGTCTCCTGCTGCCCGGGCGGGACGGCGTCGAATGTGGTGACCTACATCGCGCGGGCAAATCTGCCGCTGTCGCTGCTGATGACGATGTGTTCGACCTTTGGCGCGATCGCGCTGACGCCCTTGCTGACGAAGCTGCTGGCGGGGCAGATTGTCCCGGTGGACGCGCTGGGGCTTTTCAAGAGCACGGTGCAGGTGGTGTTGCTTCCCGTCGGCGCCGGGTTGGCGCTGCATCATCTGACGCCGAAACTGGTGAAGGCGGTTCTGCCGGTCGCGCCGCTGGTGTCGGTGATCGTGATTGCCCTGATCTGCGCCTACATCATCGGGGCGAACGCGGATTCCATCAAGGAACACGGGGGCGCGCTGTTCGTCGCGATCACAATGCTGCACGGCTCGGCGTTCCTGCTTGGGTATTTCTTTGCGAAGCTGTTCGGCTACGAGGAATTGGTCCGGCGGACGGTGTCCATCGAGGTGGGGATGCAGAATTCGGGATTGGGCACGGTCCTGGCCCGAAAGCATTTCACGAATCCGGAAACGGGCGTTTGCCTGGTGGCGGCGCCGTGCGCGATTTCGGCGGTGTTTCATTCGGTGATCGGCAGCGTTCTGGCTGCGGTCTGGCGGACGCGGCTTCCGAAGGCGGGGGCGGATGCGGGGGCCGTTGCGGGCGATGGTGAAACAACCGATGTGTAAGAGCCCGTCTCGAAAATCCCCAAAGGCATGTTGCAGCGTGCGCTGTGTCAGCGCAGAAGACGGCTGTCGCATGAGGGTTTTGCCATTCGGCTGACACAGCCGACGCTGCATTTGCGAAGCCTTGCGTTACGATGGGTCAGTCGTATTTCGCGTTGCGGACGAGTTGTTGGTAGACGCGCTTGGCGTGGGCGTAGGCGCGGCGGGCGTCCTCTTGTTCGTCGGCGTCGTAGGTCGCCTGCTTCTGCGACCAGAGTTGGTCGACGCTTTCAAGAAACCAGCGGGCGCTGCGGCGGGATTGGATCGGCTCGTCGCCAACCATTACAAACACGGGGTTGGTGTGCGACGAGGGGAAAACGCGCAGGGCGACCCAGCTGCTGCGGTTGATGTCCATGTTGAAACTGAGTTTCGCCTCCTCGCCGTTTGCGGGGATGGTTCGTTTTGCGCAGGGGTAGCCATTGACAATCAGCTCGACCACGGCGTTGCGTCGGTCGTCGTCGAAACGCGCGGCGGCGACGGCGGTAAGTTTGATCTTGCCGGGGCTCCTCAGTCGCAGTTCGCCGCCCTTTTCGCCCACGGCGACGGTGGAGCTTTCGCCTGTGGCCCGGAAATCCATCAGGTGACTGAAGCCATCGCTGACGTAGCTGCGGCCATTGCGGACCTCCTCGCACCATTGGTCGTAGTCGAGTCGTCCGTCGACCTTGACGTAGACCCGCCCCTTGCCGACGCGGTCGCCGCTGATGCAGGGGAAGTCCGTCTCGCCGCTGGCGCGCACACGGAAGCCGCAGTTGAGCGTGTGATACCACATGTTGAATTCGGCGGTGCGGTCGGTGTCCATGGTGGAGATGAAATCCACGGCGGGAACGGGCTTCCCATCCGGGCCGGGCACGTTGTGGGTGATGTCGACGATGTATTCATTGGCGCCGATGCCGTCGTGGCGGGGGATGAAGTAGTTGGGAAGCCGGTCGGGGCCGTCGACGCCGGGGACACGTCGTTGGGTTGGAGCCAGTCCTATGGCGGAATGCGCCGGGCCGGTGATGGCTCCCTGTTTCTTCGCCCATTTCAAGGTGTTCAAACCGAGCGTCGGCCAATGGTCCTTGGAATCGCCGCCGGGATAGATCTGTTCGCTGAGGCGAAGCAGGCAGAGGTGGCCGGATCGGTGTGAGCCGAAGCCGGAAACCTCGACGTCGTAGCGCAGCAGGTAGGGATAGCGCGAGGCCTTGTCGAGTTCCCCGGTGAAGAACTGCTTCTGGTAGTCGAAGCCCGGACCCCAGGTGAGGTTGGCGCCGATCTTCAGGTCCTCGCCCTGGATGTGGCGCGCCATGTCCTCGGCGAGCACGCCTTCGGTGGGGTTCGCGTAGTGCCGGCAGCCGGCGGCATGGATGTGATGGTCGCCGGAGAACCAGCTGCGCTTGGAGGGATCGATCCAGCGTTTCACCTGGTAGGCGAAGTCCGTGTCGGCGCCTTGGACAGTCAGCTTCCGGACTTCGGGTATGGACTCCGGACCGCGCGAACAGCGGATGGTGTAGACTCCGTCGGGGAGGCGGAGTTGTTCGCCGTCGGCGCGATAGATCTGGGGATGGAAGAAGAAGTCCGGGGCGAGGCGTTTGGCCTGGGCGGGAAAGACGCGGCCGTCTGCATCCTCGATGACGAACGCGGCGGTGCAGGGTTTGCCGTTCTCGTCGCGGACGCGCAGCGTGACCTTGCGGGACTCGACCGCATTGACGTCGACGTTGACGGAGGCGGAGTGTCCGGCGCCTTCGGCGGTCGCATCGAGGCGGGAGATTTGCACCCAGTCGAGTTCGATGTCCGTCGGCTTCGAGCCGAGGTCGATGCGGATTCCCTTCAATTCACCGGCGACGTGGAAGTCGACCTCGTATTCCTTCCATTGTCCGCCGTTGCGATGAAGCAGGAAATTGACGCGGCGTTGACCGTCGGCGCGGGGTTTTTCCCGGGTCCACCAGAAGACCTGGCCCATGGATCCGGCGCCGGCCCTGGCGCTGAAGCGGACGACCATCCGTCCGCCCGGAGCGCGGACGAGCGCGGAGATGGAGGGATCGTTGCCGGTGGTTTGCCCGACGAGCGCGCCGTCCACGGCCTTCACGTCCATGTGTCGTTGGACGAACCAATTGTCCATGCCGTCGTCGAAGTCCCATTGCTTGATGACGTTGGATTCGGCGCCGATTCCGTCGACGCTGAAATCGAGGCGCGCCTGTTTTCGCCCGGGTTCGCTGCTGTAGAGCTGGAGGATGCGATACTCGAGGGGCAGGCCGCTGAGGCGGGGTTTGAGGGGGCGGCTGTTGTAGAGTTGAAGATCCAGCCAGCGCTGCCCGACCTGGTCGGCCGGCGCGTTGGGCAGGGGGCCGGCATTGGGGCTGGAGACCTGGAGTGACGCCGGTTGCTCAGCTCGATTGAGGACCTTGATGAGGTGCGTGCGCCAGCCCTGTTCCTGGAGGTTGACCGGTCGCGCGGCGGCCCGCGCGGTTGTCGCGCCTTGCCTGCCAATGATGACCGTCGCCGCGCAGAGCGGATCCAGCGCGTCTTGGATGAGGCTGACGACGCGGGCGTTGTCGGTCGCGGCCTGCGCCTGTTCCAGGGTTTCACGGGCCGACGGCGGCAGCGGCGCGCCGAGGTATCGGAGGGCGTCCTGGAGCCGGAGGACCTGGGACTGAAGCGGCTGGGCTTCGAGCGATTCGACGCGCGGCAGTTGGGCGTTGGAATGACCGCAGAAGGAAAGGAATCCAAGGAGGGCCAAGGCGGGGATCGGCGTCGGGCTTCCGGGCGATGGTTGTTTCACCCGGGCAGGTTACCAGAGTCCGGAGCCGCGAAACAACCGCACAGGTCGCCAGGCGCAACAGCCGGGTTGCGGCGTCAGGTCGGCTGGTCGGCCGCGGCGGCGAGCAGCCGGTCCGCGGCGGCGAGGGCCATTTCCGGCGTGAGTTTCAGCATGACCTCCTCGGCCGGCATGATCCGGACGCCGTCCTTGAAGAGCGGCCGGTCCAGGTGGAGCAGTTCGTGGGGGGCCTTCCAGGGGCTCCACTGGCTGACCACCGAGAAGGCGAAGAAGGTGACCAGCGGGACCTGACAGGCGGCCGCGAGGTGCGTGGCTGCGGTATCGACCCCGAAGAACAGCCTGGCGCGATAGAGCAGCCCCGCCAGTTCCGCCCAGCTGCAGCGACCGTCCACGTTGATCACGCGGTCCTCGCCGAGGGCGTCCGCCAGGTCCATGGCAAAGGCGCGCTCCTGCGCGTCGGGTCCGCAACTGATCACGATGCCATGCCCGCGTTTCAACAAGGCCTTGCCCAATTCGATCCAATAGTGTCTCGGCCAGCGTTTCTTGATCCAACGCGTTCCGGGATGGAAGACCGCGTAGTTTTCAAGATCCCTGGCGAAGTCCGGCACGGACGCCTGCGTCTCCGCGAAGCAGAGCGGCGGGATCTCCGGCTCGAGCGGCAGGAAGTCGGCGACGGCGTGAAAGTCCTTTTCAACCCGGTGCCCCTTGGTCCATTCGGAGTCGGAGGTGTGATTGAAGCAATGGCGCCAGAAGAAACCGATGGGATAGTGTGAGGTGTTGACGCAGCGATGGCGGGCTCCGCTCAGGCCGGCCAGCCAACGTCCGCGGTCGCCGTCTGTCAGTTCAAAGGCGTAATCGAAGCGGCGGCGTCGGATTTTCAGCCAGGCGCGCAGGTCGCGCCAGAAGGTTGAGAATCCCCGGTCGCCGGAATCCAACGGGGTCACGGTGATCAGCCGGTCGATTGCCGGGCAGCCGGCCAGGATGCCCTCGGTCCCCCGGCGCACGACCGCCCAGATCTCGGCATTGGGATACCTGGCCCGGATTGCGTTTGCCGTCGGCGTCAGCAGCAACGCGTCGCCGATGTGCTTCAGCTTCACCAGAAGCAGACGCAGGGGCGCGTCTTTTGGCGGCGTTGGAATGGGCGGGGTTGAGGACATGCGTCGGGCCGACGGTAGGAGCCCGGGCGAAGGACGGTCAAATCATTCCGCTTCGAGGGATGGAGCAACGCTCTTGGCGGGCGCGCGGTCTCGCCTGGCAATATCGGCATTGGAGCTTGAAGCGACGGGCGGCAAACGGGGAGAATGCCGGGCTTTCCGACATGGGCCTCCAATCGACATCGAAGAACTGGGTGAAGTGGTATCGCCGCCACCTCGCCGATCCGCTCAAGAATTTCCGGCGTCAGCTTCGCCGGGGGGCGCTGCATCCCGGCCTGGCGTTCAGTTACCAGGGGTTTCGGCGGGCGGTCGAGTGCTGCGACTGGGAGGACGCGCATCGTCGATTGACGCCGCTCGCGATGTCAGCGCTCAAGGCGAAAGATCTGAAACTGCTCACGGAGATGGCGTTTTCGGCGGAGCGGCTCGGGGAACACGAGAAATCCCTTGAGTGGCATGTCGCGGTGGCGGAGCGGTCGGCGAAGCGGCCGGAGAGCGAATGGACGATCGGGGATCTGGCGGACGCGACGTTGTTGGTGAAGTTCATGGAGAGCGAGAAGCAGGGATTGGCCATCGGACTCAACATGGCGGGCTATGTGGCCGAAGCCGCCGCGAAAGCCGGGCGCTGCAGCCTGGTGGTCGAGAAGAGGCTCGTCCCCCTGTTTCAACGGACGATTCCGGATATTGAGGTCGTGGCCTATCCCGGTTTGCCGGAATTGGAACCGAACGAGTCCCCGCTGGTTGCCAACCCGCTGACCTTGAAGCGCGTTCTTGGCGCGACGCCCGAGGACATCGGCCGCCGGTTTCTCCCGCTCAAGTCCTCGCCCGAGGAAACGGCCGAACTAAGGAAGCGTTACCTCGGGTGGCGCGATCTTCCGCTTATCGGGATCTCCTGGTGGAGCTCGCACTTCGGCAAGGATCTTCCATCCGTGGAGGACTGGGCGGACTACCTGCGGATGACCGAGGCCGTCTTTGTCAGCATTCAGTACGGCGACATTGACGCCGACCTGGAGATCCTGAAGGCGGCGGCGCCGGGACGGTTCGTGGTGGACGATTCGGTGGACCAGATGAAGGACATGGATCGTTTCGCGTCGCAGTTGGGCGCGCTGGACTCGGTGGCGACCATCAGCAACACCGGCGCGCACCTCGCCGGCGCCATGGGCATCCCGACATCACTGATCCGCGACGACTGGTTCCGCCGCCAGTGGCCGGTTCGGGAAGATCGGACGCCCTGGTATCCGAACACGCGGGTCTTTGGCAGGAACGACCGGGAATGGTCGGCGGTATTTCGGGATATCAAGGCGGCTGGCGGTGACATCCAGCGTTGATTTTCCGGGCCTGGTCGAACAGGATGTCGTTTACCAATCGAATGAACTACCGAGAATTTTACAACCGATTCGCGGCCTCCTACCGAACGAAGAACCTGGCCTGGCATTCGCGCCCGCCGTTGACGGCTATGCGAAAGCTTTTGAAGGCCCGCAAGCGGAAGAATCAAAGGCCTTGGACGCTGCCCTGGTCCAGTGAACTGCCCAAGGAATTCATTCGTTTGTGCCCATGGGAGGGAGAGTATCTCTTTAATCTCGCCGCATTGTCCCGCAAGGGGATTCTGGAAACCGGTCGCTATCACGGCGGCAGCGCCTTCCTGATGAGCTGCTCCAATCC
>JAYPGD010000253.1:0-6132 GCA_038126655.1 Verrucomicrobiales bacterium
GGAACTTGAAGGTCAGGCGTTCGTGATCCATGCCGAGGAGGTGCATGATGGTGGCATTGAAGTCGTGCATGTGGACCGGCTTGTCCACCGGGGCGTAGCCGAACTCATCGGTTGCCCCGTAAACCGTCCCGCCCTTTGTCCCGCCGCCGGCCATCCAGACAGTGTAGGCCTCCTTGTGGTGGTCGCGGCCGGCCTTGGTCATCTCGCCCGCGCCATTTGAGCCCTGCGCCATCGGCGTGCGGCCAAACTCCGCGCTCCAGACGATCAGCGTTTCATCCAGCAGTCCGCGCGCCTTCAGATCCTTGATCAGGGCGGCAATGGGTTGGTCCACCTGCTTCGCCTTCTTCGGGAGATTCGTGAACACCCCGCCGTGATGATCCCAGCCCTGGTCGAACAACTGCACGAAGCGCACGCCGCGCTCGACCATGCGTCGCGCCAGCAGGCAGTTGTTCGCAAAGCTCGTCTTGCCGGGCTGCGTGCCATACATCTCATGCACTTCCTTCGATTCCGAGCCGATGTCCATCAACTCCGGCACGGAGGTCTGCATGCGAAAGGCCATTTCATACTGCGCGATCCGCGTCGCGATCTCCGGGTCGCCCACGTCCGCCAACTGCGTGTTGTTCAGCCGGTTGATGGAATCGACGATCCGGCGCCGACGCGGGGCGTCCACGCCCTTGGGATTCGAAAGGAACAGGACCGGATCGCCCTGGCTGCGGAATTCGATGCCCTGGTAAACCGTCGGCAGAAAGCCGCTGCCCCAGGCGCTGTTGCCCGCGCCGAGCACGCTGCCGGTGTTCATCACGACAAAACCGGGCAGATTCTCGTTCTCGCTGCCCAGTCCGTAGCCGACCCATGATCCGATGCTCGGGCGGCCGAACTGCCCGAAGCCGGTCAGCGCGAACATCTGCGCCGGCGCATGATTGAAGTGATCCGTGTGCAATGTGCGGATGAAGCACATCTCGTCCGCCACGCCCTGCAAATTCGGCATCAGATTGGATACCGTAGAACCGGACTGCCCACATTGCTTGAAGCGGAACTGCTCCGTCTTCGGCGTCCCCATCAGGGTCGGCTGCGTGCGGATGAAGGCCAACCGCTTGCCCTTGAAGAATTCATCCGGACACAACTGCCCGTTGCGTTTCTGCAGATCCGGCTTGAAGTCGTAAAGATCCAGATGCGACGGCGCGCCGACCAGATGGATGTAGATGACGTTCTTCGCCTTCGCGGGAAAATGGGACCGCTTCGGCAGCATCGGATTCACCGGCGCCTCAACAGCTCCCGCATCACGCCGCAGCAGCGAGGTCAACGCCGCCGCGCCCATGCCCATGCCCGCCGTCTGAAAGAACTGCCGCCGGGCGGCTGTTTGCATCAGGGATTGTTCGATTTCGTTCATATCACCCCTTCGTCACTGTCTCATCCAGGTTCAACAAAATGTTCGCGACGGAGAACCATGCGGCCAATTCGGCCTGATTCACGCCTTTCGCCGGCTTCCAGCGGGTGGAACCGCCCATCAGTTCCTTCACCATCGCCGCGTCCTTGGAAAACAGCTTCAACTCGGATTCAAACACCTTCGCCAGTTCGACGACCTCCGCCTCCTTGGCCTCGCGCGACAAACAGACCTGGATGCCGTAACGCACGCGGTCTTCCACCGTCATGCCGTCGCGGTCGTTCATGATGCGCGACGCCAGGGCCAGGGCCATTTCGACGTAGGCCGGATCGTTCAGCAGCGTCAGGGCCTGCAAGGGGGTATTGGTGCGCGGCCGCTTCACCACGCAGGACGAGCGGTCCGGGGCGTCGAAGTTCACCATGCTCGGGTAGGGAGCCGCGCGCCGATAGACGATGTAGATCCCGCGGCGGAATCGGTCTTCATTCGGCGACTCGATCCACTTGGGCTCGTTGCGTCCGGTCTGCCGCCAAAGGCCGGGAGGCTGATACGGCATGACCGGCTCGCCGCCCATCTTGGTGGAAAGCAGTCCGGCCACCGCCAGACCGTTGTCGCGAATCTGTTCGGCCGAAAGGCGAAAACGAGGCCCGCGCGCGTAGAGCCGGTTGTCCGGATCGCGCTCCAACAAATCCCCGGTCACGCGCGAGGACTGTCGATAGGTCGCGGACATCACGATCGTCTTGTGCAGCCGCTTCATCGACCAACCCTTGTCCATGAATTCCACCGCCAGCCAATCGAGCAGTCTGGGATGCGTCGGCGGCTCGGACTGCGTGCCGAAGTCCTCCAGGGTCGCCACGATTCCCCGCCCCATGATCTCGGCCCACCAGCGATTCACCGTGACGCGGGCCACCAGCGGATTCTCCCGATCCACCAGCCATTGCGCGAAGCCCAGCCGGTTCTTCGGCGCGTTGCCGCTCAAGGGATGCAACACCGCCGGTGTGCCCAGCGACACCTCGCGGCCGGGATTCAAATACTCGCCGCGCTTCATGATATGCGTCTTGCGCGGCTCCTCCATCTCCACCATCACCAAGGTCGTGGGCGGCTTGATGGCTTCGACCTGCTTCTTCAGGGCCGCCGCCTCCGCGCGCAGCTTCGTCAGCTTCGGATGACTCTTCTCAAAATGCTCGCGCAACTGCTTCTTCTCCTTCCGAGACGGCTTCGCCTTCTTCAGGATCGCCGCGATCTCGGGTGTGAGATCGAACTGCCCCGGCTCGCCGGCGATCGCGGAAAGACGCATGCGCCCGATGGTCCGCCCGCCGCCATAGTTCTGTGTCAGGGTGAAGACCAGTTCCGCCCCATCCTCGCCCTCGATCGGCTCGGCCAATCCGAAGCTCACCCAATGATCCTTGCTGAACTCGCCGGCGATCGCCCAGCCGTTCTGACGATCCTTCTTCTTCCCGTCGAACAGCTTCTCCGGCTTGAAGTTGGTCTGGAAGAAATCGGAGGTCGGGTTCACCGGCGAAAGTTTCTTCAGCGTCTCGCCATTGCCGGCGTCGATCGCCCGCGCAACCTCCAACTCCTGGAGCACGAAATTGGGGCGGCCGGCCAACTCATTCCGCCCCGGCCCCTTCGACGGCAACTTGTCATGCGTCAGCGTCTCCAACTTGATGGCGGTCACCTTGAGCAGGTCGGTCTTCGCCCGGACGGTGTAGACCGCATTGGCCGGACTCTTCCCCGGCAGCAGCAGGCTCCCGTCCTCCAACACCTCATGCTTCTCCGGCGCGCTGCTCTCAAAGGAAACGATCTCCATCGTTTCCCATTGAGGCGTGGATTCCATCGCCTTCCGCATCCGCGCCTCCCAGGTCTTCTGCTCCGCCACGACCTCCCTGGCGACCGTCTTGGTCTCCGCTTCCTTCTCCGCCAACTTGGCGCGCAGATCGTCGAGCTTCGCCTGTTCGTTTTCCGGCAGCGGCAGGTCCATCTTCGGCCCGTAGAAATCAAACGACACGCCCTTGCCGCTGGGATTCCGCACTTCGACCGGCGTGTTGTTGAAGTAGGCGAAGATCTGATAGTAGTCCTTCATCGTGAAGGGGTCGTACTTGTGGTTGTGGCACTTCGCGCAATCCAAGGTCGTGCCCAACCAGACCGTGCCGGTCGTCGTCACCCGATCCATCACCTGGTTGACCCGGTTCTCCTCCGGATGCACGCCCGCCTCCACATTGCAGGTCGGAGTCCGATGAAACCCCGTCGCGATCTTCTGATCGATCGTCGCATCCGGAAGCAGGTCCCCGGCGATCTGCTCGATGGTGAACTGATCGAAGGGCATGTCCGCGTTCATCGCGTTGATCACCCAGTCCCGGTAGGCCCAACTGTCGCGCAATTGATCCGCCTGAAATCCGTTGGAATCCGCATAACGCGCCGCATCCAGCCATAGCCTCGCCCAACGCTCGCCATAACGCGGCGATTTCAGCAACCGATCGACCGCCTTCTCATAGGCGCTGTCCGAATCGTCCGCCAGGAAGGCGTCCAACTCCTCCATGCTCGGCGGCAGACCGATGAGATCCAACGAAACCCGCCGCAACAACCGCGCCTTGTCCGCCGGCTTCGAAGGCTTCAGGCCCTCGCCCCTCAACCGGTCGTAAACAAAGTAATCGACGCCATTGATCGGCCAGTTGGAATCGACCTTGGGCAGATCCGGCCGCTCCGGCTTCACGTAAGCCCAGTGCAACTGATCATTCGCGCCGGCCGGCCAGTCGGCGCCCTGTTCGATCCACGAACGCAGCAGGCCGACTTCGGATTCGCTCAAAGCCGGAGCCTCCTTCGGCATCCGTTCATTCGGATCGTCCGCCAAGACCTTCTGAAGCAGCAGACTCTCCTCCGCCTTGCCCGCGACAATGACACTGACGCCCGAATCGCTCGGCATGAAGGCCTCCCGCCGATTGCTCAGGCGCAGCCCCCCCTTCTTCCGGGCGTCGTGGCACTTCAGGCAATGCCGCTGAAAGATCGGCTCAATGTCCCGCTTGAAATCGACCGTCGCCGCATTGGCCGACATTGTGGCGACCAACCCCAAGGCCAGAACAGCGCTGGCGGTCTTCGTGTTCGAAATCGTCATTTCACGATATTCATAGAACACGGGCGCCGACGTGGCCACGCCTTTTTCTTCTACTTCCTCTGCAGATCTTGGCGCAACCGCCGCACCCCCTCCTCCATCGAAACCTTGGGCGTGTATCCCAGATCGCGCTTCGCCGCGCTGATGTCAAACCAGTGCTCCGTGGCCAATTCCCGCGCGACGAAGCGGGTCATGCGCGGCTCGCTCTTGATCCCGATCCCGTTGTAGACCACCTCCAAGACGCAACCCGCGAAGTAGGCAAGTCCCGGTGAAATGGTCTTCCTCACCGGCGGCAGGCCGGCGCAACCGAGGATCTGATCGATGAAGTCCCAGACCACGACCGGTTCGTCGTTGGTGATGAAGTAGGCCTTGCCCGCAACCGCCGATCCAGGCGCCAGCTTGTCGGCGGCCAAAAGGTGCGCCTCGGCCGCATTGTCGATGTAGACCGCGTCCACCTTGTTGGCGCGCGTCCCAATGCGGCGAAGCTTGCCCGCGCGTCCGCGTTCAATGATGCGCGGCACAAGGTGGTTGTCGCCCGGCCCCCAAATCAGATGCGGCCGCAACGAGACGACCGCCAATTTGTCGCCATTCGCCGCCAAAGCCAGTTTCTCCGCCTCGGCCTTCGTCCGCGGATAAGGCGCGTGGTAATGCGTTGGATAGGGCGCCGACTCGTCCACCCCCTCCATATCCGTCCCATCAAAGACGACGCTGGGTGAACTGGTGTGGACGAGCTTGCTTACGCCATGTTCATGGCAGGCCAGGATGACATTCTTCGTGCCTTCGACATTGGCGCGGTAGTATTCCGAATACTCGCCCCAGACGCCGGCCTTGGCGGCGACATGGAAGACGACATCACAGCCTTCCACCGCCTTGGACACGGCTTCCGCATCAGCAATGTCGCCGCGGAATTGTTCGACGCCCAGTTCTTCCAACGCCGGATAATCGCCGCGCGAGAGGCTGCGAACCTCATCGCCGCGCTCGCGCAGCATCCGACAGATCGCGCTGCCGAGGAATCCGCCCCCGCCTGTGACCAACGCTTTCACTGCTGTCCCTCCGCCCAGACGGCCAGTTTCTCGCGGAAAATCTTGGCATTATGCCGGATATCCACCGGGAACTTCGGGTGGAACAGGATCGTCGCGATATCCTTGGTCAGTTCGTTGGCAGCGCCCAAGTCCAGCAACTCCTTCCGGATCCGCGTCTGCTCGGCCGCCGCAACGCCCGCCTCCAACTCAACGCAGATTGCCGGCTCCGTCTCCCCCCCGCGCTTCACGCCGACCAAAGCAGAGCGAAACACCTCCGGGTGATGGTTAAAGATCGCTTCACACGGAATCGTGAACAACGTCCCCTTCTCCGTGATCACCCGATGCGACTTGCGCCCGCACATCCAAAGCCGCCCCGTGTCATCCAGGCAGCCGACATCGCCCATCCGATGCCAGAACGAGCCGTCGCTCGCGTCCTGGATCTTGGCCAGCTTCGTCGACGACTCCCGATTGAAATACTCGCGGGTGGCGTTGGCTCCCTTGACCGTGATCTCGCCCATCTTTCCAGCTGGCACGGTCAGTTCATCGCTCCACTCTTCGATGGGTTCATCGGTGATGCGGATGATGCGGAAAGTCAAAAGCGGGTGACGGTTGCGCGCATT
>JAYPGD010000253.1:6142-8555 GCA_038126655.1 Verrucomicrobiales bacterium
GCCGATCGACGCGACCGGCAGGCATTCGGTCGCGCCGTAGGGCGTCACGATCTCGGCCTCGCCGGACAGCATCTTCGAGAAGCGTTCCAACACCACCGGCGGCACCGGCGCGCCGGCGGAGATCACGCGTTTCAAAGTCGGCAACTCGACATTGTTCGACTCGCCAAATCGTCCCACCCGATTCACCAGCGCTGGCGAACCAAACATCGTCGTCGCCTTGAAGAACCGGATCGGCTCGATGATGTTCAACGGATCGACACTGCCCGGCCTGGTGAAATCCATCTGGGGAATCACCGCCGTCATGCCCAAGGCCGGGGCGAACAACGCGAACAAAGGAAAGGTCGGCAGGTCGATCTCGCCCGGTTGGATGTCATAGATGCGCCGAATCTTCTCGACCTGGTCGGCAAAGGTTCCGTGGGTGTAGACCACGCCTTTGGGAATGCCCGTGCTGCCGCTGGTGAAAAGAATCGCGGCGACTTCCTCCGCCTGCGTCTGCGCCATCGAGTAATCAGCGACCGCCTTGCCCTTCCCGACCACGGCCTTCAACGTCGCCCCCCCCCAGAACAATCGCGAACCAACCGTGACCAGAGTCTTCAAGGTCGACTTCGCCCAGCCCATCAGGATCCGCGCCACGTGCGCCTTGGTGATCCCGATGAACGCCTCAGGCTCCGCCTCCTCAAGGCACTTCCCCAGGTTCTTTACACCCATTCCCGGATCCACAAACACCGGAACCGCCCCGGTCTTGAACAGGGCAAAGGTCAGCGCAAAGAAATCCAGGCTCGGCGTCACCATCAGGACCGTCCGCACACCGCGTTTGACGCCGATGGATTCCAATCCGGCGGCGATTGCATCGCTGCGGTCGTTCAATTCCTTGAACGTGAATTGTTGAAACGAAAGCCCGCCGCGTCCGTCGCTCCCCGTCGGCAGGATCACCGCGGCCGTGTCCGGCTGCTCGGCGGCCATGGCCGGGAGGTGGGAGGCGATGTTGACGGAAGTCATGGCTGAGAAATCCCAAATCCCAAGCTCCAAATCTCAAAGAAGCTCCAAGCTCCAAATCCCAAATGGAACCCCGGGTCACGACCAGGCCGTCCACTCGCAGGAACGATGCGCAGCCGGGAAGGCAACCGCGTCCCGGACAATTCAAACCACCCGCCCCGGAGGGGCGCTCCGACGGTAGCCGGTCGGTGGAAGGCGCAACGCGCCTGGAACCACCGGAAGAACCCACCCAAACAGGATTGCGCCCCGGCAGGGGCGCTCCGAGCAGGCTCCCTGATCATGGGCGCCTTCCTACGATCAAGAACCACGGGACGATATCGCTTCTGGCGCCCCTGCCGGGGCGCATGTGTTTTCCTGCCGGTTTCCGGTGGTTCCGGTCGCCCCGCGACCTGCACACACCGACTACCTTCTTGCCGTCCCTCCGAGACTATTGAAATCGACGCCCCTAGAACACCTTTTGGAACTTGGAGCTTGGAGCTTATTTGGGATTTGGAGCTTGGAGCTTGGGATTTCATCGCTTTCGACCGTCCCCTTCGTCCCCCTACTCGCCGAGCGCATTCGATTCCAGAAATCCCCTCACCCTGCCCACAATCTCCTCCCGCTCATCTTCGATCACGTAATGTCCGGCCTCGGGAAAGGTGACTATCTCCGCCTTCGGCCAATATCGTCGCCACTCCTTCAGGAAATGGTCGTCGAACACGAAATCCTTTTCACCCCAGAGAATGAGAATCGGAAGGCCGGCCAACCGGGAAAGCTTCCCCTGCGTTTCGGATACGACCTCATAAGACGGATCGGTCGGCTCCAAGGGAATGTCCTGCACGAAGCGATGCACGCCGATGCGATTGGCCCAATTGTCGTAAGGAGCGAGATATCCGGCCGCAACCTCCGGCTCCAACGGCCGCTTCGTCACACACCACCTGACCCCGCCCCGGCTGAACGCGTTCAAGCCCCGCGCCAGAAAGCCGCCGAGCGGCGTATCCCGGACCAGCCAGATCGGCAGCGGCAGCGGCTTCCCCGCGGGGAGGTGAAAGCCGCCCGTGTTCAACAGCACGATGCGCTTGATGCGCTCCGGATGACGCGTCGCAAAAGTCGTCCCGATCATCCCGCCCCAGTCGTGCAGCACGAGGATGATGTTCTCGGTGATCCCCGCATGCTCCAGCAGCGACTCCACGTCATCCACCCGCTGCTTCAAGCGATACGCGTAGCGCGAATCATCCGGCTTGTCCGACTTGCCGCAACCGATGTGATCTGGCGCGATGACACGATGGTCCCGGGAAAGATCCTTGATGAGATTGCGGAAAAAGAAGGACCAGGTGGGGTTGCCGTGGAGCATGACGACCGGATCGCCCGCGCCCTCGTCCACGTAATGCTGCCGGACGCCGTCGCGCTCCAGGAAATGCTCGGCGAAGGGATACTC
>JAYPGD010000254.1:0-7579 GCA_038126655.1 Verrucomicrobiales bacterium
TGCTCCATTGACGCCCAAGCCCGGCGCCTGTTCAATTTTTCAACAGCCTGCTAGTCCTTGAGAAATCATCCGAGCCCACACCCTCACTCTCCCATCCCCTCATACTCCCACAATTCCCCCCAATTTACCGTTGACAGTTCCCCGCCCCGCCGGTGTCATCTCGCGCTGTCGTCAACGCCGGTCTAGGCCTTTATCGGGACGCCGTGTGCATTTGAATCGCGGACTATTGCAGCAAACAAGCATGCCATGAGCGAAAAGCAGTTCAACATCGCCGTCATCGGACTCGGCTTCGGCGCCGAGATGATTCCCATCCACCAAGCCCACCCGAATGGCAATGTCATCGCCGTCTGCCGCCGCAATGAAGCGGAGATGAACAAGGTCGCCGACCAGTTTGGCATCGAGAAGCGCTACACCGATTACGACGAACTGCTCAAGGATCCGGAAATCGACGCGGTCCACATCAACTCCCCCATCCCGGATCATGCCCCGCAGTCCCTCAAGGCCCTTCGCGCCGGCAAGCACGTCATGTGCACCGTCCCCATGGCCACCACCATCGAGGAGTGCGAGGAGATCTGCAAAGTGGTCGAGGAAACCGGGCTGAAATACATGATGGCTGAAACGGTCGTCTACAGCCGCGAATTCCTCTTCATCAAGGACCTCTACGACAAGGGAGAACTCGGCAAACTCCAATACCTCGCCGCCTCCCACCCCCAGGACATGGACGGCTGGCCCTCCTATTGGGAGGAGATGATCCCCATGCACTACGCGACGCACGTCGTCAGCCCCTGCCTCGGAATGGTCAACGGCCGCGCCGAATACGTCAGCTGCTTCGGCAGCGGCACAGTCCGCGACGACATCGCCCAGAAGAGCGGCAACAAATTCGCCGTCGAGACCTGCCACATCAAACTCAAGGACAGCGACCTCTCCGCCCACATCTGGCGCTTCCTCTACGACGTCGCCCGCCAATACCGCGAGAGCATCGACGTCTACGGCACCAAGAAGAGCTTCGAATGGACGCTGGTTGAGGACGAACCCTCCGTCATCCACGTCGCCAAGCGACCGGAGAAGGAGATCCCCGAAAAAGTCGAAATCCCGGACTTCGCGCACCTGCTGCCCGAGCCGATCCGGAAATTCACCCAGACCATCGAGGACGCCGACCACCTGTCCTTCGTGCAGGGCGGCGGCCACGGCGGCAGCCACCCGCACATGGTCAACGAGTTCCTCAGCTCCCTCGTCGAGGATCGCGACCCCTGGCCCAACGCCGCCACCTCCGCCAACTGGACTTGCGTCGGCATCTGCGCCCACCAGTCCGCCGAACAGGGCGGCAAGATCGTCAACCTCCCCGAGTTTACCCTGGCCTGAACGGATTCAGGCCGCACATCACCGACCGAACCAAACGAGACAACGAACCAACACATCATGAACATCAAACAAGACGGATTAACGCCCAATGCCGGAAGGTTGCTGTGGGCCGGCTTCGTGGCCATTCTGGCAGCGGGCGTAGGTTTCGCCATCCGCGGCGGCATCTTTGACAACTGGGGCGGCGAATATGGCTTCACCGGCGCGCAATTGGGAGCGATCGGCGGCGCAGGTTTCTCCGGCTTCTGCTTCGGCATCGTGATCGGCGGCGTGCTCTGCGACAAGATCGGCTACGGCAAATTGGTCATTGTGGCGTTTGCGGCTCACGTATTGAGCGCCTTCGTCACCTTCGGAGCCTCCAGCCCGGACAATGCCTACAACATGTTGTATTGGGGCATGTTCATCTTCGCCTACGCGAACGGAACGCTCGAAGCGGTCGCCAATCCACTCGTGGCCACGCTGTTCCCTTCCAACCGCACCCACTACCTCAACATCCTGCACGCCAGTTGGCCGGCCGGTCTGATTCTGGGCGGCATCGTCGGCTGGGTGCTGGACGACAAGATGGAAATCGGCTGGAAAGTCCAACTGTCCCTCTACCTCATTCCCACAGTCGCCTATGGCGTCATGTTCTGGGGACAGAAGTATCCCAAATCTGAAGCCTCCGAGAAGGGCCTCAGCCTGGGCCAAATGTTTCAGGACGTCGGTCTTATGGGCGGCGCGGTTGTGTGCTTTCTGCTCGCCCTGTTCTTCAAACAGACGTTCGATCTTCCGCTCGCCGCTGCGGGCGTGATTAGCGCCGTGCTGCTTGCGGGCATTGGCGGAATCACCCGCTTCGCGGCTGGTTCGGTTCTCCTTTTCGTCCTGTTTTTCACACATGCCTTGGTCGGCGCGGTCGAACTCGGCACGGACGGCTGGATTCAGAACATTACCGGAAACATCCTGAGCTCGGAACAGGGCAAGATCCTGTTCGTCTGGACGTCCTCCGTCATGTTTGCCCTGCGATTCTGCGCCCACTGGATTGAGAAGAACCTCAAGCTTTCGCCGGTCGGATTGCTGTTTGTCTGCGCCGTTCTTGCTGTCGCCGGTCTGAACATGGCCTCGACAGTCACCGCGTTTGCCGGGGCAATGGTGGCGTTGACCATCTACGGCGTCGGCAAGACCTTCTTCTGGCCGACCATGCTGGCCGTCGCATCGGATCGATTCCCCCGCACTGGCGCGGTCGCGATCAGCATCATGGGCGGCATCGGCATGATGTCCGCGGGGCTCATTGGTTCGCCCGGACTCGGCTACTTCAAGGACCGCTATGCCGCGGACGAACTTGAGAAAGCCAATCCGGCCCTCTACGCAACCTACAAGGCGGACAGCGCAAGCAAGTTTCTCTTCTTCAAGGAAGTAAATGGTCCGGACGGCACGAAAATGGGCGCCGCCAAGGAAGCCAAGGGTGCCGATTCTGCGACGCCGGAGCAGATAGAAGCCACCGAGGCCGACATTCGCGGCGACCGGCGCGTCCTCAAGACGGATTCATTCATCCCGGCCGCCATGGCCCTCATCTACCTTGCTCTCATGATGTATTTCAAGAGCATCGGCGGCTACAAACCCGAGACCATCGATCCGGAGAAGCTCACCGGCGGCGCCGAAGGCCCCGGCGAAGGTTGATCGACAGGAACCTTTCAGACACAAAGCGGCTCCCGGCAACGGGAGCCGCTTTTTTGTTTGTCCTCCAGACGAACGCGCACTGGAGACTGACCTTCGCACCCTCACGCCCCACCACCCAAACCGCCGCGCGCAGCGCCTTGGACTGCGCGCGGCTTGACGCCGCCTTGCTGCGCGCCCGAAAGCTCCCAACCATCCGGATCCCCCACACCGCCCGACAACCGCCCGACCTTCGCCCTCCCCGATCCCAACGCGCCCCCCCATGCCAACGAAAAGGCGGCGTCAAGCCGCCGCCCCCCCATGGCTCTTCGCGCGGCGCGACCGTTTCAGTTCACGCCTCTCGCCAAATTCACCGCGTGTTCCTTGCAACCCTCAATCCCCGCCGGAATCCCGTCTCCGCCCCGCTCCATTCCCATTCTTCCCGCCGCCGCGTTCCCAGGGCGTCTTCTTTCGCTCGGGCAGCGTGTGGTCGACCTTGGCGTAGTAGCAACCGTCGCCAAACATCTCATCCACGGCATGCTGCAGTTCGCGTGAGGGCTTCACATTGAAGCGGTCGTGAGTCTCAATGAACACGACCTGCCCGGTCGGCGGCATCATGCAGAACCAGAGCGGCACCTCGCCGCGATGCTCCTCCACCAGGGCCAATGCGTCGTCGAGCTTTGCCGGGTCCACAGTCTTGGTGTTCAACCGGAGGTGCACCTGCTTCGTATATTTCCTGGGAGCGTCCTCCAGGAGAACGATCTCATTGGGAAAGACCTTGGGCGGGTCCTCCTCGTTGTTGACCTCGCCGGTGATCAACAGCGGGACATTGGGTTGGATCAACTGGGCGTATTTGTCGTAGTTCTCGCCGAGGCAGAGCAGTTGAAACGTGCCCTCCAAGTCCTCCAAGGTCGCCATGGCATAGGGCTTGTTCGACTTCTTGGAAACGCCCTTCTGCACGGAGTCCACCATGCCGCCGATCCGTGTCGCCGTGCGGCTCGGAATGTCCGCGGCGGACTTGGAAGTGCACATGCCATAGGCCTCGATCAGCGGCGCGTAGGGCGAGAGCGGATGACCGGAGACATAGAAGCCCAGCAACTCCTTCTCGGCCTGCAGCATTTCGTGCTGCGACCATTCCTCCAGGCGGACGAGATCCTCGGGCACTGCGTCCGTCTCCTCCTCCATCATGCCGAACAACGACCCCTGCCCCTTTTCGCGGTCGGAAATGATCGAGGCCGCGCGCCCCAGGGCGTGATCAATCTGCGCAAACTGGGTCGCCCGCGTTTCCCCGAAGCAATCGCAGGCGCCGCTCTTGATCAGGGCCTCCAACACCTTGCGATTCAGGGTGCGGGCTTCGACGCGCTCACACATGTCGTTCAAGGACTTGAAAGGCTCGTCGCCGCGGGCCTGAAGGATCTTCTCCACCACGGTCTCGCCCACGCCCTTGATGGCGGCGAGTCCGAAGCGTATAACCGTCCCGCCCTGCGCCGGCGCAAACACGATCTGCGATTCATTGACATGCGGCGGCAACACCTCGATGTCGTAGATCTTGGCCTCGTTGATGAGAATCGTGAGCTTCCCGATGTCGCTCATGTCGTTCGTCATCATGGCGCTGAGAAACTCCACCGGGTAATTCGCCTTCAGGTAGGCCGTCTGATAGGCGACGACCGCATAGGCGGCGGCGTGCGACTTGTTGAAGCCGTAGCCCGCGAACTTCTCCAGCAGGTCGAAGATCTGGTTCGCCTTGGCGGCGGGGATGTCGTTCTTCTCCTTGCAGCCGTCGACGAACAACTTCCGCTGCTCCTGCATGACCTCGACCTTCTTCTTGCCCATGGCGCGCCGCAACAGGTCCGCGCCGCCGAGGGTGAAGCCGGCCAGCAACTGAGTCGCGAGCATCACCTGTTCCTGGTAGATCATGATGCCGTAGGTCTCGGCGTTGATCTGCTCCAGCAACGGGTGCTCGTATTCGACCTCAACCTCGCCATGACGGCGCTTGATGAAGTCGGGAATCAGCTCCATCGGCCCCGGTCGATAAAGCGAGATCAGGGCCGTGATATGCTCAACCGAGGCGATCTTGAACTTGCGGCACAGGTCGCGCATGCCGCTGGATTCCAACTGGAACACGCCGACCGTTTCCCCGCGGTTCATCAGGTCGTAGGTCTTCTGGTCGTCCAGGGGCAGCGTCTCGATCGGAACGTCCACGCCCTTGTTCTCCTTGATCATCTGGCAGGCGTTGCGCAGGACGGTCAGGGTCTTCAACCCGAGGAAGTCCATCTTCAACAGGCCGAGATCGCCCACCGGATTCATCGCGTATTGCGTGACCAGGGTGCCGCTTTCATCGCGCTTCACCGGCAGTAGATCCGTGATGGGTTGATCCCAGATCACGACAGCCGCCGCATGGATCGAAGTGTTGCGCGTCAGGTCCTCGAGCACGAAGGCCGTGTCCACCAACTCACGGGTGACCTCCTCGGTCTCGTAGGCGGTCTTGAAGTCCGGCGACTGGGCGAGGGCCTTTTTGAGGCTCATCTTCAATTCGGCCGGCACCATCTTCGCCAACCGGTCCGTCTCGCCGAAGCTGAGCCCCATCACCCGCCCCACATCGCGCACCACCGACTTCGCGCCCATGGTGCCGAAGGTGATGATGTGCGCCACGCAATCCTCCCCATACTTCTCGCGCACGTACTTGACGATCTCCAGGCGTCGATCGTCCGCAAAGTCGATGTCGATATCGGGCGGATTGACGCGTTCGGGATTGAGGAACCGCTCGAACAGCAGTCCGTAGTGGATCGGATCCACGTTCGAGATCTCCATCAGATAGGCCACGATCGAACCGGCGGCCGAACCGCGGGCGACGCAGGTGATGCCGATGCTGCGGCCGTACTGCACAAAGTCGCCGACAATGATGAAATAGCTGACAAACCCCATACGCTCGATGACGCCCAGTTCCGTCTGCAGGCGGTCAATCACCAGCTTCACGCCGTCGGCCACGTTGGGATCATTGAGGTCTGAAATCGGCCCCTCGGGATACTGCGAGAGATCGACGTCGCCCTTGGCGAAATTGGGCAGTTTCCGGGCGTCCTCGATGTCCGTGATCTTGAATTCCGAGCCTTCGGCCTTGGCGTGGATCGTGTAACGCTTGTGCAGGCAGTCCGCCAAAATCGAGCGCAGATAACCTTCCTCGGTGAAACTCTCCGGCGGAATGAACTTGGGGTAGTTCAGCTCCCCCAGCGTGATGGTCAGGTTGCATTTTTCGGCGACCTCCATGGTGTTGGCGATCGCCTCGGGAACCTCCGAGAACCTCGCGCGCATTTCCTCCTCGGACCGCAGGAAGAACTGCTCCTCCGCGTAGCGCATGCGCTTGGTGTCCTGGAGATTGGTCTGCGTGCCGATGCAGATCAGGCAGTCGTGCGCGTGCGAATCCGACTTGTTGATGTAGTGGACATCGTTGGTCGCAACCAGCTTGAGCCCAAAATCCTTGGACCATTTGATCAGATGCTCGTTGACCAGCGCCTGTTCCTTGATGCCGTGGTTCTGCAATTCCAGGTAGTAGTTGTCCGGGCCAAGCAGTTGTTTGTACCAGTCGATCGCGTCGCGGGCCTTGTCCAACTCCCCCTTCATGATCAGCTGCGGGACCTCGCTGGCCAGGCAGCCGGACATGGCAATCAGGCCCTCGCTGTGTTCCTGAAGGAGTTCCTTGTCGATGCGCGGCTTGTAGTAATAGCCCTCCAAGAACCCGGCCGACACCAGCTTCACCAGGTTCTTGTAGCCGGCCTCATCCTTTGCCAGGAGCCCCAGGTGCGCGTAGGCGTCCTTGCCCCGCCCGCCGCTGCTCTTGCGCTCGAAACGACTGTTCGGCGCCACATAAACCTCGCAACCGATGATGGGCTTGATCCCCGCGCGTTCGGCGGCCTGATAGAAATCAATCGCCCCATACATCGCCCCATGATCGGTCAGGGCCAGGGAATTGAAATTCAGCTCCTTCGCCCGCGCCATCAGCTTGTCCAACCGGCAACCCCCATCCAGCAGGGAATACTCGGTGTGGAGATGAAGGTGGCAGAATTCGGCGTGGGACATCCGCCGATTAAACGCGGTTTCCCACCGCAAACAAGCGCGGACAATTGGGAACCATTCGCCCGTTGTTCACGGGTTGTTCACAGGGGGGCGCAGGGGGCTGGGCGGATGGGGGTGTGAGGGTGTATGCGGAACAAGGGGGGAAAGGAGGAATCCTGAAATAGAGAACAAGAACTACGTTTTCGATCTGGATTCCGTCGGCTCCCCTACTCTCAACCGCCTACTCTCCATCCCCTCATTCTCCACCCTGCAACGACGCCAGGACCTCCGGGTCCCGCACATCCACCCAACGCCCCTCAATTTCCAACCCCGCGATCTTCCGCCCGGACTCGACCATCGCGCTCAAGGCGTCCGTCAGTTCGTATTCACCACGCGGGGATTTCTCGAGCTTGGCGGTGAATTCGAACAAGCCCGGTTGGAAAATATAGATCCCGGCGTTATACCACACGGGCTCTCCCGTCTTCAGCCAACCCTCTTCCCGCAACGCCTTACAGGCCTGGGCACCGGAGTAGTCGAA
>JAYPGD010000254.1:7589-8528 GCA_038126655.1 Verrucomicrobiales bacterium
CGCAACGCCTCCACCTGCTTCGCCGAGGGCTTCTCCACCAGTCGCGCCAGCGCGAAACTCTCATCGAAGAACATCAGTCCGCCCTGGGTCACATCCTCGCTTCCCGTGACGGTCAACAGGGCGTCATGCCCGCCGACGCCAAACTTCCCACACATGGCCGCGTAGGTTTCCGGCTTCACCAGTATGTCGCCATACGTCAGCAGAAAATCGTCGTCACCGACAAACTCCTTCGCCAACTCCGGCGCCTTTCCGGTCCCATCCTGAACCCGTTGGCGGGCATACTCGATCCGGACGCCGAATTCCGATCCGTCGCCAAAGCAGTCCTCGATGGTCTCGGCCTGCCACCCGGTTATGACACAGATCTCTACGACGCCCGCCGCAGCGATGCCTTCGACAATGTGCTGAAGGATGGGCTTCCCCTCCACCTCAAGCATGGGTTTGGGCAACTCTTTCGTAAGCTCCTTCATGCGGGTTCCCTTGCCCGCCGCCAGTATGACCGCCTTCATAAGTTGTTCAATGGGTTGCAGTTTCGATTCGATTCCGAGGGATGTTCCGCAGCGTTTTATCGGAATGCCACGCACAAAAAAGCTTTAATTCCGCACGCGATTGTATTGTCCTTCCAGTCAACAAACCTGATGTAAGCCCCTCCTGGACCAACCGGCGAGTCCACGAGGATTCCACCCGCAATACCCAAGCCCCCCCCCGCCATGCCCCCCGGGAATCTCGACGACGACACCCTCAGTCGAGCGACGTTCGATCTGGCATCGACGGCCATGGCGTATATCTCGCCCGGCGGCAGCTTCATCAAGACCAACCGGGCTCTCTGCGGCTTGTTTGGTTTCCGAACGGAGGATTTCTCGGAAATGACCTTCCGCGACCTGTTTCCGCAGGAACATCGGAGCAGCGCGATCAGCCGCCTGAGGGCACTCAGCGGAGAGC
>JAYPGD010000255.1:0-8510 GCA_038126655.1 Verrucomicrobiales bacterium
TCGGGGACGGATCATTTTTGGTTCCGCCGACGGCTGGGTCTACAATCTCGACGCCGCCACCGGCGAACTCGCCTGGAAGTTCCGCGCCGCGCCGGAGGAGCGCATGGTCAATGTCTACGGCCATCTCGAATCCCTCTGGCCCGTCCACGGTTCCGTCATCGTGCAGAACGACCGGCTCTGGCTCACAGCCGGTCGCTCAACCTACATGGACGGCGGCATCGTGTTTTACCAACTCGACCCGCTCACCGGCGAACAACTCACCCGCAACGTGCTCTATCACCTGGATCCCGACACCGACAAGGAACTCCACAAGGAGAAGCGCGGCTTCTTCGACATGGTCGGCTGCAGCTCGGACATTCTTTGCGGGGACGGCGAACTGGTCTTCCTCAAACACCTGGCCTTCAACGAGGATGGCGAAGAGTCGGCCACGACCGCCCCCCACCTCTACTCGGTCACGGGAATGTTGGACGAGGAGTGGTTCGTGCGGGCCTACTGGCGCTACGGCGAGAATCACGGCGCCGGTTGGTCGCGCTGGGCGCAGGCGGGCGGCCACCTGCCCTTCGGCCGTATCATGTGCGTCGACAAGGACCGGATCTTCGCCTACGGCCGCGAAAGCGTCGAAGGCGGCAAGACCGGGCACCAGACCGACACCTATCACCTCTACAGCTGCGACAAGAATCCGGCTCCGCAGGCGACTCCAACGCCACAGGAGGAAAAGGCCAAGCGCCGCGGCAAGAAGAAGCAGAAGCCCAAACCCATTCCGCCGGCGAAGTTCTGGAGCGCGAAGAAGCCCATCACCGTGCGGGCCATGGCCGCCGGCCGTGACAAGATCGTCGTCGCCGGTCCAGTCGATATCGGCAAGAAGGGAACCCACCACCTGAGTTTTCTGAATGCCGACGAGGCGGAAGGCGCCTTCAAAGGCAAGGAAGATGTCTTCCTTCAATTCATCGACAAGCGGGACGGACGCAAGACCTTCGAACTGAAGATCGACGACTACCCGGCCTTTGACGGACTTTCCATCGTCCCCGGAAAGATCTTCCTCAGCGGCCGGGAAGGAACGCTGACCTGCTTCGACGGGTGAACGGCGCATCAACCCACTGCGCCCCTACACGATGAATGCGAACGGAGCGCGCTTGTGTCGAAGACCAGCCGCGGCATCTTGGCATCTCCCTGGCCCGCTCTTTGAGTGATCCGGCGCGAAACCGGCTCCCGTTCAGTGGTTCCCATGATCGCCGGCCGTGATCATTTCGGAGAATTCCGGCCGCATTTTGTAGCGCCTCCTCTTCGCCCTGCTCGTTAGACTCCGTCCTCAAACAAGTAGAACAACAACAAAGGAGTCCCTCATGATCAACCGCCCACTTCGCTCCCCCGTCCTCGCCGCAGCCTCCGCCATCGCGTTACTTCTCTTTGCCTTGGGATGCTCCAAGGAATCCGAACCTGCGCCGCCCGCAACGACTTCTTCTTCGCCGCAGGTTTCCACGCAAAACTTCTCACCACCTCCCGCCGAAGCCGAAGCCAAGCCCAAGTCCGCCATTCCCAACAGCTTCTACCCGGTCATGCAGCATCTCGATCAGGGCGGCTCGGTCTACGCCTATCTGGGCACGGAGCAATGGCTATCCAGTGTCGGCGAGAAGCTCAGCGGCTTGAAGGACACACTGCTGAAGAACATTCCTTCCGAACCTGAGGAGCGCGCCCAGATCGAGAAGGGCGCGGCTGCCGCCGTCAGGCTGATCAAGAGCTGCGGCCTGGAGGAGATCAGCGGCGTGGGGCTTAGCGGATTTGCCGTCGAGAAGGGACTGCACCGCAGCAAATTCATGGTTCATCACTATCCGGATCAGGGAAACGGTTTTGTCTGGTCGATCTTCGGGAAGGCCCCCGGCGCCTTGGAGGGCTTGAATCTCCTCCCCGCCAACACCGTCATCGCAAGCTCCTCCCAATTCGACCTGCCTGGCCTTTGGTCCGTGATCGAAACCGAAGTCAAGGCCGCCGGCTACCCCGAGGTCGATCAGCAACTGGCCCAGGCCAAGGGCATGTTCGCCATGATGAGCGGCATGGAATTCGACAAGTTCATGACCTCCCTCGGCGGCGAATACGGCGTCGCCATCACCCTCGACAAGTCGCAACCCGTGCAGATCCCCGGCGCCACGCCGACCACCATTCCCCGACCCGATGTCCTGATCTTCGCCAAGGCCAACGACTCACTCATCTACGACCGGCTCCTGGCGCTGGCCAAGGCGCAGGAAATGCCCATCCTGGAAAACAATGCAGACGGGGTGAAGACCGCGTCCGTGCCCTTGCCCGTTCCGATCGGAGCCGAATACAAGGGGACCCTCGCCTACACCGAGGGATTGCTGCTCCTGGCAACCAGCCCGGCGCTCGTCCGCGAGGCCTTGGCCGTGCGGTCGGGGGACAAACCCGGATTGACCGAGACCCCGGAATTCAAACGCCTCGCCCAAGGGATTCCCACCGAGGCAAACAGCTTCAACTTTGTCAGCGAAACCTTCGGCGAGATCTACCTGGACTTTCAGATGAAATCCGTCGAGCAGACCGCCGCGGATAGCGGCGTGCAGGAAACAACCTGGCTGCGCGAGGTGATGGAGACCATTGCCAAACCCGCAGCCGCCTACGGCGTGTTTCAGAACACCTCCGAAGGCTGGCTCTGGACCGGCAACAGCTCCACACCCGCCGCCACCCGCATGGCCGCGGGAATGCTCGCCGCCCCCGCCGGCCTGCTCGCCGCCATCGCCATCCCCAACTTCGTCAAGGCCCGCTCAACCGCGCAGAAGAATTCCTGCATCGCCAATCTAAGCAGATCGACGGAGCCAAACAACAATGGGCCATCGACAACAAGAAGCGCGGTTCAGATACACCGACTGCCGCGGAGCTCTACGGCCCGCGCAACTACCTCAAACGTGAACCAACCTGCCCGAAAGGCGGCGCCTACAGCATCAACGAGGTCCAGCGGAACCCAACCTGTTCCCACGGTGATTCCCATGGGCACAAGCTTCCGCCCCCGGCGACCAACCGCCGCTGAAAAGTCTGGCCCGAAGAGCGCGCGCTTTCTAGATTCCGTTGCCTCACAACGGATGAAAGCGCGCGCCTTTTCATATTGCCTCCCCCGTAGCGCAGCCGTCCCGGCTGCGGATTCCGGCAGCGTCTCGCCGCCAGATCCGAACCGCGGTGCGCGGACTCCTGACAACTCCGCAGGTAATTACGCCTACGCCAGGCGGTTCCGCCTCTTCCTCGCCTTGGCCGCGCTCCTCCTGCCCCCCGTATCATCCCTCGCCGCCGGAAGCAGCATTCAAATCGATTTCCAACGCGACATCGCCCCCATTTTCGAACGCGCCTGCATTTCTTGTCACGGACTGGAAAAAGAGAAATCCGGCCTGCGTCTTGACGACCGTCGACTTGCGCTTCGCGGCGGCGATGAAGGCCCGGCAATCATCCCCGGCAAGAGCGAGCAAAGCCTCCTGATCAGATTGGTCTCCGGCGAGGATCCGGATCGGCTCATGCCTCCGAAGGGAGAACGACTCACACCAGACGAAATCAACCTGCTCAAGTCCTGGATCAATCAGGGAGCAGCTTGGCCGGAGGCACAGGCCGAAGCCTCTGCGGCAGGCAATGACCAATGGTGGCTCGCGGCGCCAATGAGACACCCCGTTCCGGAAGTCGCCGACGCCGATTGGCGCGACAATCCGATCGACGCCTTTGTTCTGTCGCGCCTGGAACACGGGAATCTATCCCCCTCCCCACCCGCCGATCGCGCCACGCTGATCCGTCGGATGACCTACGACCTCACCGGACTGCCGCCCTCGCCCGAGGAAGTTCAAGCCTTCGTGAACGACGCTTCGCCCCGGGCTGTCCGCAAACTTGTCGACCGCCTGCTCGATTCTCCGCGCTATGGCGAACGCTGGGCGCGGCATTGGCTCGACATCGCCCGCTTCGCCGAGAGCCAAGGCTTCGAGCGCGACAAGATCAAACCGCACGCCTGGCGCTATCGCGACTACGTCATCAAGAGTTTCAACGAAGACAAACCCTACGATCAGTTTGTTCGCGAACAGATCGCCGGCGATGTGTTGCCGGGCCGGACCCGCGACCGCATCATCGCCACCGGTTTCCTCGTCGCGGGCGCCTACGACGAGGTCGGCCTGAATCAACAAAGCAGGATCATGCGCGCCCGAACGCGCGAGGAGGCCTTGGAAGATGTTGTAGGAACTGTCGGCCAGACCTTCCTCGGCCTCACCGTCAACTGCGGACGCTGCCACAGCCACAAGAGCGACCCGATCTCGCAGGAGGACTACTACCGCCTCAAGGCCGTGTTTGAGGGAGTCAACGCCGGCGACCGGGATATTCTGCCGCCCGACGAATTGAAGACCATCGTCACCGAGATCAACCGCTTGAATGCCCGAATCAAACGGCTGACCACCGAACGCGCCGACCAGGACAAGAAGCTGAAGAGCGAGGCTCTTGAGCCGTCTGACGCCGACGGAACGCGCGCGCGACTGCGACAGATCGACCAGGAATTGCGCGAGGCGCGCGAGGCTCTGAGTCACGCCGAAGCCCGACGTCCCCGCGTCTTCGCCGCCGTCATCCGCCAACCCGCCCCCACGCATCGACTCGCGCGCGGCGATGCTGCCAAGCCCCGGGAAGTCATTGCCCCCGGCGCCCTCGCCGCCATCGTCAAGCCGGACGGCAGCCTCGGCCTCAAAACCGATTCCCCGGAAGGTGAACGGCGCGCCGCACTGGCGCGCTGGATCGCGACCCCCGAAAATCCCCTCACCGCACGCGTCATTGTCAACCGCGTCTGGCAGTGGCATTTCGGAAAAGGCATCGTGGACACGCCCAACGATTTCGGCGCCATGGGCGGCCGGCCCAGCCACCCCAGGCTGCTCGATCGTCTGGCCGTCGATTTCATGGCCAACGGCTGGAGCCTCAAGTGGCTCCACGAGCAGATCCTGCTTTCGAGAACCTACCAACAATCATCCGCCCACAATTCCGACGCCGCAAAGATCGACGCCGGCAACCGGCTGCTCTGGCGGTTCTCCCCGCGCCGACTCGAAGCGGAGGCCGTGCGGGACTCATTGCTCTCGCTCAGTGCGCAGATCAATTTCCGCATGGGCGGCCCCGGCTACATGCCTTGGAATCTGCACATCGACAACACCCACTTCTACACCTGGGAGGACAAGATCGGAGCCGACTACAATCGACGCACGGTCTACCGCCTCGGCGTCCTGTCCGCCCGTGATTCGCTGCTCCAAGCCCTGGATTGCCCCAATCTCTCGACGCGGACTCCCACCCGCGCCAGCACAACGACGCCGATCCAGGCATTGGCCTTGATGAACAACGCCTTCGTCCAACGGCAGGTCCACCACTTCGCCGAGAGGCTGCGTGAAACGCATCCGGACAATCCCGCCAAACAGATCCAACTCGCCTACCAATCCGCCTTTGCTCGCGACCCCAGCCAAGCCGAATTGGCGCGCGCCCGGGATGCCGCGGGAAGCCATGGCCTGGACGTCGTCTGCTGGGCCATCTTCAATTCCAACGAACTGGTGTATCTGCGATGATCCAGCGCAAACAATCCCCCATCCCCCCTGTAAAGGTCCCCTCTCGGGAGGGGATATTTCACGCCGCCGACGCAGTCGGTGTTGAGGCGGGGAATCGCGGTGGGCTCGCCGCGCCGAAGCGAAGCGAAGGCGGATTCGCCCGGCATGACAACAGGCCCCAATCCCCCCCGCAATTCCACGATGCCCGCCGCGCCTTTCTCTGGCGCTCGGCCAACGGATTCGGCTCTGTCGCCCTCGCCTGGCTTCTGAACCGGGAGACAGCTGCGGCGGCGGATACCCCCATACTCCCATCCGCCCATACCCCTTCTTCCCCCTACGCGCCCAAGCCCACCCACTTCCCGCCCATTGCCAAACGCGTGATTCACATCTGCTCCCTCGGCGGCGTCAGCCATGTCGACACCTGGGATCACAAACCCGGCCTCATCAAGCGCCATGGGCAGGAATACAAGGACGAGAATTACGACCCGTTCTTTGGCCGACCGGGCAATCTGATGAAAAGTCCCTGGGAATTCAAACGCCACGGACAGGCATGCCGCTGGACCAGCAGTTTGCTGCCCCACCTGGCGACCTGCGTCGATGACATCGCCTTCGTCAATTCGATGCACAGCCGTTCATCGAATCACACGCCCGCCACCTTCCTGGAAAACACCGGCTTCACGATGAACGGTTTTCCCAGTCTGGGCTCCTGGGTGTCCTACGGCCTCGGCTCCGAGAATCAGGATCTTCCCGCCTACATCGTGCTGCCCGACGCGCGCGGACTCCCCGCCGGAAGCGCCATCAACTGGCCCCAGGGCTTCCTACCCGCCGCGCACCAGGGCGTCGCCTTCAATGCCAAGGGCGAACCCATCCCGGATCTCATCACGCCCAAGGCGACATCCGCCGGCAAACGAAAGGCGGAATCCGATCTCCTGCGCGCAATGAACAAGGATTTCTCCACGGCCCATCCCGGCGCCGATGAACTCCACGCCCGCATCCGCGCCTACGAACTCGCCGCCCAGATGCAACTCAGCGTACCCGAGATCACCGACCTTACCGGCGAGTCCGAAGCCACGCGGAAACTCTACGGCCTCGACCGCCCAGTGACCCGCGACTTTGCGACCAATTGCCTCCGCGCCCGCCGGCTCTGCGAGCGCGGCGTCCGATTCGTCCAGTTGTTCAATGGGGGAGCCTTCGGCGGCCGCCCCCGCATCAATTGGGACGCCCACGAAGGAATAGAAGAAAATCACGGCAACCAGGCCGCGGTCATGGACCAACCCGTCGCCGGACTGATCAAGGACCTCAAATCGCGCGGCATGCTCAAGGACACCCTCGTGCTGTGGACCACGGAATTCGGCCGCACTCCGGTGACGCAGGGATTGAAGAGCACCGGCCGCGATCACCACCCGAATGCCTTCACCATCTGGATGGCCGGAGCCGGCGTAAAGCCCGGCCAAGCCTATGGCGCAAGCGACGACATCGGCTTCCATGTCGCCGACAAGCCGCTCGATTTCTACGACATCCACGCCACGATGCTCCATCTCCTCGGCATGGATCACGAACGCCTCACGTTCCTGCACAACGGCATCCAACGCCGATTGACCAACGTCCACGGTCACGTGGTGAAGGAGTTGTTGGCGTAATGGCGCTCCCATAACCGGATGGCTCCAAAAGCCGGTGGGGCAAGACTCCGTCGAGCCCACTTCAAAGCCCTGAAAGGGCGAAAGAGGCCTCGCCTCACCTCTTCGCCGAGTTCCCCACGGTCACCTTCAAATCGCGGATGACTCCCTTCCAGCGAGTCTGAGGCGCTTCCGGATCGACCGGGTTCTTGTTGTCATGCCCCACGCAAAAATCCTCCTGCGGATGCCGGTTGATCAGCTTTGCGTCGTGAATCACCTCGCCTTCCCCCAAGTGGCTGGTGGAAATCATTATGGAACCCTTCGCCAGATCAGCCTGGACCAGCATCTCCCGGTTCAAGCGAACTTTGGCCCGCGCGCGCTTGATCTCGGAGGAATCTGTCCGCACGGCAAACACGAGTTCCCCATCCTTCAGGTAGATCGAATATCCGACGGCCGAACCACCATGCGCCAGCAGCACGCCATCCGGCGTCGCCGATGACGCCCTGCAACGGATGGAGATGGCTTGTCCGGAAACCCTCGGCGCCGAAGCGGGCGGAATCACATCGCCCACCTTGAGCGTGTCCCAATTCACGGGTTTGCCCGCCTGCGCTTTCGTCGCCTTCTTCCCGCGCCTCCTTTCCTCCGCCGGATACAACATCACCGGGTTCTCCACCTGTCCGGCCGGTCGCACGCCCGGCCCGGCCTTGCCGTCGCCGATGTCGGCGCGCATCTTGTCGGCGAGCTTCTGCAATCGTTTCACCACATCGGGATGCTTGTCGGCCACATTTGTCACTTCGCCGATTTCCTCATCCAGATTGTAAAGACGGACCTCCTTCACCAAGATATCTTCCGGCCGCTCCTTGATCCCCATTCCCAGACTTTGCGCAGACACACCCAGTTTCCACGGTCCTTGCCTTACGGCCTTCAACTGCGTCCCCTTGTAGTAGAACCACGCCTCGTGCGGAGACCTCGCAGTCTTGCCGAGGAGCAGTCCGGAAATGTCCCGCCCGTCGATCTTCGGCTTCGCCGGAACCGCGCCCCCGGCCAATGAAACGAAGGTCGGCAAAAAATCGATGTTGCCCGCAATGGCGTCGCAACGGCTACCCTTCGCAATCCTCCCCGGCCAACGCGCAATGGTCGGCTCGCGCACGCCGCCTTCCAGGGTTCCGCCCTTGCTCCCGCGCAAGGGCGTCGCAACGCCGCCGTCCGCCCCCTTAGACGCCCACGGGCCGTTGTCGCTCGTGAACACGACCAGGGTATCCTCGTCCGCGCCGGATTCCTTCAACGCCTTCATCACCTCGCCGACGCTCCAGTCGATTTCCTCCACCCAGTCGCCATAGCGTCCATTCTT
>JAYPGD010000256.1:0-4222 GCA_038126655.1 Verrucomicrobiales bacterium
ACCTGCGGCCTCGGGATTAGTAATCCCATGTGTTTTAATAACAATTTACTGTTTTAAAACATTTTACTGGACGTCATTCCACATCTAGCAATGGAATAGAAACGGTATCTCCATCATTGACCGGAAAGTTCAACCACACAAGGCTCTAGCCAACCCCCTGTGAACAGCCATCTGATCCGTAGTCACGACCGAGTGACCCGGCGGGTATCAACCAAGATCAACGGCAATAGAAAAATTGGGCGACTTTCGTGAACGTCTTGTCCTGATTGATCACCGTTAATCATGGTTGTTTGTGACGAAGTGTACCAAATACGCACCAACATCTCGTGTACCACTGGAGAATGTTCAATCAAGTCCGCGCTTGACCTTCCAGCAGGTGGAAGCTGTAGGACATGATCTGCACTTGGTGAGCAGGTTTATGTCCAAACGTAGTCTGGTGATAACGGTTTTTGTGATCGCGGTCGTTGCCGCGGGCATCTATCTCTCGATTGGCAAACCGACTGCCGAAGCAACGCTTTCGGCCGATCCTTCGAACGCGGAACTCGTGGCCCTGGGGCGGCAGGTATATGCATCCCAATGCGCAGCGTGCCACGGTGCCAATCTCGAAGGCCAGCCAAACTGGCGATCACGCAAGGCCAACGGCAGGCTGCCGGCTCCCCCCCATGACGCATCGGGACACACTTGGCATCATGACGACGTGTCCCTGTTCAATCTCACGAAATTCGGGTTGTCCGCCGTGGTCGGGCAACCTGTGCAGACGGACATGCCGGTTTACGAAGGGGTACTTTCAGACGAGCAAATCTGGGCAGTGCTCGCTTATATTAAGTCGCGCTGGCCCGGCAAGATCCAGCAGCGACAGAGCGACATGAACAGACGCGCCAGAGGCTCCTGATCATTGAGCAAAGCACTCGCAGATCATGACAAGGAAGAGCTGGGCAGCAGCTTGATCGAAAGGTGTTTTTCCAGCGCCTCGCTTCTGTGGGCTGCTGTCGCGGTCGTATGTTTCCTGTCCCTGGGAACCGCATCGACCGCACACGCCCACCAGGGCAAACCGTCAGAAACGACAACGCAAATCCTCACAGGAACGCTGGACCCGGGTCAGCCGAATGGCGGCCAAGAGGAAGCGCCGGCATGTCATCACGGTGCTGTTCCCTGTTCACCCGGCTATTCGATGTCCAATGCAGATCTGGCCGGCGCGCCTCGATCGATCAACACTGAGCCATTCTCCGTCATACCAGGGTTTCGACCCGCTTCGTTTCTCACGGTTGATCCTCCTCCTCCGAAGCAGAGAACAGCTGAACTTGGTTAGCTGATTTTCTTTCAATGCTTTTGCGGTCATATTTCCAGCCCATGTGAGCCGGAAATATGACGCATTTAAAGCCAATGCTCGGAAGTGAGACGTGAACATGCGGAACTTAAAACTCAAAATCTTGGCCCCGGTCGGGGCGCTCATTATCGTGGCCTCAACCGGCCTGGCCTTTGCCCACGGCGGCGCCACGGGAATCGTGAAAGAGCGGATGGACCTCATGGATGCCGTCGGTAAATCCATGAAAACCATTACGGAGATGTTTCAGGGTGAGAAACCTTTCGATGCGGCGGCTCTTCGCGAAGCTGCGGCCTTCATCGGAAACCATGGCGGCGAACAAATGACCCGATTGTTTCCCGAAGGCAGCATTCAGGGACCGAGTGAATCCCTGCCTGCGATCTGGCAGGACTGGGACCGGTTTTCGGAACTCGCGAACGACCTGACAAAATATGCCAGCGCTCTGGCAGAGGCAGCCGACAATCCCCGCGGTCCGGGCATGGGCGCAAGCATGAATCAGGGACGCCAGGGCGGTATGGGGACAAGCCCGATGGGACGCCGCAACCCCATGATGGGCGGGTCATCCTCGAGCGGCATGCCGATGAACGATCCGGCGGCCCTCGCGAAGATGCCGCCCGACGCAGCATTCGCACGTGTCACACAGACATGCAGCGCCTGCCACACCCAGTTTCGCAAGAAACAGTAGGCGGCACTCATGAGAAAGTATTACTTGGTGGCTGCCGCGGCGCTCGCGGTGGTCGCGGTCGGCAGTGCCGTGCCCGTTCTCCGCGGCAACACGGTGCCCGACACGGTGATCGCGCAACTCGAAGGCGATCCGGAGCGCGGCGCCTATGTCGCACGCCTCGCGGGCTGCATCGCTTGCCACACAAACGAAGCGGGGGGCGGAGAACTCCTGGCCGGAGGCCCACCCCTCAAGACGCCGTTCGGGACGTTCTACGGCCCGAATATCACGCCGGACCCCATTTCAGGCTTGGGAAACTGGTCCCTGAATGACTTCGCACGCGCCTTGCGACACGGCATTTCCCCAGAAGGCGAACCCTACTATCCGGCGTTCCCGTATACCTTCTATTCAAAGCTTACCGACCAGGATGTCGCCGACCTTTGGGCCGCGATGAAAACGGTTCCTAATGCGGACATTCCCTCGAAGACCCAGGAACTCGGTTTTCCATTCGATCAACGTTGGGCACTTCGCGGTTGGCAGAACCTCTTCTTTGATTCCGAGCGGTTCGAGGATGACCCGAGCAGGAGCGACGCCTGGAACAGGGGCCGGTACATCGTCGAGGGGCCCGCGCATTGCGGCGCGTGTCACACGCCCCGTAACCTTCTCGGCGCGGGCGATGCCGAGCAGGCACTTCACGGTGCGGGCGGTCTGCCAGGCGGCGAACGCTCGCCGCCGATCACGCCCGCCGCGCTCGGTGAGCGCGGCAGGGACGAGAACAATCTCGCGTTCGGGCTAAGATTCGGCACGAAACCCAATGGTGACGTGCTTGGCGGCAGCATGGGGGAGGTCATTCGCGACGGCACCTCGTGGCTGACCGACGAGGACCTGCGCGCGATCGCCCATTATCTTCTGAACAACGAAACGGAATAGATCACGAGTAGCGCCGCTTCCGGCTTGTGCCGCATCGTGCCGACCCGGGTCAGTTCTTTTGGCCCGGGCCGGTTGGGCCACCGTATTCGCGATTCCCCGGATTCAGCAAGAGACGCACGCGACCCCTCAGCTTCGAATATCATCCGTGCGGTCCTTCACCCTTCGCAATCATGAGATGGTGTTCCTGATGATGCGCGCCCAGCGCCATGACGCCAATAAAGCCGAGACCTTCCAGCCTGGGCAAATCCGTCGGTTCTGCCACGGTCACGGTCATTGTCGTTCCATCAGGCACGGTCGCGGCCGAGATGCGCATGCCGTTTACCCCATCCATGGTCTCGGCATGCGCCTTGATCATCCGATCGATGGATTCCCGGACCGCACCAGCGCCCGTGACCAGATAGCGCCTTCCACCCGCAATCCTTGTTTCCGAAACTTCGGCATGCAGCGTCACATTATCCATGTCGACCAGATGCTGGCGGAGCCCGTCGATATTGACCTTCGTCCAGTCGGTGTCCGCATCGGAATCCAGGAGGGCGACAATCTCCTGAATTGCCGCGAAAGCGCCCTGGCCGGGTTCCCGGGCAGAGGCCCCTCTAGTGCGTTCCATTTCGGCGCCATGGTCGACATGCGTCATGCCGGAACTGTGCGCTCGGTCGACAGGCTGTGCCTGAGCGGCGAGCGGCACTAACAATACTGTGGCGATCACTATGTGTTTCAACATTCTCTGCTCCCGAGTGTGAATTCGTTCCCGAACTTGCCAGAGCAGCAAGATCACTGACATGATCAAGATCATGTCTTCCGAGATTTTTGATTCGTTCCGATTGTCAGGCGGTTCCCGGCGGGCGCTCACTCCGGGTGAGTATCTATTTCACCTTGGAGAGCCCGTCCGGCGACTGCACCTGGTGCTTGCGGGCGAAGTGCATCTTGTCCGATTCGGCGAGACAGGCGGCTCCGTCATTCTGCAACGAACGCAGCCCGGCGAAGTCGTCGCAGAAGCGTCTCTGTTCGCAAAGGCCTATCACTGTGACGCCATCGCGACAGACGCCACAACTGTCCAGAGCATCCCGCAAGGGGCGGTGCGAAAACGGTTGCGCGAAGAGCCAGATCTTGCGGAGGCCTTCATGGCGCACCTGGCCCACGAAGTTCAGAGCACACGGTTTCGCGCGGAAACGCTTTCGCTCAGAACGATCGAAGGAAGACTGGCAGCATGGGAAAGCTGGTATGGCACGCTACCCCCGAAAGGTGAATGGAGAAGCCTCGCACAACAGAACGGCGACACTCCGGTAGCACTGTACAGAGACCTGGCG
>JAYPGD010000256.1:4232-8501 GCA_038126655.1 Verrucomicrobiales bacterium
TCAATCGAGCGACACCGAGAAACGTTCGCAATCATCCGGTTCGTCGGTTGGAGAAGATCAAGCCGCGATTCGGTTGTAGAAGCGCGCTACCAGCCAGACAATCAGGCCCGACAGAACGGACCAGAGCACCAGTCCGCCGACAAACCCGGCCAGTGTCAGGGACCATTGGAACGAAATGAGCTCCGAATGGACCATATACCCGGTCATCCGAAGCATTTGCCCGGGAAACAGGGCAACCAGAGCGCTGCAGATAACCCAAAGAACGCCAAACACGACGGCAGTAGAAATTGCCAGTTTGTTCGCATTGAGGTTCATTCTTCATCTCCTGTTTGAGTGCAAATTCGGCCTCCGGAAACAGTTCCTTTCAACCCTTGAGGCGATAACCGCTTCTTAAAATGAGAATCGTGACCCACGTCAGCATGATGTTCACCGCGACCAGGCCGAGCAGCGTGAGCACCGGGGCGGCCTCCGACACACCCGTGAAGGCGGACCGAAAGGAATCCACGAGGAAGAAAACCGGGTTCAAGTAACTGATGGACCGAAAGGGTTCGGCCAGGGACGACACCGAATAGAAGGTGCCAGCTAGCATCGTCAGCGGTGCAATAAGAATGGTCGACGCGCCCGCCACATGCTCCATGCGAGTGGCGACGATACCGTTGAGAATCCCCAGGACAGCGAATGCGGTGCTGGCGAGAAGCCCGACCGCGATCAACAACGGCCAACTGCGAACGGCAAGATCCACAAATGGGGACACCGCCAAAACCAACAAGACCGCGATAATGAAGGCCCGGAAAACGGCTGCTGCGGCATAACCGATCACAAGCTCAAAGGGTGCGAGCGGGGCCATCAGAACATCGACGATGGTACCGCTGACCTTTGCAATCAGCAGTGACGACGACGTGTTCGCATATGCATTCTGGAGCATCGCCATCAGGACCAGCCCGGGCACGATGAACGCGACATAGGACGTGCCGTTTATGACGATATCGCCGCGCCCCAACGCCGCGGCGAACACGATGACGAAGAGCAGAACGCTGATCACCGGCCCCAGAATCGTCTGCAGCCAGACTGATTTGAAGCGCAGGGTCTCGCGGCGGCACAGGGTGTAGGTTCCCCGGACATTCATAATGGCCAGCCAATGCTCGGACCGGACTGTCGTGCGCACGCGCATAACAGACCTGCCCGAGCGAATGGGGATGACGTCGTGATCCTACCGACTTTCGTCACGCATCATCATTTCCTGCTGCGAGAACATGTGCTCCATCATCTGTTGCATCATATCCATGCGGTCTTCCATGCGGCCCGCCCGGTCTTGCATCGAGTCCGGACCCATGCGCGGAGAATCCGGCGTTCCGTCGCGATGACCGCCCATCATCTCGTGCATCATGGCCATCTGCGAACTCATGAGTTTCAGGTGTTCCTCCACGAATTCACGGCGTTCGCGGGGATCGGTTGTTTCATCCGCACGATCCATCATCCGGTCCATCTGAGCGAATCTTGGGCTCGCACCTTGAGCGTCATTGGCGCTGTGGGCTAGAGCCGGTGACGCAAGAAATGCGGAAACTGCAAGTACACTGAGTATCGTTTTCATCATCTGGTTCCTGTCTTCGGTTAAGATTGTTCCCATCGATGCGGCGCCGCCGACTCAACACGCCAACGAACAGCCGTATTCAGTCCCCCCGCCTCAAACCGACCCATTCGACTGCCGCAGCGATTGCCGTCGTTTTTCGAACTCGTCGTGATCGATATCACCACGGGCATATCGTTCATTCAGAACGCTCAAAGAGAGACTCTGCTTGGACGCACTATGGAGTTGCTCTGTTCGTGATCCTGAGAACCTGTGAATCACCACGAACAGCAGGACAATCGCGCCCCAGAACGCAATCATCATCGCGCCACCAAAGAACATGTGGCCAAGACCGAAGCTGGAGCCCCAACCCATAAAGTTATCGCCATACCCAATGGCCGCCGCCGTTGCCGGTTCGATCACGATCCACATGACTGTCAGTAACATCCCTAAAGTTTGTCGCACGTAAGTCCTCCTGGGTTTGGCGAACTGGCAGATGCGCATTCTCAGCGGGTGAAACCAAAGAGCCCTTGCGCCATACAAAGCGCCCGTTTCCCCGCACACTCGAGATTGGTCATGCGCATCGAACTCTCTCACTTGTCACACCCGAACCTTCTTCAACCGCAACGCGTTCCCGACCACAGATACCGAACTCAGGCTCATCGCCGCAGCCGCGAACATCGGGCTAAGCAGAATGCCCAGGAACGGGAACAGCACACCGGCCGCGATCGGCACACCAAGCGCGTTATAGAAGAACGCAAAGAACAGGTTCTGGCGGATGTTTCGCATGGTTGCGCGCGACAGGCGCCGTGCCCGCACGGCACCCATCAGGTCACCCTTGATCAGCGTGATGCCCGCACTTTCGATCGCCACATCCGTCCCCGTGCCCATGGCGATGCCCACATCCGCGCTCGCGAGCGCCGGCGCGTCGTTCACGCCGTCACCCGCCATGGCCACGATCCGGCCTTCGGACTGGTATTTCTTTACGACCGCCGCCTTTTCCTCGGGCAGAACGTCTGCTTCGACATCTTCGATTCCGAGGCGGCGTGCCACGGCCTCTGCGGTCGTCCGATTGTCACCGGTGAGCATGACCACGCGAATACCTTCCTCGCGCAACAAACGCAGGGCCTCGGGAGTTGATTGCTTGACCGGGTCCGCGACACCGATGATGCCGGCAATCGCGCCGTCGACCGCGACCAGCATGACTGTCTCACCCTCCCGGCGAAGCTCGTCTGCGTGGTCGGTCCAGTTGCCCGGGTCAATCCCTGCATGTTCGAGCATCCTGGCATTCCCCAGGAGGACTTTCTGACCATCGACCTCGCCCGCAACACCCTTACCAGTCACTGCCTCGAACCTTGTGGGTTCCACGAGATCGAGATCCGCATCAAGTGCCGCATCAACAATGGCAGCGGCAAGCGGATGTTCACTGCCGCGTTCCAGGCTGGCAGCCAGAAGCAGAAGATCGTCATTTGCCGTGCCGGAAGCGGTTTCAATGGACGTTAGCCGCGGCTTGCCTTCCGTCAGCGTGCCGGTCTTGTCGACCACCAGCGTGTCCACCTTTTCGAACTTCTCGAGCGCCTCGGCGTTCTTGATCAAGACCCCGGCCTGGGCGCCGCGCCCGGTCCCGACCATGATCGACATGGGGGTGGCGAGGCCGAGGGCGCACGGACAGGCGATGATCAGAACGGACACCGCCGAGATGAGCGCAAACGCCATGGCCGGCGGCGGCCCCCAGATCGCCCAGACGATAAAGGCGACAATGGCGATCACCACGACCACTGGAACGAAATACCCGGCGACGGCATCCGCCAGTCGCTGGATCGGGGCACGGGATCGCTGGGCTTCCGCAACCATCTGCACGATCCGCGACAGCATGGTATCGGCGCCGACGCGATCGGCGCGGATTACCAGTCCACCGGTGCCGTTCAGGGTGGCCCCGATCACCGTATCGTCGGGCGCTTTTTCGACCGGGATGGATTCGCCCGTCACCATCGATTCGTCGATGGAGCTACGACCTTCGACCACAGTCCCGTCAACGGGAACTTTCTCGCCCGGACGCACTCGCAGCCTGTCGTCCGGCACAATCGCATCGAGAGACACTTCCTCGTCCGATCCGTCATCGCGTATCCGGCGCGCGGTTTTCGGCGCCAGATCGAGGAGCGCGCGCAACGCGCCACTGGTCTGTTCGCGCGCCCGCAACTCCATCACCTGCCCCAGAAGGACCAGCACAATGATGACCGCCGCAGCTTCGAAGTACATTTCGACACCACCGGAGGGTCCACGGAAATCGTCGGGGAAAATTCCCGGTACGAATGCAGCAACAGTCGAATATATGAACGCCGCGCCGGTTCCCAATGCGATAAGCGTGAACATATTCAGGTTACGCGTGACGACCGATGCCCAGCCGCGTTCGAAGAAGGGTTTCCCCGACCAGAGAATCACCGGCGTACCGAGCACAAACTGCAACGCGCCATACCAGGGGGAGCCAATCCACTCGGCAAAATGGACACCAGGCAGCAAGTCGCCCATCACGATCCCGAGCAGCGGGACAGTCAGGACAGCGCCAAACCGGAAGCGCCGTGTGAAATCTGCGAGCTCCGGGTTGGGGCCGTCATCTAGCGAAACGCCCATCGGCTCCAACGCCATGCCACAGATCGGACAACTACCGGGCTCATCGCGAATGATCTCGGGATGCATAGGAC
>JAYPGD010000257.1:0-3838 GCA_038126655.1 Verrucomicrobiales bacterium
CTCCAATTCCGCGTTACATCTCGCGGGGGCGATGATGGTCCTGTTCATGATCTGGCGCGATCCACTGACCCATTACGGGAGCCAAGTCTTCCTGGTCGGGTTATTCGGAAACGGTCAGGGCGGCGGCAGCGTCGTGCCCACCTTCAATTTCGCGCAGAAACTCATCAACGACGACGAACTCGAGGACGCCGAAAAGGAGATCCTGCAACAACTCGCCAAGGATCCGCAGAATTTCGACGGCAACCGCATGCTCGCCGCGATCTACCAGGAATGGAAACAACCAGACAAGGCCATCAAGCGCCTGGACGTCGCCGCGCAACGCCCCGACATCCCGGAGAGCCACGCGGAATTCATCAAGGAAGCCAGGGAGCAACTCCTCGAGCAGAAGGAACAACTGGACAAAGGGAAACGGCGGTAAGGCCGCGCAGCCCAGTCGACTCGCCGCCTCGTAGCAGCCCAGCCGACCGCAACCTCTTTGAGTTTCAAACCGCCGTCTTCACGCGCTCCGCGATCGCTTTCGCGGTCAGGCCGAACTTCTCCATCGCCGTTTCCTGCTCGCAGGTCTCGTGAATGAATTCATCCGCGGTGCCGACGCGCTCCAAGCGGGGCCGGTTGTCGCCCCGGGCTGCAAGCCATTCGGCCACGCTGCCCCCGAAACCTCCGAGAACGCTGTGCTCTTCCACCGAGACGAACAGGCTGCACGTCGTTGACGCCCGTTCCAATGCCTCGAGATCCAGCGGTTTGACCGTGGGGAAATGGAGAACTTCGGCCTCGATGCCATCCGCCTTCAGAAGATCCGCCGCCTCCAACACGCGCGGCAGAGTCGTGCCGGCATTCAACAGGCAGACGCCCCGCCCTTCGCGCATCGTCACAGCGCGTCCGATCTCCAGGGTCGGCTCCTCTTCATGCACGAGAGGTTCATTCTTCTTGCCGATTCGCATGTAGACCGGACCGTCGTGACGCAGCGACGCCTTGAGCAGGGCGCGCACCTCGAGCGCATCCGCCGGTGCCAGGACCGTCATGCCGGGCAGCAACCGCAGCATCCCCATCTCCTCGCAGGAATGGTGCGTGGTTCCGAGCGAGGCGTAGGCCAATCCCGAGCCCGTGCCCACCACCACGACGGGCTGCTCGTGATAGCACAGGTCAATCCGGATCTGCTCCATGCAGCGGTAGGTGATGAACGGCGCGATGGTGTAGCAGATCGGACGAAATCCGTTCATGGCCAGGCCGGCGGCCATGCCGATCATATTGGCCTCGGCGACGCCGCAGTTGTAGAAGCGTTCCCCAGCGGCCTCCTTGTACTTGTCGAACAGTCGGTTGCCGATGTCGCCGGACAACAGGACGACCTGCTCGTCCTCGGAGGCAAGCTTCGTGATCTCCTGGGCGAATGCGTTTCTCATGCCAGTCCCAGCTCCGCCTTGGCGGCCTCCACCTCTTCCGGTTTGGGAATGCGGTAGTGCCAGTTGTTGTCGTCCTCCATGAAGGAGACGCCCTTGCCCTTCACCGTGTGCGCGACGATGGCCGTCGGTTTGTCCCCGGCCGTCGCCTGCATCGCCTTGGTGACGGCGTCGATGTCGTGGCCATCCACCTCGCAGGCGTTCCAGCCAAAGGACGTCCACTTGTCCACCAGTGAAGGCAGCGCCATGACTTCGTCGCTCCGGCCGGTGGCCTGCCACTTGTTGTAATCGACCGCCACCGTGAGATTGCCGAGTTTCTGTCCTGCCGCGAACATCGCCGCCTCCCAGACCGTGCCCTCATTGCACTCGCCGTCGCTCATCACGACCATGACGCGGTGGGATTGCTTCTTCAACCGCGCCGCCAAGGCCATGCCAACGCCGACGGGCAAACCGTGACCGAGCGATCCGGTTGCAAGCTCCACGCCGGGCGCGCAATTGGGCGCCGGCTGCTCCGCCAACGCCGCGCCGGGTCTGCCAAAGCTCTCCAGCCAATCCTTGGGAAAAAAGCCGCGCTCGGCCAAGGTCGCGTAAAGCGCCGCCGCCGCGTGTCCCTTGCTCAGAATGAAGCGATCCCGATCCTCCGCCTGCGCGGCCTTGGGATCGATCTGGAGAATGTTCCAATAGGCCGCGACCAGGATATCCACGCAGGACAGCCCCGATCCCAGATGCGGCGTCTTCGCCTCATTCGACATGCGGACCAGCCGATACCGGAGTTCGGCGGCAATGCGATTGAGGTCTTCGGCCATGACGGTCTACGGGCGTTGCGTTGTCTGTTTCACCGCAGAGATTGAAATCAACCAGAACAGCGCGGGCTGTAGCGCGCTCTCTGCGAGGGCATGCATCCACTTTCGCGAAAATGCGCCGATCTTCGGCTCAAAGAGCCGACGCTACAACCATGCCAACGCTCAGTTTGCGAATTCATGCACAAGCCTCCGGCCAAACGAATTCTACCGGGCAAGTCTGCCGCAGGCGGCCGGATTGCGGTCCAGCTTCATGTATTTCATGTTGTAGTATTCTTCGGATTCCGTGCTCGGGAATCTGTATCCCTCGATCGCCTCGCGCAGTTCCGCGACCTCCTGCCTGATCGAACTCACCGGCTCGTAGCCCAGCTCATCCAGGGCCTTCTGCGAGGAAATGTGATAATCCCGGTGATCCGTGGTCTCGGTGACCTCGATCTTCACATCCAGGTCCGCCAACTCCTTCTGGATGATCTCCGCGATCTCGATCACCTTGTGGTTCTCGAAGCCAAAGTTGAAGGTCTTCCCGTTGATTTTCTCCGCCTCCACATTGCAGAGCATCTCGTAGAGGTTGATGGCGTCGGTGATGCCGACGTTCGGCCGACGCTGCTGGCCGCCATGCACGGTGATCACCCGCTTGGTGATGGCGTCGACCGTCAACTTGTTCACCGTCAGATCGAACCGTTGCCGCGGCGAATAACCACAAATCGTCGCCGGCCTCACATTCACGGTCACAAAATCCGGCGAGGAGGCCGCGATCACCAGCCATTCGGAAAGCGCCTTGTATTTCGAATAATGGGTCAGGGGCTCCGGCTCGAGGTCCTCGGTCACATTCTCGTCCTCCTTGATCCCGAAGACGCTGCTCGAGGAAATATTGATGAAGCGGCCCACGCCGGCGTCCTTCGCCGCCGAAAGCAGGAGCCCGATCGCGTCAAAGTTCACCTGCCGGGTGAGGACCTCGTCGATGTCGCCGGTCGGATCGTTGGAAATGGCGGCCAGGTGAATCACGGTGTCGCGTCCCTGCATCGCCTGTTCCACCGCCTCAGGATCGCGGATATCCCCCTTCACCAATTCGCAGCGGTCCTTCCAATCCGTCGTCCAACGCTTGTCCTGCTTCAGGGTGTTGAAACCCACATTGGTGTAGAGCATCAGATCGATGACGCGCACATCGTGCCCCTTCTCGAGCAGGTGGGGAATCAGGCGGCTGCCCACATAACCGAATCCCCCGGTGACCAGTATCTTCTTCATTTCAATTTGCTTCGTTCCAGATCAGGGCTTGTGAATGTACTTCAACGGCTGTTCGCGCAATTCCGCCAGGTTGTCGTCGATCCAACGGATGGTTTCGTCAACGCCCTCTTCCAGCGTCACGCGATCCTCCCAGCCCAGGGTGTCACGCGCCTTGGCGCTATCCAGGATGTAGGCGGCGTCCTTGCCCGGTCGCTCCGGCCCCACTTCAACGCATTCGTCGAACGCCACGTTCATCTTCTCGCAGATCATCTCCACCAGTTCCCGGATCGACACCCATCGGTTGGTGGAGAAATGGTAACATTCCCCGATCGGAGCCTTGCGCGCGACCTGCAAGGTCCCCTCGGCAATGTCCCGGCCGTGAATGAAGGAGCGCACCGAAACGCCCCCGCCGTGGAG
>JAYPGD010000257.1:3848-8460 GCA_038126655.1 Verrucomicrobiales bacterium
ATAGAGAATGGTGCGCGGGATGATCCGGTAAAGCTGCTGCCCCGGGCCGTAGACATTGGCCGCCCGCGTGAACACCGCCGGAAATTTGTGCTGCCGGATGAAGGTGTGCAGATGCATGTCGCACGCGGCGCGAGAGGCGGCGTAGGGCGTGCTGGGATTGTAGGGCGCCGTCTCGTCGATCTTTCCCTCCGTGCTGCCGTAGACCTCGGGCGTCGTGACATGCACGTATTTCTTCAGGAAATCCATCTTCCGGAGCCCCTCGTGCAGCTTCACATTCGCGACCACATTGGTCTGATACCAGTGCTCCGGATGTTCCCAACTTTCAGCCACCATGCTCTGCGCCGCGAAATTGACCACAAAATCGGGTTTAAATTCCCCGATCGCGTCCAGCAGCGCCTCGCCATCCTGGTTGAGGTCCAGTTGGCGGAACTGAAATCGCGTGTTTGCGTCGTCGGACAGCCACTTGTAAGGCAACAGCGAATCGACCGGCTCCGGCGAACGGCTGGCTCCCACCACCTCCGCCCCCTGCTCCAGCGCGTAAGCCGCAAAGGTGGAGCCGGAAAACGAGTTGCTGCCAATGACAAAAATCTTCTCGGACATGCGTGATCCTTCTTCCCGCCGTCGCAGCGGGAGCGCGTGTTGCTACCAATTGCGCCCAATTTTGAACAGAAGATTCTCGGGCTTGTCCGAATCAGGCGTAACCACAGAGGAGAGAAAACCGGGTGTCATTTCTCTATTTGCCTCTGCGAAAGCCCTCCCTACACTCCGCGCCTGTTTCCATGAGCAAAAAGAGCCAACAAGACACATCCAAGCCGGCCGGTTGGCTGAATCACACTGGTCTACATCTGGCCCTGTTGGCGCTGGTCATGGCGTTTCTGTTCCGCGACAGCTTCAAGGCCGGTTTCGTCGCCTTTTCCAATGACAGCCCCCTTGGCGGCCAGATGGCTCAATGGGACTATCTCTTCACCAATCTCTTCGGTGCCTGGCAGCCCTTGAACTGGTTCGGCAATGAGTCCATCGCCAACCGACCGACCGTCTCCATCCTGGCCGGCATCCTGATGGGCGACGCCATCGTCTATCAGAAGTTTTTCACGCCCCTCGCGATCCTGCTCCTGGGCGCCTGCGCCTATTTCTGTTTTGCGCAACTGCAGTTCCGCAGGCCGGTCTGCCTGATTGCGGCGCTGGCGGCCATGTTGAACATGAGCGCCTTTTCCAACGCCTGCTGGGGGCTGCCCTATTGGTGCGTCGCCCGGGCCATGTGTTTCCTGGCCATCGGATTGATCGCCTGCCGACGCATCGCCTCGCCCTGGATCCGCTATTGCCTCGCCGGCGCCTGCGTCGGAATGGGCGTCATGGAGGGCTACGACATCGGCGCCATTTTCAGCGTCTTTACCGCGGCGGTGGCCGTGGCCTTCGTGGCGACCCGGTCCGGCGCAGCCCCGGCTCAACGCGTCCTGCAGGGCGGCGCGGCCGTCGGCGTCATGGCGACTGTCGCAGCAATCGTCGCCGCGCACGCGCTGGTGTCGCTGATCAACACCCAGGTCAAAGGCGTCGCCCCGGTCTCTCAATCCGAACAGGCGACCAAGGCGCAATGGGACTACGCAACCCGGTGGAGCCTGCCCAAACTCGAAACGCTGCGCTTCGTCGTGCCCGGCCTGTTCGGCTATCGCATGGACGAACCGGACGGGGGGCAGTATTGGGGACGCGTGGGCGAGGATCCGAACATCCCCAACCTCCGGCAACTCGCCCAATCCAATCCCCAGGCCGCCCAGATGCTGGCCTCCCCATCCACCTTCCGTTACTCCGGATCCGGCGAACACATGGGCGCGCTCGTGGCGCTGCTGGCATTCTGGGCCTTTGTGGCGTCGCTGTTTCGCGACAAAAGCCCCTTCTCCGTCGCCGACCGGCGATTCATCTGGTGCCTGAGCGGATTCGCCCTCATCTCCCTCCTGCTCGCCTGGGGCCGCTACGGCTTTCTCTTCAAGTTCTTCTACGAACTCCCCTACGCCACCACCGTGCGCAACCCCATCAAGTTCACCCAACCCATGCATGTCGCCGCCGGCATTCTCTTCGCCTACGGCCTGAACGACCTCTGGACCCGCTTCGTCGAGAAAGCCCGCGAAAAACACGCCCGCTTCGCCGACTGGTGGCGCAGCCTGGATGCCACCGAAAAAAACTGGTTTCTCATCTGCGGCGCGATTGTCGGGCTGAGCCTGCTCAGCTTCCTCTATTACGCCTCTGAAAAAGCCGCGGTCGTCGAGTTCATGGAGTCCACGGCGCTCAACCGGCAGGCGGGCGAAGTGATCTTCGACTTCAGCATCGGCGAGATTCTCCTGTTTCTCCTGTTCCTGGTCGCCGGCGTCACGACCTTCATCCTGATCCATCGCGGCTTTTTCTGCGGTCCGCGCTCCATCTGGGCGGCGGTCCTTCTCTTCTGCCTGGTCCTGTTCGATCTCGGGCGATCGAACGCCCATTGGATCCGCCACGTCGATTACCAGCAAAAATACGCCAGCAACGCCGTGCTCGAAAAGCTGAGCGAGGCGCCACACGAGGGCCGCGTGACCATTGCGCCCAATCTTGGCAGTCAGGCCCACGGCCAGTTGCAAAGCGTCTACACCGTCAACTGGCTCCATAATCAGTTCAAATACTTCCAGATCCAGTCGCTGGACATCTCGCAGGAGGCGCGGGTCGGACAGGACAAGACCGATTACCTGGCCCAGATCCGCCCCTTGGCCGGCCGCTATTGGCAACTCGCCGGAGCCCGTTATCTCCTCGGAGCCAATGTCATGCAGACCCAGCAGGGGCCTGTCCGATACGTGGACCGGCTGAACCAGCAACTCGACCCCGACCAGAACCGCTTCCGCAACCTCTTCGCCTTTTCCATCTTTGCCACGCCAGACAATCCCGAAGCGCAGGTGCGCGTCGAGACCAACGGCCCCCTGGCCATGATCGAGTTCGCCGGCGCGCTTCCTCGCGTCGGCGTCTACCACCATTGGAAGAACGTTCCCGACGCGAACGACGCCCTCAACGCGCTCAAGGATCCGGCCTTGGATCCCCTCAAGACACTGATCGTCGACGGAAACATCCCCGTCCCGGCGGACGCCGCGCCCTCCGAGGTGGTTCCCGCAAGAATCACCTCTTATGAACCCAAACGCGTGACGATCGAGGCCGAGGCCAAGTCCCCGGGCATCCTGCTGCTTAACGACCGTTTCCATCCGGCTTGGAGGGCCTATGTCGATGGCTCCCCCGTCGAAATCATGCGCGGCAACCACATCGCCCGGGCCATCCCCCTGGATCCCGGCTCCCATCAGGTCGAATTCCGCTTCGAACCCGGCGGCAAGTCCCTGTATATCAGCCTGTTGGGACTGTTCGCCATCGCTGGTTTGACCGTATTTGCCCTACTGCAAGCCCGCAAAGGGCCCTCTCCCGCTGCCACGACAGGCGTTGATAGCCCGGACTCAAAGGATTCTCCCGCCGCTCCCGAATCTTCAAACACGCCGTCCGAGCCCAAAAAACGGAAACGCCGGCGTCCTCGATGAGGCGAAACGGAGTATTTTTTCAGAAATCTCCGCGGAACGCTAAAGTTCTCCTCCGGTTGCGCCGATACCGATTCATGGGCGTTTTGCATCCCTCAAAACCGGAATTCTCACCTCCCCTCCCCAACGGCAAAATAAGGCCTTTTTACGAACGATTTCGGTTGGCTCCCGGGCCTTGAATACCAGATATTCGCGGAGTCCGTTTGGCAAGTGTGTTTGAGCTGGAGAGTCTTGAACCGCGGGTGTTGCTTTCCTCCGATGGGATCGGCGCCACGCAGGAGCTCCTGTTGCCAGCCGAGGAAGCGTCCCCCGTTTCGGAATCCGTCCGGGATTTCGATCAGTCTGTCCCGACTCTGGAACAATCCCCCCCTCCGGCGGATCTATCCTCGGAAGTCGCCGGCAAAGAGCTCCCTGATGCGCCCGTGCAGGGAGCGATCGCAAAGCAGGGAGCGGCGCAACAGAACACCCTCCCCGATCTCACCGTCTCCAACGTAGTCATCAACAGCTCGGATTGGGCGCACAGTTTCCGGGTCCAGTTCACCCTCACCAATGCCGGTTCCGCCGCAGTGACGGGAGAGGAGATCTCCCACAGCCTCATCCTCTCCAAGGTCGCAACCTACACTCCCGGCGACTGGCAAAACGAAATCTTCTCCCAATACTACGGCTACCAGGTCCCGCAGGACGGCCTCGGCGCCGGAGAAAGCGTCAACATCGACACCTGGATCGCCGTGGAGGACTACGCCGTCGACAGCGCGGTTGGAAGCCACTTCGTCCATGTGGTCGTCGATCCCTGGACCTCGATCGAAGAATCCAATGAGAACAACAATGCCGACGACGGGCACGCCATCACGTTGACCAAGGCCGACATCGACCTCTCACCCACCGCCATCACGGTCCCGGCCAACGGCTCACGCGGTTCGCCGGTAATGGTCGATCTGACCGTCCAGAACACGGGAACAGATCCCGCCACCGGCATCTCCGGAAAACTCTACGCCCAGGTCTACCTCTCCACCGACCAGCAGTTTGTGAACGCCGGTCCAAAAGTGCGGCGCCGGGCGGGCGAAAAGTGCGGCGCT
>JAYPGD010000258.1:0-8438 GCA_038126655.1 Verrucomicrobiales bacterium
AAACGGTCAGGTAAAGCTTGCGGGTCCCCTTGGGCAATTCGACGTCCATCTCGACGAAGCGGCTCTTCGCGGCCGTGGTCAGGACCGGGCTCTCGTAGATGGGCTTTGCCTTTGGATCGGCCGGCGCGCCCGATCCGCCCAGGCGCGCGGCCAGGGCGATGTCGCGCTTCAACGCCTCCTTCGAAGTGTTCTGGAAAACCGTCGCCAGTTCGCGCAGTTGCTCCTTCGTCAAGGCCTTCGATTCCACGCCGTTCGCCGGCACCTCCAGCTTCGCGGTCCAGGCGATGCCGTTGAGGATCGTCTTGCGGAAATTGTCGTCGGCCCAACTGGCGTTGAAGTGCATCCCGGTGAAGCCGAAGCCGCGCCCGCCGTTGTCGCGCTTGGTCGCCCAGGCGACGTGCTGCGGTTCGCCCTCCGCGACCGCCTTGCGCACGTGGGGATTGCCCGAGTGCGGGCCGTCGCCGCGCTTCATGGTCTCGGCCGGCGCGACCGCCGACAGGATCGGCGTCACGCCCTTCATTCCCTCGCGGAAGCGCATGTGGAAATACCACTCGTCGTTGATCGAGAACGGTTTCACTCCGCGCGCGACCGGATGATCGGGAAACGACTTGAACTCCGCCGTCCAATGCGGATTCACCGACCAAAACGTTTCAAAGTGTCCGCCCAGCCAGTCGAGGAACGCGTCGCCGGCGTCGCCCTTGGGAACCTCTACCGCATAGTGCAGACAGGCAAAGCCGATGCCCTTTTCCATCAGCGGCGCGAACTCCTTCAAGCGCCGCGCGACCGGATGCCCGCCGCCCCCGCTGTCGATCACCACGATCGCCGCCGAGTCGGCCAGTTCGTTCAAATCCTTCGGCCATTGGCGAAAGTAGTAGGGCGCGCATTCGACATCGGGATAGGCCTTCTCCAGATATTCCTCGATCAAGGCGGCGGCGGAATTCCACTCGTGCTGGCCGAGCCCGTGGCCCTGTCCTCCGGCCATCAGGGCGATCTTGGTCTTCGGTGCGGCGAATGTGGACGCGCATTGCAGCAGCGTGAATGTCAGAACAAACAGGATTCGTTTCATAAGAATTCCGGGGAGCCTACGAAACCGGGCGAAATGCTCAAGGCTGGGGAAGGGGGGCAAAGCTCCGGAGGAGCGATGAGAAGGCAGCCGGTGTGTGCAAGGCTCAAAGCGCCTGGAACCACCGGACAAATCATCCACAAGACCACGCGGCCCGGAAGGGGCAGCCCGAAGCCGTGTTCGACAAGATTCCGGTGAAACCGGTCGCGCGCGCCCGTTCAGCGACCGGTTGCCATCGGACGGCCCCTCCAGGGCCTTGAAGCGGGCTCGACGGAGTCTCTCCCCACCGGCCTTCAACGAACCATCCGGTTTCTCAAGGCCCCGCCGCGAGCAGCATGTTTTTCCGAAGCAGTTGGATCCAACAACCGGATTGAAGCAGCGGCATATGTGACTTTGGGCTGAAGGCGCGGGTGAAACACAGTCATATTCGATGCGGGCTGAAAGTCCACGCGCGACGTTCCTGACGATGGCTGCGCGGGCCCCTTCAGGTCGCCTCAGTTTTCGGCACCACATCCAGGGCTGGAAGCCCTGGGCTTTGTGCGCTTGGGCTTTCAGCCCACGGTCGGACATCTAGCAGAACTCTGATGTCATTCCGGGGAGCGCGCGCGCCCTCATCGGCGCCTCGCCGGTGAGCCGGGGCGGGTCAGTGCCTTCGATGTGTTGGGAGCCTCGTGCGTCAGAGGGGCGTCCTCGGGAGGCTGAACGCGCAGTCACCGTTCACGACCGCCCATGAAATGCCCAACGCGCAACTGCGATCGGCGAGGGCTCCGATCGCCACACGCGAGGCGCGTGTGCTCCCCGGAAGGGGCTGTGAGCCACTGCAAATGCTCTGCGCCAGGGCTCACCTGCACTTTGACGGCTCAAGAACACGATGACTTCGTTACAACCGTTTTTTGACATGCTGTGGAACGCTTGCGGGTTTGAGCGATCCTTGAGTTACGACCAAGAAGGCAACTACCACAGTCACCCGTAGACCCCCATGCCCACCTGCTGGATCATTGCCGGGCCGAACGGCGCGGGGAAGACGACCTTCGCGCTGGAATACCTGCCGACGGTCGCGGGTTGCTCCAACTTCATCAACGCCGACCTGATTGCGGCCGGGCTGTCGCCGCTGGCCCCGAACAAACAACTCGTCGCCGCCGGGCGGATGCTGCTGAGGGAGATCGATGAGCGGATCGAGGCGGGCGAGGACTTTGCGTTTGAGACGACCCTGTCGGGGCGGGGATACTTGCGGTTGGCGGCGCGATTGAAGAAACTCGGTTGGCGGGTGGAATTGATCTATCTCGCGCTGCCGAGCGTCGAGATGTCGGAGTTGCGCGTCGCGGAGCGCGTGGCCAAGGGCGGGCATGACGTGCCGCGGGACGCCATCGAGCGAAGGTTCGGCAGGAGTCTGGCGAATCTGTTGGAACACTACGCGGCGGCGGTGGATTACACCCTCTGCCTGGTAAACGACACTCAGCCTGCAACGCATGTATTCGAACAGGATTCGCAGGGGCGATTGATATTGAACCCGACCGCATACGAGGCCTTAATCGAAGCGTCGCGCAAATGAAAGCAGCCTCCCCAAAAGCGCAGCAGATCCTGGATTCCCTCCGCACGGCGGTCGCGAAGGATCTCGAGCGGAAGCGTCGCCTCGGCCAGCATTACGTGGTCTGGCGCGACGGACGGCCCGTGCGGGTCGGGATCGATGTCCCCTACGATTCCGGGGACGACGCGATGATTCTCAACGAGGGGGAGGACTCGCCGTCGGGTGATGCCGACGCTTGAGTGGCGGCGTTCCTTTGGGGCGCGCTCAAATCACTTGAAGCGCTTTTTGACGTCGTTGAAGCCGCCGGCGTTTTCGACATTGGTGTAGCCGAGCTTCTTGAGCGCCTGCAAGGCCACGCCGGCGCGGCCGCCGCTGCGGCAATAGAGGACGATCTTGCGCTGCTTGTCTTTTGCGTGCTTGGCGATTTCATCGGCAATCTCATCGTGCGGGATGTGGATGGCGCTCTGGAGATGGCCTTCGTCCCATTCTTCCTGGGTGCGGACGTCGATGATCAGCGGCTTGGCCATGGCGGCGTCGGTCTTCTTCATCAGTCCCGTCACTGCATCCTTGAGCTGTTTGCTTTTTGGCTGCTTCTTGGGCTCCGGCGGGAAGAGCTCCTTCTGGGCGAGGATGGCGATGTAGTGATAGGTCCCGGTCATCAATTCCAACCGCACGGGAACCCAGCCCGCCTCCTCCGCCTGGCGAACCAGGCGACTGAGCTTCGTGCCGTGCGTCCCCGATCCCAATCCGGTCTCGGTGTATTTCTCGATGATCGCCACGCGGCCGGTCGGCTTGATGACGGAGCTCAAATGTTTCAGGTAGGCGACGTGGCCGTCCTTGTTCAGGTGATGATAGGTCTGGGAGAAGAACGCGAGGTCGCAGGAGTTCTCGGGCAGGCCCGTGCCGTCCTTCGGAATCAGATACGGTTTGACCTGCGGCGCGTCGGCAAACTTCTTCGTCATCTGCTCGACCTTCTTCTCGGCGACCTCGCCCGCGTGGATGGTTCCCTTCGCGCCGACCCGTTTGGCGAACTGCTCCGCCCACCAGCCGTCCCCCGCGCCGACATCGACCACGACATCGCCCTCCTTCAGGTCCAACTCCTTGAGGATGTACTCGCGCTTGACGCGGTAGGGATAGCTCTTGGAGCCGGTGCGTTGGTGCTGCTTCGGATCGGTGATCCGCGTGCTTTGGTCGGAATCCGCGATGACGCGACCGGGAAGCGCCGCGACAAAGGCGAGGAGTGAAAGCGTTCCGTGGAGGCGAATGGATTTGATCATGTGTGGTTTCTGATGGCGGTTGTCGTTGGGGCGATCAGACGAATTCGAGATGGCGGGATATTCGATTAATGGCCGGCTCAACGCTTCTCCTTCAACGCCGCACGCTCAGCCGAAAACACATCCCCGGTTGGCTTGGCCGGGAGCGTCGCCTTCCAGTCATCCAACTGCATCAGCATCCGCTTCACGATCTTTGGGTTCGCCGCCTTCAGGTCCTCCTTCTCCAAGGGGTCGGCGACCAGGTCGTAGAGTTCAACGTGTTTGGAATCCCGATTGATCGCGAGTTTCCAGCGGTCGTGGACAACCGCGAATGAAACCCAGTGGTCGGGTTTGAACTTCTGGGCCGGCCAGGGCGAGGGGTATTTCCAGAACAGCGGTTTTTCGCGTCGAGCCTTCCCATTGCCCTTCAACGCCGTGACCTGGCTGACGCCGTCCGGTGTGTAACCGGCCGGCAGTTTCACTCCCGCGATTTCACAGAAGGTCGGCAGCAGATCGACGGCCGAGAGATACGATGTCTTGTCCACCTTGCCGGCGGCGATCTTCCCGGGCCAACGCGCGATGAACGGCACGCCGATGCCGCCTTCCATGAGCGAGGCCTTGTAGCCCTTGCGACCGCCGGTGACTCCCTTGGCTCCGGCGATGTTGTAACCCGCGCCGGTGGCCGTGTCGTGCATGAGACCGAGTTCCGTCGGACGCGCGGCGCGGGCGGGGCCGTTGTCCGAGCTGAAGATGACGAGCGTGTTGTCGGTCAGCTTCAATCGATCCAAGGCTTCCAAGACCTCGCCGATGCGATCGTCCGCGTGCGAGAGAACCGAGGCGTAGATGTTGTCCGTCTCATCTTCGAGATGGCGGAATCGCCAGCGATACTTGGGCACGGTGTGGAAGGGCGTGTGCGGCTCGTGCAGCCAGAGATTGATGAAGAAGGGCTTCCCGGCCTGGTGGCTCTTTTCGATGAAGCGCACGGCGTGTTCGGAATCCTCGTGCACGGGCATCTGCTCGCCGGCGCAGTTGAAGGCCCCATATTCGTCGTAGCCGTATTCGCTGGGCAGCGGCGAATCGGGGATCATGTTGTTGGCCAGGTGCCATTTGCCGTAGTGGGCGGTCGCGTAGCCGGCGGTCTTCAGGAACTTCGGCAATGTGGGAGCCTTCGGGTCGAGCCAATCGGGCATGCCGCGCTTGGCGTTGCTGGGAACCCATGCGAAGTGGCCGTCAATGTTGTAACGCGCCGGGAAGTGTCCGGTCATGACCGCTGTGCGGCTGGGCGAGCACACGCCGCTGGCGACCGTGAAGCGATGGAAGTCCGTGCCCTCCTTCGCAAGCCGGTCAATGTTCGGAGTCTTGATGTAGGGATGGCCGTGGCAGCTGAGATCTCCCCAGCCCCAGTCGTCCGCAAAGATGAGGACGATATTGGGTCGCAGGGGCGCGGCGGCGGCGATCAGGACTCCGGCGATGAGGGCGACGATGACTGCGGCGGTCTTTTTCATGTGATTGCGGCGAGGGTCGCCCAAAGGGCCGCGGGAGGGAATCCCCAACTTTCCTTCATTCAGGCCCGCTCGGCCGGATGGGGCCGGGCAGGCCCGGAGCTGTGCCTGTCCGCGTCAAACAACGAATTGATTCGGAGTTCGTTTCGTCTATCCTGCCGCCCATGTCATTTTCGAAACGACTCCTCCACCGGGCCTCCGCAGCCCTTCTCGCAACCCTGGTCGTCTTTCTCGCAACCGGCCTGTCCCTCAATGCCGCGGACAAGAAGAAGACGCCGAATTTCGTCATCATCTTCTGCGATGACCTCGGCTACGGCGATCTCGGCTGTTACGGCAACCCCACCATCGCCACGCCGAATCTCGATCGCATGGCGGCCGAGGGCATGCGGTTCACGCAGTTCTATTCGGCGGCCTGCGTCTGCACGCCCAGCCGCGCGGCGATCCTGACCGGACGCCTGCCTGTGCGCAGCGGCATGTGCAGCGACAAACGACGCGTGCTGTTCCCTGATTCTTCCGGCGGTCTGCCGCAGAGCGAAATCACCATCGCCCGCGCGCTGAAAGAAAAGGGCTACTCCACCGCCGCGGTCGGCAAGTGGCACCTCGGCCACCTGCCGGAATACCTGCCCACCTCCCACGGTTTCGACTCCTACTTCGGCATTCCCTACAGCAACGACATGGACCGCATTCTCGCCAAGAGGAAGGGCGAGCCGAATCCGGATTTCCGCAAGCGGCTCTTCTGGAAGCCGAAGAGCGAGTATTGGAACGTCCCGATCCTGCGCGACAAGAAGGAGGTCGAACGCCCCGCCGACCAGACCACGATCACCAAGCGCTACACGCAGGAGGCCGTGAAGTTCATCGGGAAGAACAAGGAGAACCCGTTCTTTCTCTACCTGGCGCACAGCATGCCGCATGTGCCGCTGTTTGCGTCGAAGGAGTTCAACGGCAGGAGTCGTCGCGGTCTCTATGGCGATGTGATCGAGGAGATTGACTGGTCCGTCGGACAGGTGATGAGCGCGCTGAAGAAGAACGGGCTGGATGAGAACACCCTGGTCTTCTTCACCAGCGACAACGGCCCCTGGCTGATCTTCAACGACCACGGCGGCACGGCCGGCCTGCTGCGAAATGGCAAGGGCTGCACCTGGGATGGCGGCATGCGCGAACCCGGCATCGCCTGGTGGCCCGGCACGATCAAGCCTACCAGCGTCACTCACGAACTCGGCTCCACCATGGACCTCTTCACCACCTGCCTCACCCTCGCCGGCGTCGAAGTCCCCGCCGACCGCATCATCGACGGCAAGGACATGACGCCCATCCTGACCGGCAGGGGCAAAGGCAAACGCGACTCCATCTTCTACTACCGGGGTGAGCAGCTCTACGCTGTGCGCAAGGGCGCCTTCAAGGCGCATTTCATCACCCAGGGAGCCTACGACGGAACGAAGCCTGAAAAACATGAGAAGCCCCTCCTGTTCAACCTGGATGTCGATCCTTCCGAGAAATGGAATGTCTCCCAGGATCATCCGCAGGTCCTGGCCGACATCGCGGAGGAGGTGAAGCGCCACCAGCGCAAGCTCAAGCGCGGCAAGGCGCAACTCGACGCCCGCATCAATGACTGGACCCCGCTCTTCGACGGCAAGACCCTCAAGGGCTGGAAGGACCCCAACTTCCCCGGCGGTGGCGAGGCGCATGTGGAAAAGGGCGAACTGGTGATCGAAATGGGCGAGATGCTCAGCGGCATCACCTGGTCCAATGATGTGCCGCGCATGAACTATGAACTCACCCTCGACGCGAAGAAGATCCAGGGCTCCGATTTCTTCTGCGGCCTGACCTTTCCGGTCGGGACGAACAGCGTCACCCTGATCATGGGCGGCTGGGGCGGCGCGGTGGTCGGGATCTCCAGCATCGACCACATGGATGCCTCCGACAATGAAACCACCGACTACATCCGCTTCGACGACGAGAAGTGGTATCGGGTCTCGGTCAAGGTCACCAAGCCGAAGATCGAGGTCTGGCTGGACGCCGAGAAAATCGTGGATGTCGAGATCGAGGGGCGGCGGCTGGGAATGCGCCCCGGCGACATCGAGTTGAACATGCCGCTTGGCTTGGCCACCTTCCAGACCAGCTCCGCCTTCCGGAACCTCAAATACCGCAAAATAAAGCCCTGAAAACGGTTCGGCGAATTCGTTGACAAACGATTTGCCGAATGAAATGGTTCCCGCTCCTTTGATCCGGAGAGGCCAGAAAAGGACCTGATTTCAGGCGTTTTGCGCCTTGTGGAAACGGTTCCTCCACCCCGGTTCACCGACATTTTTTGCCAACCACAGACTAGACAACATGAGTGAAGAGACTGCTCCCTGGATAACCTATCGTCCCGAGATCAAGGTGCTGGACTGCACCGTTCGCGACGGCGGCCTGATCAACAATCACAAGTTCGAGGACAACTTCGTCAAGGCCGTCTATGACACCTGCATCGAGGCGGGCATCGACTACATGGAGCTGGGCTACAAGAACTCCGGCCGGATCTTCAACAAGGACGAGCACGGCGACTGGAAGTTCTGCACGGAAGACGACATGCGCCGCATCGTCGGCGACAACGGCGAGGGCAGGATCAAGCTCACCGCCATGGCCGACGCTGAGAAGTGCGACTACAAGACCGACATCCTCCCTAAGAGCGAGAGCGTGCTCGACTGCATCCGCGTCGCGACCTACGTGCACCAGTTGAATGTCGCGGTCGATATGATCAAGGACGCGCACGACAAGGGCTACGAGACGACCTGCAACATCATGGCGATCTCGACCGTCGGCGAGAAGGAAATCGACCAGGCGCTGGAGGTCCTGCGTGATTCGCCGGCGGATGTGGTGGTCGTGGTCGACAGCTACGGAGCCTTGAACTACGAGCAGATCCGCAACCTGGTGAACAAGTACAAGAAGGCGCTGGAGGGCACGGGCAAGGAGATCGGCATCCACACCCACAACAACCAGCAGCTCGCCTTTGCCAACACCATCGAGGCGCTCATCAACGGCGCGAACCGCCTGGACGCGACGATGATGGGCATGGGCCGCGGCGCCGGCAACTGCTGCATGGAGCTGCTGCT
>JAYPGD010000259.1:0-8436 GCA_038126655.1 Verrucomicrobiales bacterium
GCCTACGTGGATCCCAAGGGAGCCATTCGTCCGCTCGACCCGGCGCGAATGAATGAGCTCCGGTCGTCCATCGGCTCCCAGCGTCTCGACCAACAGGTCAAGGCCTGGGCAACCGCCGCCTTCGACAAGGCCGAGGCCGCCATCCCGACGACAGCGCAGTAGGCGTCGACGCCGCCATCCTCCCTCGTGACCGATCCCGTCGTCCTGTTCGCGAGCTACATTCTATTCGTTGCGTTCTTCATCCGTGCGTTGACCGGATTCGGCGCCGGACTCATCAGCATCCCCCTGCTGGCGCTGTTCTGGGACGTCGGCTTTGTCGTCCCGATGGAACTGCTCTTCGAGGTCGGTCTCAGCGTGCTGTTGCTGCCCAAGGTCTGGCGGGACATCGACTTCAAGCACGTGATCAATCTCGCGGTCGGCATGTTCTTCGGCAACTTAATCGGCTCCTTTTCCCTGGCCAACTTCAACGCCCCCCTGCTCAGGCTGCTGCTGGCCGGGCTGGTGCTCCTGTTCTCGATCTACCTCGCCGCTTCCGCACGGAAACCGCCGCAACTGAACATCCCCCATCGCTGGGGCTTCCTCTTCGGACTGGGCGGCGGCTTCTTCGGCGGCGCCTTCGGCATGAGCGGCCCCGTCGTCATGCTCTACCTGACCCATCAGATCCCCGACAAGACCCGCCTGCGCGCCACCGTGATCGCCCTCTTCTTCCTCGCCTCCACCTGGACCGTCTTCATGCACTGGGCCAACGGCCTCTACAACGCCGAGTCCTTCCGAGTCCTGCTCCTGCTGACGCCCGCCTTCCTCATCGGAACCGCCCTCGGCCACCACGCCCACTTCAAGACCTCCGATTCCGCCTTCCGTTACATCGTCGCCGGAATCCTCTTCGTTTCCTCACTGCTGCTGTTCTTCAAATAGGCCCCAACCCGCATCGTGCCCACAAGGCCGCGAGAACGGATAAAATCATCGTACGTTGATTTTATCCGTCACAAGGTCGCTTTGACTCTGAGCTCTGGCGGGTTGCATCCGGAGTTCCGGCGAGGTCGTCTTGAGCGCTCACGAGAACAGGGCGCCCACAGAATCAACTTTTCAAGGGCCTTCACATCCCGCCAGAATACATTCATGAAACCAGTCCCCGTGAATCGCCGCCAATTCCTCAAGCGTTCCTCCATCTTCGCCGCGCCGTTCCTCCTCCCCTCCGGCATCTGGTCCGCGGAGACCAAGCCGAATGACAGGATCGCTGTCGGCTTCATCGGCATGGGCAAACAGAACCGCGGTTTGCTCAACCGCTTCATGGGACAGGAGTCCGTCGTCGCCGTCGCGGTCAGCGACGTGGACAAGACCCGCCGCGAAACCGAGAAGGCCCGCGTCGACAAGAAATACGGCAACACCGACTGCGCCGCCTACAACGACTTCCGCGAAATCACCAACCGCAAGGACATCGACGCCGTCTGCATCGCGACTCCGGATCATTGGCACGCCATTCAGACCATTGACGCGTTGAACGCGGGAAAGGATGTCTATTGCGAAAAGCCGCTGACCCACAACATCCACGAATCCATCGAGGTCATGAAGGCGGTCAAACAAACGAACCGAATTCTCCAGACCGGCTCCATGCAGCGCTCATCGCGCGAGTTCCGCGTCGCCTGCGAACTGGTGCGCAACGGCGTCATCGGCAGGGTCAAACGCGCCGCCGTGAACTTCGGCGGCCCCGGCGTCCCCTGCGACCTGCCGGAAGAGGCGATGGAACCGGGACTCGACTGGGACCGCTGGCTCGGTCCGGCGCCCGTCCGCCCCTACAACTCCGTCCTCAGCCCGCGCGGCGCGCACAACCACTTCCCCGCCTGGCGCAGTTATCGTGAATATGGCGGCGGCTCCGTCACCGACTGGGGAGCGCATCATCTAGACATCATCCAATGGGGCCTCGACAAGGATGAGAGCGGTCCCATTGGCGCCATTCCGCCCAAGGACGCAAACGCAACCAAGGGAGCCCAACTCGTCTACGACGGCGGCATCCACGTCCTTCACGGGGAAGGCGTCGGCGTGCATTTCTTCGGCGAAGACGGCGAGGTTCAGGTGACGCGCGGACGATTCTCAATCTCCCTCGGCGGCAAGGAGATCGCCGGCCGGCTCGACCGCAACGACAAGACCCGCAATCTCGGCAAGGAACTCGACAAGGCGGCGGCCCGATTCCTCAAGGACGCCAAGGTCAGTCTCTACGACAGCCCCGGCCACATTCCGGATTTCCTGAACGCCATGCGCTCGCGCAGGAAGCCGATAACGCACGAGACCGTCGGCGCCCGCTCCGCCATCGCCTGCCACCTGATGAACCTCGCCTACTACCACGGCAAGAAGCTCAAGTGGAACCCCGCCAAAAACAAATTCGCCGGCAAGTCGGGCAAGGCGGAATGGCTGACAAGGGACTACCGGGGCGAGTGGAAAGTGTGAGTCCAGGTGAACCTTTTTCATGTCTGCCCCGCTGAATGGGGCAAGACATGAAGAACAAACACCTCCTCATCCCCGCTGTAGCCGCCGCCGTCTTTCTTGCCGGCGGTTGCGCTTCGAACATCCAGACTTCCTCCGGCCGCGAGTATCTCAAGGGCTACGCGCATCAGCCCCGAACTGCGGAAGACCGGGAGGTCATGGAAGCCGCCAACGTGGAGCCGAGCCTCCGCTTTCCCGCAAAGATCGGCCTCGCGCGCATCCATCATGGCAGTCTTTCCTCCATTCCAATCGAAGAAGCGGAGGCCTGGGCGGACTTCTCCAAAAGGCTCGGCCCGACCTATGGCGACTTCATTCCGGTCAGTCCGCTGATCGTCGAGATGATGAGCAAACCGGTTTGGAGAGACTGGCGCAATGCCCCCCAGGCCTCCGAAATCGTCCAGAATCTTCGCCTCGCCTCGGCGCGCCAACACATGGACGCCACCCTGATCTACGAGGCGGTCGGCTCCTCGGATTCGCACATCAATCCGGCCGCCCTGGCGAACCTGACCGTGATCGGCGGCTTTGTGATGCCGGGCAAGACACTGGAACTGAAGGGCTTCGCCAACGCGCTCCTGGTGGATCTGCGCAATGGCTACCCCTACGGCACGGCGTCCGCCGCGGTCGATTCCTCCCGGTTGACCGCCAGTTGGGGCGCTCGCGAGCGCCGGCGCAGCATGGAGCAGAAGACCGCCATAACCGCATCGTTGGATCTGATCCCGAAGGTGGAGGAAATGATTGTGGACCTGCGCCGCGAATTGGAGCGTCACCGCAGACTGGGAGCGACTTCACACGTCTCCGTCCAAAGCGCCTCGCGCTGAAAGACGTCGTCTTCAACCCAAGGGTCGCGGAGCGCGCCGAGACCCACCGAGGGGACAGCCGCCGTGTTCCGTGTTTCTGCTTCCCTCTGTGAGCGCTGTGTTCGAATGCGGCGAATGACCGGGGAAGACCAGCCCCGATCGACCAGAGCGGGACAAATCCAACTCAGCCAACATTGACTTGCCGAAACAGCGGGAGCATAGTTTTCGCAATGGATTTCGACATTTCCCCCATTCTGGACAACTGGGACTACGAGTCCGGCCATGTCATGGCCCGCCGTTTCGTGGGCAGGGACGGCGAGGAGAAGATCCAGCTCCGCGTCGATCTGGGCCTGCTGCAGATGAATGTGAACGGCCGTCCGGACGGACGTCGCCCCGGGGATTTTGCGACCGCCTTCGACCTGCATGTGGATCGCCTCGGAAAACACCGCGCGGAGAACGCCGGGAGCGACGAGGGGTTCACGCTGGAACACGACGCCTGCATCCAGTTGAAGCAGGAGGCCATCCAGTATCACCATCGCTACATCTGCCTGCTCCAGATGGAGGACTACGACCGGGTGATCCGGGACACCAAGCGGAATATCAAGGTGTTTGATTTTGTGGACAAATATGCGGCCTCGCCGGAGCTCGCGTGGGATCTGAACGTCCTCCGCCCCCAACTGCTGATGATGCAGACCCGCGCCCAGGCCGAACTTCAGCTCAAGGCAAAACAGCGCGATGAGGCCATCGCCATCGTCGAGCAGGGCATCGACGCCATCCGCGGGTTTTTTCTGGATCATGAGCGCCTGGACATGATGGATCAGAGCGACGAGGTGTTTTCGTTGAGCGACTGGCTCGAGGAACTGCGGAATCCGGATTCCCCCGCGGACGCCAAACGGGAAACCTCGCTGAATGTCGCGCCCCCGGAACCGCTGAGCCAGAAGGAGCAGTTGGAGCTGGAAATGGCCGAAGCGGTCGAGCGCGAGGATTACGAACGCGCGGCCGAAGTCCGCGACGCCCTCCGGGAATTGGAAAACTCCGGCGCCAGCCACTGAGCGCCCCCCCCGGACCATTCCGGCCGCTTAATCCCCTCCCTCGATCAGATGCGGCACCCGGTCCGCACGCCGGACCTCAATCACCCCTCCCGGCTCCCACGGATGCTCGCGCCGGTTCACATAGAGCGTCCGGGGCAGCAACTCCACCTCGTGTCCCTCGAAGGGACGCAGCGTGACCGTTCCGGGAAGAAAGGTCAGGTCCTGAAAGAAACACTCCCCGAACGGCGTGGCGAACGGCGCCTGCCGCGGTGTGTCAAACACGATGTTGGTCGCGACAAACCCTTCCGGCGCCGATTCCTCGGGAAACACCACCCGCAGGTTCTCCACGCCGAGCCCCGCCTGCGAGATGATCAGCGACGGCGCGCCGCCTGCCGTCTCAAAACGCACATTCCAGGGCCCCTTGCGATCCCGCGCGCGCTCAATGCCGTGGAACACGAGCAGATAGACCGCGACCGTCGCCAAGAAGACCAGCGGCAGGCCCTTCGGAAATCCTTCAGACACCTTCATCCGGGATGGGATCTCACCGTCGATCGATCGCAACGGAACACGCTTCAGTCGGTTTTCTTCGGTCCATAGCCCCGCTTGGGAGCGCCGTTCTTGTCCAACTTGCCGCAGGCCCAAAGCAGGCCGCGGGTGACCAGGCCGAGGTAGACGTCGTTGTCCATGGTCTCGTTGTGATGGCCCAGCGACGTGCCGAAAGTCCGGCCCTTGCCATACTGATTCACCCAGATGCAGACGTGGTCCTTGTCCGTGCGCGACCCGAAGGCCTGCCCCAGCGGCGTACAGCCGGGATACACTTCCAGAATCTCATACAACTCGCCGTTGGGCGTCGTCCACGGCTTGGGGAATCCCTTCATGACCGGGTGATCCGTCTTCAGGTTCACCACATCCACCGGGCCCTTCTGCTGATGCCGCATGGATTTCACGCCCAGGACCTTGCGCCACTCGTCCGTCTTGGCGTTGCGATAGGAGTGCAGCGCGCAGTGGATCACCACCGCCGGCGTCCCGTCCTTGTGCGCCTTGGCGATCTTCTCCACAAAGGACGCGTCCGTGACGCCGCCGAAACACTCGTTGTGCAGGACAACGTCGTAGCCCTTGGCCCAATCCTTCTTCTCGTAGACGCTCACCCGATGATCACGGGTCGCGCCGCCCTCGTGCAGGATCGTCCACTCGACATTCGCCCGTTTGCTGATGCCTTCGGACAGGATGCGCTTCTGGTTCTCATAATCGTGGCAACAACCGCCCGTGATCATCAGGGCGCGCAAGGGTTTCACTTTCCTGTCCGCGGCATGGACCGACGCCGCGGCCGCGACAAGGAGGAGGATGGCGACTGGGAAGATTCGCTTCATGCCCGCGTTATATCGATTTCACGCAAATCTGAAAAATGATTTCGCCTCCGCGGCGTGTCTGATGGGCGTCAGCCTTTGCCGTTTGGAACAGCCCGGTTCCTGGATTGCCCCGTCTTCGGGTTCTCGCGATTCGAATCTTCGTCCCCGCCTCCACTATTGCCAATTCCACGCCCCGCCCCCTATCGTCACAGGCTCATCGAATCGCTTATGAAGAAAACTGTTTCCACCACCCTCGCATTCACCCTTCTCGCAACCGCCGCCTTTGCCGCCGCGCCTGAATTCAAGGCCGTGCCCAAATGGAGCAAGCCCGCCAAAGGACAGGACGCCATCGGCAATCTCCACGGCGATGTGGCCGTCGCCGCAAATGGCGAAGTCTTCGTCAGCTGCGTCAGCGGCCCCAACGCCGGCGTCCAGGTCTTCGACGCCAAGGGAAATTACCTGCGCAACATCCCCGGCGCGCCCAATGACTTTCACGGCTTCGTCATCCACAAGAACAAGGAGGGCGAATTCATCTACGGCTCACGCCTCAGCGGCCAGTCCATCCTGAAGATGAAACTCGACGGATCGGTCGTCATGACCATCGACGCCGCCAAGGGAGTCCCCGACAAGTTCAAGCGCAAGGGCCGCGGCAAGAACGCCAAACCGGCGCTGCGCCTCACCGCGGTGGACGTCGCGCCCAATGGCGACATCTTTGCCACCGACGGCTATGCCAACGGCTACGTCCACCGCTTTGACAGGAAGGGCAAATACCTCGCCTCTTTCGGCGGACGCGGACGCGCCCCCTACAACTTCTCCACGCTTCACAAGATCTGCATCGACACCCGCTTCAGTCCGCCCCGCATCCTCGGCTGCGACCGCGAGAACCTGCGCGTCGTCCACATGTCGCTCGACGGCGACTTTCTCGGCGTCGTCGCCAACGACCTGATGTTTCCCGCGGCCATCGTCGTGCAGGGCGACCTGGCCGCAGTGGGAGAAATCGGCGGACGCGTCGCGCTGCTGGACAAGCGGGGCAACGTGGTGAAGAAGATCGGCTACAACGACGTGCAGTCCGAGCGGAAGAACAACAAGACTCCGCCCAAGCTCTGGCGCCCCGGCATTGTCACCGCCCCCCACGGCGTGGACTTCAATGCGGCCGGCGATCTCTTCGTGGCCGAGTACAGCGTCTTCGGCCGCATCCACCGTTTCAACCGGGCGAAGTAGCGCATTGAATCCCCGCGCGTCCGCGAAGCGCGACGCAACAACACCCAATCAAGGCTGACGCCGCGGACGATCTCCCGTCCGCGGCGTTTCGCTATCGGTCCCTCCGACCGGTCTTGCCTTTCCGCTCAACCGGCCACCGAAATCTTGCGCGGCTTGGCCGCGACCGCCGTGGGCCGCGTCAACGTTGCCACCCCGTCCCGCAGATTCGCCGAAATGCCCTTCGGATCGATGCTCTCGCCCAGGGTGAACGCCCGGCGGAATCCTGCGGCTTTCGACTCACGGTGCAGCGTCTCTCCGACTGGCCCGCTTTCGCGCCGGCCAACGACGGTCAGTGTCCGATCGTCCAAGGTCACGTCCAACGCATCCTTGCCGACTCCCGGAACATCCAGTGTCACGACGAAGCCGTCCTTGTTCTCAGCCACATCAGCCCGCGGCCGAATCCAACGTTCCGTTTCAACAGAGGCGCAGGCCGGCGGCGCCTTGGTTTCACTCTCACATACACAACTCATGTCCTGTTTCCTTTCTTTGATTGATTTGAATGGCCGGAGGGAGGATCCCTCCGGCCGGGTGGGATCATGTCGCTCGGGTCATTTGACCTTCACGTCGATCTGTTTCGGTTTCACTTCCTCCGCCATCGGGGCGGTCACCGTGAGGATGCCGTCCTTGTAGCTGGCGGTCACCTTGTCCTCGTTCACCGGCTTCGGCAGGCGCACCGAACGACTGAAGCTGCCGAACACCCTCTCCGTGCGGAGTTGGCCTTCGTCTTCCTTCTTTTCCTCGGCCTTGCGCTCGCCGCTGATCGTCAGCACACCGTCATGCAGCGACACCTCGATGTCGTCCTTCTCCATCCCGGGAAGCTCGATCTTGGCGACGAAGTTTTCCTTGTCGTGCGTGAGGTCCAACGCCGGCGTCCAATCGCCGAAGAACTCCGTCGGCCGGCTCATGCCCGCAAAGGGCGTCCCAAGCAGCCGCTCGAACTCCTCGTCGAAATTCCCCCAGCGTCCCAACCCGAATCCATCAAACAATGTCGGTCTGTTTTTCCTTATGAGTTTCATCGTCTTGCCTTTCTCTTTGTTGGTTTAAATTCCGTTTCGTTCCAACTCCTTTAAAGCTTCCGGCATGCCAGGGGGGCAAACGGACCGAAATCAGCGAAAACAAGGGGAATTCGGACCAACGAGAAAGATCAGGCACAGGAAACCAACCCGAAGAATGCCCGTTTGTCACAAGTTTCGGCGGGCAGCAGTGCGCCACCTTGTCACATGGCAACGTTTACAGAACTCCATGGAGAATATGAATCGGGGCTGAAGGCCCCACCGCACAAAGCATAGGGCTTCAGCCCTATGGTCTAAGGCGAACAAGGATTGCGGCCTGAAGGGTCGCGCGCAACCGGCAATCCAAGACCACGCGCGGCCCTTCAGGCCGCAATGGCTAATCCCCTGCCGTTCACAGGGCTGAAGCCCTGCGCTCTGTGCGGCCGGGCTTTCAGCCCGAGGAAGTGGACCTCCGTTGGCGGTTCGCTCTCAATTCATCCGACGGATACATCACGCTTCACCACTC
>JAYPGD010000260.1:0-7976 GCA_038126655.1 Verrucomicrobiales bacterium
GTCCCAGACATGCTCCAGAATGAGCGTCTTGGTCACCGCGCGTCCGGCGTTTCGCATGAGGTATTCCAGCAGGGAAAACTCCCGCGCCTGCAACTCAATCCGGCGCCCCTCCCTGATCACCTCGCGTGTCAACAGATCCATGGACAGGTCGCCGACGACCAGTCTCGTGGGTTCGGCGGCGTTGTAAGCCCGCCGCAGCAATGCGTGAATCCGGGCCTGCAATTCCGAAAAGGCGAATGGCTTGGTCAGGTAATCGTCGCCGCCCGCCTGCAGGCCGGTCACCCGATCGTCGACACTGGCCTTCGCGCTGAGAATAAGAACCGGCAGTTGAATGCCGTCCTGCCGCAGGCGCCGAATGAGGCTCAGTCCGTCCAACCGCGGCAGCATGACATCCACCACCACGACATCCGGCTTCGTCGCCCGCGCCAGCAGCAATCCTTCCTCGCCGTCAGACGCGGAGTCCACGGCAAAGCCGCTCTGCTTCAGTCCCTTGACCACAAAGGACGAAATCTTCGGATCGTCTTCGACTACAAGAACACGCATGAGTTCAACGGACGCAACACCTGCGCGCGTCAGGAATTGGTTTCAAGCCATTCCAGCGCGCCAGTCAATTCGGAAAATGCCCCGTCGAGTTGCGCCTCGAACGCGCGATGGAGCAACTCCCCCATTTCCGGCCCCGGTTTCAGCCCGCGTTCGAGCAGGTGACGCCCCAGCAGGACCGGCTTCGGCGCCGCCTGTTCGAGATCCAGTTCCCGCGCCTTGTCCCGCAGCGTTTTCAACGTCGGCGGCGCTTCCGCCGGTTTCGGCGGACGCCCCATGTGGTCCGCGGCGATCACCAGGCCAAGTCCGTCAATGGTCTCGGGATGCAGACGCTTCGCCAATCGCCGCACGCTGCGGTCCGAAAGGACGTCCAGATGCGCCATGTGGTTCTGCACCAGCGGCTTGACCCGCTTCCGGATATCGAGGGGCGCGTCGATCCGGGCCAGGAAGGATTCGGCCACGTCGACGCCCACGCCCGCATGCCCGGGAGACACGATGCGCGTCCGCCCCTCGCGCAGCTTCTCATGCGTGGTCTCCGGTTTGCCAAAATCGTGACACAGCGTTCCGAGCATGTAGACGATGCGCGAAGCCTCATCGCGCTCCCGCCATTCCGGCAACCGGGCGAGCGCGTCGCAGCAATGGCAGGTATGAATCAGCACATCGCCCTCCGGGTGCCACTCCGGGTCCTGCGGCGTCGATCGGAGCGCCTTGATCTCCGGAAAGTGATCCACCCATTCGGTCTTCTCCAGAAACAACAATCCCGCCGAAGGCCGGACGCTCTTGGCCGCCCATTTGAACCATTCCTCACGCAATCTCTCCTTCGCAAGCTCATGAAATCCGGCCTTGATCGAACGACACAATTCAACCGTCTCCGGCGCGGGCGTAAGATTGAAACGCGAGGCAAACTGCATCCCCCGCAGGACCCGCAAGGGATCCTCCACGAACGCGTCGCCCGTGTGTCTGAGAATCCGCTGCTCCAGATCCGCACGGCCGCCAAAAAAGTCCAGGGTCTCATCCCTGCGCGGATCGTACATCAGCGCGTTGATCGTGAAATCCCGCCGCGAGGCGGCCTCCTCCGGCGTAATGTCGGGATCGAACTCAATTTCAAACCCCTTGTGCCCGGGCGCCACCTTGGAATCGCGCCGTGGAATCGCAAAATCGAAGGTCCGTCCGCCCCCCACGGTCAGCTTGACGACGCCGAACGAGCGTCCCACCAGGTCCGCGCGTCCCCACTTCCCCAAGGCCGTCACCAACCCGTCGTAGTCAATGCCGCCGACCTCAATGTCCCAGTCCTTGCAGGGGATGCCCAACAGCGCGTCCCGGACGCACCCGCCAACAAGATACGCCCGCTCGAGCCCGGACGCGCCCTCCAGAATCCGGATCAGTTCCTCAGGAATGAGTTCGCGCATGAATCACTCGTCCGGGAACAGTTGGTAGAATTTGTATTTCCTCGAGGCGTCATCCACGGTCCTGGCAAGGGATTCCATGGATTCGATCCCCCGCAGCACAACCAAGGTGTCCCAATCCCGAAGGTTGTTGGAGCCCCGGAGAACAAAGGCGCCCGCCTCGGCTCCGGTCAGGGCCTTGCCGGTGTTTCTGCGTCCCCGGGAAACGAGCGTCCGCCTCGGTTCCACTCCTGTCACGACGATCGCGACCGACTCGGCCGCCACCCCGCCGTTCACCCTGGCGACCGCGCGGACGCGGTGTTTCCCGACGGGGATCTTGTCCCAGCGGAAACGAACGGGCGCGCTCGTCGCTTCTCCGCTTGTCTCGCCGTTCAACAGGAACTCCACCGCCACCTCGTCATCCTGGTCCGCTCCCGCCGACGCCGCCAGGAACTCGACCGGGCGCCCCGCCGCCACGAAATCCCCATTCGCGGGGCCAAGCAGGGTGACATGTGATCCGAGCGCCGCGCGGGCCAGGTTGCGGACCTCATCCCCGCCCAATTCCCGATCGTAAGCGGCGAACGCATGAATCGTTCCGCCAAACTTCGTCGAACTGTCAGGAAAATGGGCCGAAAAACCCAGGTCCGCGACAGCGGCGGAATAGACGTGCCCAGGGCCGTCGAAGCGTCCCGCCAATTCGCCGTCCACATACACACGCGTCCGATCCTCCGCCACCGAGAACACCAGGCGCGAAACCTGACCATACGGGCTCGCCAATGACGCCCCGTTCACCGGCTCAAAGAAAAAATCGCGCTCCCCGAAATGGCTGAAGCCGAACTGGTTTGTCCGCGTCTCCAGCAGGCTCGCCTGATCGAACTTCAGCCCCCAGCAGTCGTCGCCCAGCAGCATCGGCGACAGACTGCCCTCCTGATGCGCCTCAACGACAAACTCATAACTGGCCGCCTTTGAATCCTTCAATGTGGAAAGATCGACGTGGCGACGCGCCTCGTCCCCGCCCAATTCCAGCTCCACCACGCGCGGGGGATTCTTCATCCGCTTGACCGCCTTGCGCCATGCCTTCCCTTGAAATCCTCGCTTCGATCCAGCCCGATCCAATTCCGCCTCGGCGGGTTTCAGAGCGACGACCTGAACCTGTTTCGCGACGGCCTGACCGACTCCGGCCGCCTGCCCGCGTGCGGTCGACCTGTCCGCGGCATAGCCGGACGTTACAAGGACGATCACAACCGCGACTGCGGCGCACAGTGAAAATGGAGCTGTCTTCATGGAATCCTTTGCTCCCCAACATGGTTGCTCCTGTTGTCGGAATGCGCAAGCGCTTCATCCGCCCGCTCGCCACAATGGGTCCGGGATAGGCCCGCCACAATGGCGGCGATTGGCGGCCTGTGGTGATTAAGGACTTGGAACGGTTGGGATGCGCGCCAATGACGAAACACCCGAGTCCCCAAAGCCCCGCTTGTCACGCCGAAGCCGGACGACGGCGGAAGGAATGACGAAACCCGCTCGCCGAATCTCCGGAAGGCGGATAGCCTGCGACCATGCGCCGAAAATCACGCCACGCTGTGCTGTGCCTCCTCGCCATGATCTTCCTCCGCCCCGCCCTCGGAGCCGACCGCAACTCCGATTGGATCGAAGGCGCGGATCACTCCGACGGCGCGACGCGCGACTACTGCAATCGCGCCGCGCGCCTCGCCTGGGAGAACTTCATGGGCGATTGGCGCGACGCCGACGACGCCCCCCAAGGACCACGCCCCTACGCAAGCACCGTCATCAAGGACACAGACACCGGACGCTTCATCGAGTGGGACGTGACCCGCCTGGTTCAGGATTGGAGCCAAGCCCGCCAAAACGGTCGACCGAACCAAGGGTTCTTCCTGCGGCTGATCAATGGCTTCGGAAAGATCGATTTCGCGTCGAGCGAACACCCTGATCCCTCGAAACGCCCTCAACTCACCCTGACTTTCGACGGAAGCGCCGCCGCCGCTCCTGTCATCGCCGACACTCATCTGGTCAAATCGACCTATCGCAGCCACGGCAGTTCGGAACTGCTTCGCGTCGGCCCCGACAGCCACACGCTCATCCGCTTCGCTCCGGACTCGCTCGTTCAACCAGGCCAGGCGACCAAAGCGACGCTACGGCTCCACACAACCCGCCAATACGGCGCCGCAAGCATCGGCGTGTTCCGTTGTCGCCAGGGCCACGACACCCCCGACACGCCGCCCCGCCAAGGACTGGCCGCCAGATTCCCGGCAGACCGCGACATCGATTTCCACAGGCCCGTGCTCTTTGCAACCGGGTTCGAATCGCCTGACTGGCAGAATGAATGAACGCGCGCCGGCGAAATGCGCGTCATCGACACGATCCCCTCCGATGAAGCCCGCCGTTTTGCGCCGTTTTCCGGAAGGGCATTGCGCGTGCGCATCGCCGAGGGCGCCAACGGGGCCCTGAACACCTTGTTCAAGTTCCGCCATGAGACCGGATCCGAGCCCGAGGAGGTCTTTTTCCGTTACTACCTGCGCTTGGGAGCCGATTGGAGCCAGACCCTCGAAGGCGGCAAGATGCCCGGCATCAGCGGGACCTATGGCGTCGCCGGTTGGGGCGGACGGAAGAGCGACGGGCACAATGGCTGGTCGGCGCGCGGATTGTTTCAGCGCACCATCCCCCCCGGCCCCAACCCACTCGCCGGCACAACCCCGATCGAAACCTATTGCTACCACGCCGATATGAAAGGGCGTTACGGCGACAACTTCATCTGGCAACGCGGCTACCACGGCTACCTGAAGAACAACCAATGGTATTGCGTGGAGACCCAGGTAAAACTCAACACCCCCGGCAAACAGGACGGCATCCTCCGCGGCTGGATCGATGGCCGCCCCGCTTTCGAAAAGACCGACCTCCGTTACAGCCGCACGGACAGGCTCCGGATCGAGCAGGTCTGGATGAACATCTACCACGGCGGCAAACGCCCCTCGCCCCACGACCAACACGCCTTCATCGACAACGTCGTCATCGCCCGCGAATACATCGGCCCGGCGACAAGGAACAACGAACGCGAACCGTCCGACCCTGATCGCCCAAACCGCCCCCCACTTTAAAGTTTCACGTTTAGTGTTGAGCGTTTAACGTTGCCTTGGTCCAGTTTGGGTGATGAAGAAACTCTGAATCCCGCCAAAACATTCATGTCCGCGCGCGACGACAATCCATGGCATCCCGACCGCCGCCGCTTCCTGCTCGGCGGCGGCCTCGGCGCAGGCTCACTGGCGCTGTCCACGATGCTGACGGACGGCAGGGAGCTTCCGGCGGCTTCCACCACTCCCACGCCTCATTTCAAGCCGACCGCCAAAAGCGTGATCTTCCTGTTCATGTCGGGCGGCCCCAGCCAGGTCGACACCTTTGATCCCAAACCGGCGCTGACCAAACTTGCCGGCAAGGACGTGCCGGAAAGCCTCGCAAAACACGTCCCCAAGATCAAACGGGCCGGGTTGAAGAACCTCATGGCCTCCCCCTGGAAGTTTCGGGAACACGGCCAGTGCGGCATGCCGATCTCTGAGCTATTGCCCCACACCGCCCGCCACGCCGACGATCTGTGCGTGATCCGGTCGATGAACCATCGCAACCCCGTCCACGGACCCGGCGAATGCGTGGCCTTGACCGGCACGGCTGCCGGCGACCGCCCCAGCGTGGGAGCCTGGTCGATCTACGGCCTCGGCAGCGAGACGACGAATCTCCCCTCGTTCATCACCATGAACCTGCACAACGACGGCATGCAGTATCCGCAGGCCGCCGGCTGGGGCGCGGGGTTTCTTCCGTCACGCTTTCAGGGCACCGTCGTGGACCCGGTGCGGGGCATCCGCGATGTCTCGATGCCCGCGGGAACCACAAACGCCAAGCGCCGCCAGCAACTCGACCTCATCGAATGGTTCAACCGCAGACATCTTGACCGCCTGGGCGACCATTCTGAATTGGAGGCGCGCACCCGGTCCTACGAAATGGCTTTCCGCCTCCAGACCGCCGCCCCGGAATTGTTCGACATCTCCAATGAACCCGGCCACATCCGCGATCTCTACGGCATCGGCGAGAAGGACACCGAGACCAGTTCACGCGGGTGCCTCCTCGCCCGGCGCATGGTGGAGCGCGGCGTGCGGTTCGTGCAGGTGCGCATCGGCGGCTGGGACGCCCATGGCAATATCAAGGGCAACCACACCCGGCTCTGCGCCCGCACCGACAAACCCATCGCCGCGCTGCTGACCGATCTGAAACAGCGTGGCCTGCTGGATTCGACGCTGGTCGTCTGGGGCGGTGAATTCGGCCGGACGCCCACGATGGAAGGCCGGGGCGCCGGCCGCGACCACTCCCCCGCCGGTTACACCATGTGGCTGGCCGGAGGCGGCGTGAAAGGCGGCCAGATCATCGGCGCCACCGACCCCATCGGCTACGTCGCGATCGAACGCCCGGTCAGCGTGCCGGATTACCACGCCACCATTCTTCATGCCTTGGGCGTGGACTCCACGAAACTTGCCTTCGATCGCCACGGCCTCACCGAGACCCCTTCCGGCATCACCGGAGGCCGCCCCGTCATCGAGGCATTCGCCTGAGCAACTTTCCTGAAAAAAGTTGTCCAGAGCGGCCGAGGTCGCCCGTCACTCAAATACCGGTCTGGAAGGGCCGCAGTTGTTGGCTGCGGTTCAATTGAAAGACTGCGTTGGTTGGTAAAGGGCCGTCCGGCAACGGGCGGCCTTTTTCCTTGTTTTCGGCAATGCAGGATTGGAACCGCCCCCCCTCCATGCCATAACCCCTCCATGAAGTCCTTTCGCCCAACGCAGATTGTCATGCTGACGCTCGCCCTGCTGACCGGATTAAGCTTCGTTTCGTCCGCCGCGGCCCAATCGGCAAAGAAAAAGAGGAAGAGGGCGCAGAGCAAGACCAGCCTTGTCGCTCCGGGCGGCCTCCACTCTGCTCGGACAACCATCAGCCAACCCAGGGTCCACAAGGACTTCCCCGCGCTGCGCCTCCTCGACAACAAGTCGAAACTGGTCGCGTTCGTCGAACACAACGGTTCCCGCGACACCTTGAAGGCGGCCCGCTTCGACAACGCCGGCGCCGCCGAGGAATTCGTCCTGCATCAGGGCGGCGACATATTCCGGCCGGCGGCCGCCCCCGCGCCGGACAACGCCGCGTGGATCGTCTGGTCTGAATTGATCGACGGCCGCTGGGATCTGCGCGCCGGTCGACTCGCCGCTCGAGGCGCGAAGTTTGAACAGGTTGTGGACGTCGCCACCAATACCGGAAACAACGTCTTCGCGACCGTCGCCGCTGATCGTCACAACCGACTCTGGATCGCCTGGCAACGAATGCACGGCGGCCTGGGCGATATCTTCACGCGTTGGATCGCCCCCGATGGAAAGAGTCGCTCCCGCGAATTCCGGATCACCAGAACCGCGGCTGGCGAATGGGAACCCCGCCTCGCCTTTGGGGCCGACGACGACGCCTTGATCCTCTTCGATTCCTACGAGAGCGGCGACTTCGATCTCAAACTGGCGCGCGTGACACCCGAGGGAAAAACCGCCCTGTCCACCATCATCGCCACCCCCCGCTACGAAGCCCGCGCCGCCGCCGCCCCCACCCGGGACGGCTCCACGCTGTGGGTCGCCTACGAGGAGGGAATCCGGCGCTGGGGCAAGGACCTGGGTTCCGAATGGCGCAAGATCGGCGGCGGCCTCAACTACGACCGCCGCATCAAACTCGCCAAGGTCGATCTCAAATCCGGCCGCACAAGCGTCGTCGCCGACCTCACGCAGCTTGTCCCCGGCATGCTTGCCGCTCGCGGCAGACCCGATTCCAGCGCCGTCAACCGCCCCGACCTGATTGTGGACAAGCAGGACCGCCCCTGGCTGTTCTTCCGTTACGCCGCGCAAAAAGGCGTCGGGTACTGGCAAATCGCCTTCAGCGCCTTCGATCCGAAATCCGGCAAATGGACCACCGCCAAGACCCTCGAAAACAGTGCCTATTGCCAGGATCGCAAATGCGAACTGG
>JAYPGD010000260.1:7986-8390 GCA_038126655.1 Verrucomicrobiales bacterium
CGTGTGGCCCGGCGACAAACGCACCAGCAAACAGCAACGCCTCACCGCCATTCACGCAACCCGAATCGATCCAGGATCGGTTCCGCCCGCCGATTTCAACGTCGCGCTCCCGGTCGAGATCGCCGACCTGCCCGATTCCCCCCTCAAGGCCTTCAACGACACCCCGGAGCGCAATCCCGACGAACGCCACTCCTGGAAAATCGACGGCGAGGAATACACGCTCTACTGGGGCGACGTCCACCGACACACCGATTTCTCCAACTGCCGCACCACCGATGACGGCTGCATTGTGGAGCACTTCCGCTACGCCATCGACGCCGGCGGACTGGACTATCTCGCCACCTCCGACCACACCGAGGTCGGCAAGACGCTCTCCGCCTACGAATGGTGGCAGACCCAGAAAC
>JAYPGD010000261.1:0-5967 GCA_038126655.1 Verrucomicrobiales bacterium
ATGCGGAAGGTCGCCGAGGTTTCACCGTCGCGGGCGGTGGTTTCGAGTTCCAGGCCTTCAAGCATCTTGACCTGATCGTCCGCGGAAATTGTGACGCCGAGCAAGGCGTCGCTCTTGGCGTGGCGCAGGGTGATCTCCTTTGATTCGTGCTTGGTGGGATAGGCGTCGATCACGCCCTTGGCCAATTTTCCTCCTGCGGTTTCGATGATCAATTGCGCCGCGCGTTGGCTGGCCCAGTCGGCGATCTCAACATCGCAGCCGCGTTCAAAGCGGTAGGAGGAATCCGTGGACAAGGCCAGTTTCTTGGAGGTGGCGCGGATGTTCTGCGGCTTGAAATAGGCCGACTCGATCAGCACGTCCTTGGTGTCGTTCTGGATCTCGCTGTTCAGTCCGCCCATGACGCCGGCGAGAGCGACGCCCTTCTTCACGTCGGCGATGAGCAGGTTGTCGTCGGTCAGTTCGTGTTCCTGTTCGTCCAGGGTGGTGAACTTCTCGCCGTCGGTTGCGCGACGAATGACGATGGCGGGCTTGCCGTCGTTCTTTTCCAACAAATGGTAGTCAAAGGCGTGCAGCGGTTGGCCGACTTCCATCATGACGAAGTTGGTGACGTCGACGACGTTGTTGATGCTGCGCAGTCCGATGAGTTCGAGCTTTTGCTTCAACCAATCCGGGCTCGGGCCGATCTCGACGCCGGTCACGACGCGCGCCGTGTAGCGCGGGCACAGCTCCTCGTCCTCAATGCGGACCGAAACGTGATTCTCGACCTCGTCGGCGTCCTCGCTGGGCGCCTCCAATGCGGCGAGATCGATGGCGGGGAGCTTCAGCGGATTGCCGGTCAGCGCCGCGATCTCCCGGGCGATGCCGATAACGCTGTTGAGGTCGGGGCGGTTGGGCGTGATCTCGAGATCGTAGACAACGTCTCCGCCGGACTTGCCGACGTATTCGCCATAGGCCTGACCGACCGGCGCGTCCTCGGGCAGGATGAGCAGGCCTTCGGCGGCATCGGAAATCTCCAGTTCGAAGGCGGAGCACATCATGCCGAAGGACTTTTCGCCGCGGACCTTGCCGACCTCGAGCGTGAAGCCCTCGCCCTTGAGGGAGCGTGGAATCCAGGTTCCAGGTTTGGCCAGCGGGACCTTGTCGCCGGCCTTGAAGTTGGTCGCGCCGCAGACGATCTGCCGCTCCTCCACGCCGTCGTTGACGCGGCAGAGGGAGAGCTTGTCGGCATTGGGGTGTTGATTCTTTTCGAGAACCTCGGCGACGACGATGCCTTCAAACGCGCCGCTGATGACGTCCACGCCCTCGACCTCGACGCCGAGCATGGTCAGGCGTTCGGTGAGTTCCTCGGGCGACCAGTCGAAATCGACGTATTCCTTGAGCCAGTTGAGTGTGACTTTCATGAGGTGATTCGTTGAAAACTTACTTGGAAAGCCGAACCAGATCCCAACTTCCGTCGAGCCAGGTGAGGCGTGCTTCGGGTTTGAATTTCTCGCCGTTGTAATTGTACCCGGAGCCGTAGTAGTCGATGATGTAAGGCCACCATTCGTGGGGAGACCGGAGCAGTCCCTCAAAAGGTTCCTCTTTGCTGGCTCGAACATCCCACCAATGGTTGATGACAGTCGCGGGATCTCGAGTGACACCCTTCGTGCTTTGTTCGTTCAATGCGAAAGCCGTCCTGCTAGAGGCCTTCTTTACGTAGCTCGCGTGTAGCCATTCGGCCAGTCTGATGGCGCGATTCCCTTTGAACTTAGCCTCTCTGGGAAGCCCAAACGATCCAATCTCACCCAACCAAAACTGGACTGACTGGGTGATGCCTCGCAGTTTGCGGTGTTTGGGATCATTGATGCGGTATGTCAGATCTCTTTCCGAAATTCCGACATATTGCAACCGCGCCGCTCCTCGCTGGCGAGCCGTGTTGCCGATTTTGACGTAGAGCCCTTCATTCAAGCCGCGCGAGTCCGTTTCCGCGAACTCCTTGGCTTGCAGTTCATCATCGAATGGTCCGAACCAGTCGATCTGAATGGCAGCGTGATAGCTCATGGCTTCAATCCAAGTCCCGATCAGATTCGCGTTCGATGCTCGTGTCCATTCCCTTCAGGAAACCGCGCAGTTCTTTCATGGGTTGAACCGGAATCTGCCGGAGCTTCTCGATGACCGGGGTTTCTTCCGCCCTTTCAGGGCGTTGAAATGGGCTCGACGGAGTCTCTCCCCACCGCCTTTCTCGCCCCTTTCGGCATGCAGGTTGCCCTTCACCCAATGTTGATTCGTGTCGATCCGTGTTCATTCGTGGTTGAACCCAATCAGAACTGCCCCAGGAAGCGCAGGTCGTTCTGGTAGAAGAGACGGATGTCGTCGATGCCGTAGCGGATCATGGCGATGCGCTCGATGCCAAAGCCGAAGGCCCAGCCCGACCAGACCTCGGGGTCGTAGCCGACATTCTCGAAGACCTGGGGATGAACCATGCCGCAGCCGGCGATCTCCAGCCAGTCCTTGCCCATCTTGCGGACGAGCGAGCTGCTGAAATCGATCTCGAAGCTGGGTTCGGTGTAGGAGAAGTAGTGCGGGCGGAAGCGGACCTTCACGTCCTTGCCGAGCACTTCCTTGAAGACGAATTCCACCGTGCCCTTGAGGTCGCCGACGGTGACATTCTTGTCGACGTAAAGGCCTTCGATCTGCTGGAAGGCGGGGTTGTGGGTCTGGTCGGGGGTGTCGCGTCGGTAGACCCGGCCGGGGACGATGATGCGCACGGGCGGCTGCTGCGTCTCCATGACGCGGATCTGCACGGAGGAGGTGTGCGTGCGGAGCAGCGAATGCTTGCCATCTTCACGCGGCGCGGCATTACGGCTGGTTCCGACATGAAAGGTGTCCTGCATGTCGCGGGCCGGGTGATCGGCCGGGGTGTTGAGCGCGTCGAAGCAATGGTAGTCGTCCTCGATCTCCGGTCCGTCGGCGACGACGAAGCCGAGTTTACGGAAGCTCTTGACGATGTCCTCGGTGACCTGGGTCAGCGGGTGCAGTCGGCCGAGCGCGCCGCGGCGGCCGGGCAGGGTGAAGTCCGAGGCCTCGCTCGGCGCGGCGGCGGCGAGTTCGAGGTCGGACTTGCGTTCGGCCAGCGCGGCTTCGAGGGTCTGCTTGGCGACATTGAGGGCCTTGCCGGCGGCGGGTTTGTCCTCCTTCGGCACGGCGCCCATGCCCTTGGCGAGCGCGGTGAACGCACCCTTTGTGCCGAGGTATTTCACACGGGCCTCCTCCAGCGCGGCGAGATCGCCGGCGGCATTGAGGCCGGTCAGCGCGGCTTCCTTGATCGATTCGACTTCTTCGATGAATGACATGTCAATCGTCTCTGGTTTGAGTCGGTGGGGCGAAGCTCCCGCTGAGCCGGACGTCCGAACTTGCAGGCCAATGTTTGGCCAATTTCAAGGTTCGGCTCAGCGGGAGCTTCGCCCCACCGGGGTTGCAAATTCAATTGTTGCAGAACAAAAAACACGGGCGGCCAAACAAGTTGGTCGCCCGTGCGATGTAAGGTGATTTGAGGCGACGGAACGCGTGGGGCGTTCTCGTCAGGCGGCGGCCTTGGCGGTCAGCGCCTCCTGGGCGGCCTTGACCAATTCGCCGAACGCGGTCTCGTCCTGAGCCGCGATATCCGCCAGGGCCTTTCGATCGATCTCAATCTGGGCGGCCTTGAGCCCCTCGATAAATCGGCTGTAGGTGATGCCGGCGGCGCGGGCCGCGGCGTTGATGCGGATCTGCCAGAGGCGGCGGTAGCTGCGCTTCTTGGCCTTGCGGTCGCGGGTGGCGTACTGCTGGGCCTTGTCGCGGGCGTCCTTCGCGTATTTGTAGAGCTTGCTGCGACGCAGCCAGTAGCCCTTGGCCGCCTTGAGCGTGCGCTTGCGACGGTTGCGGGATGCGGGTCCGTTGGTGACTCTCATGGTATCTCAGGGTTGCGCGGTCCGGCCGATCAACGGCTGAACGGCATGCTTTCCAGAATGCGCTTGTAATCGGTCTTGTCCACCGTGGCGACCGAGTCGAGACGGCGGCGACGCTTGGCGTTCTTGCTGGTCGCCAGGTGACGGCGGCCGGGACGGTTGCGGAGAATCTTGCCGGTTCCGGTGATCTTCACCCGCTTTGCCGCGGCCTTGCGTGTCTTGATGCCTTTTGGACGTCTCATATCGCTGTGATTTGTTGAAAAAGAGCGCGAAATATAGGGACCCCACAGGGGCTAAGCAAGCGGGAATTGGAAGTTTTTTTGAGTCCGCGCGTTGTCCTGATCAGAGGATTTTTTTGGGACCGGCGAAGCTGACGACGAAGTGGTTGTTTTGATCGTCGTTCCAGATGAGCTGGATCTGGGTGACATCGTTCCAAGCGATATTGGACGAGGCCATGCCGGTATCTGAGCTGACGGCGTTCGGATCGATCGAGGCGGAATTGTATCCGCCGCCGCCGGTGTGGTTGATCTGCACTTGGATGTTTGTCATGTGCGCCTGCGCGATGGCCTGGGATGAGGAAAGGGAGCTGCCGTCGCCGGCGGCGCGGTAGGTCCAGGCGATCTGGGATATGTTGCCGCCGCTGGTGGTGACTGTGGGGGATGGGATGACCAGGCGATTGTTGGCGTCGGGGTCCGGGACGTTGTCGATGGGGATGTCCGAACCGCGATAGTTGAAGGTCCAGGCGCCCGCGGTTCCGGTGGTTGGCGATGGGATATGCGCGGTCTGGTAGAAGTAGCCGTTTTGATCGGGGTGGGAATTGCCGTTGTCGCCCGGCGTCATGCTTACGCCCGAACCGTTGGGGCCGGTGAAGAAGACCTGGTCGGCGGCTGGGAAGTTTGAGTCATTGCTGACGTGAACGGCCGGCGAGAAGCCGTTGATCGCGATCGGAAAGGAGGGGTTGGCGGTGTAGGTCGGCGAGCTTCCCGCAAAGCCGCCGGCATTGGCGAAGTGGAGGAAATTGAATTGCACGGTCGGGGAGCCGCCGCCTCCGTAGTGCGAACCCTCCTTGGCCCGGAAGAATTTGAGCATCGTTCCCTGCTCCGGTTGGTGATTGAAGGTGAATTCGCCCATGGCGCCGCTGATGTTGTCGTCGGCGTTGAGGACCCTTTCAAAGTCCCAGTTGGAGAAGTCGGTCGAGGATTCGATGGTGTAGGTCATCTTCTTCTCGCCGAGCAGGCGGAACTGGAAGGAATTCTGGTCGCCGGATGTCATGTCGAGGTCGGCGACGATGGGCATCCCGGTGGTGGTGATGTCAAACGAGGTCGCCCGGGCGAAGGCCGCGTAGCCATGGACGCCGGCGTAGGAAGTGTCGTCGATGTCGGACGCCTTGAAGAAGGCGACTTCCGCCTCGAAGGTCCGGCCGGGAGGCAGGGTGTTGGCGGGGATGGTCACAGACGTTTCAGTTGCCGCCAGGACGCTCATTTCACCCGGATTCGGGGTTTCATAGATGTCCCGTCCAAAGTTGTTCTCGATGAAGACAACGATGACATCGTCTTGGCCTGGATTCGAAAAGGCGTTCCAGGTGAGCGTGAACGGCATGGTCGGATCGACCGTCGCCAGGGCGGTGTGATTCTGAATGGCCGGGGTGTTGGGGTACGCGTCGGAGGGGATGGCCAGGTTGATCGTCTGGGTTCCATCGTGGAAGGTGTTGAACTGGATCCCGACGGTTCCGTTGGGCGCATGGGTGTCGAGATCGGTCTTCTCGGCGTACTCCGCCTCGACCCATAGTTCGTCGCCATGTCCGTCGGAATGGAAGGTGATCGGGGAGCCGCCGGGCGGCGTGATGACAACAGAGGAGACGGTGTTGAAGCCATTGAGTTCAGCTTCAAAGCCGAAATTGAAATCCTCGGCGGAGGTGACGGCGGCACCGTCCTGTTGGAAAATCTCAGCTTTGGCCATCAGGAAGCGTAGGACGTCCTTTTCGCCCACGTTGGAACTTGAGGCCGTCGAGAAGTCGCCTGTCTGCGGCGCGGATTGAAGC
>JAYPGD010000261.1:5977-8379 GCA_038126655.1 Verrucomicrobiales bacterium
TGCGCCTGCGTGTAATGGGTTGAGGCCCGCCTGGCCGACCGCTGGCTCCCCCGCCCCGGACCCTCCGGGGGTGTTCGCACCGCGGGGGTGGGGGTGCACCGCAACCCCCCGCCCGGCGGAGGGGTTCAACGTCCAATTGACCGTCGTGCCCAACGGCAACGACGGCGTGTAGCGGCAGAAGAGGCGTTTGTTGTCGTCGGCCCAGGTGTAGGAGAAGTTGTTCGCGTCGGCGACGCCGCTCCACTGGATGGCCTGCGAAAGATCGACCGAGGTGTCCATCGGCTCGGAAAACTCGAACATCACCCCGGAGATGTCCTTTACGTTGGTCGTGCCGACCGGGGGTTCGGTGCGGACGAGCCAAGGGCTTTCGGTGTCGGTTCCGCCAGTGGTCCGGATCTCGAATTGGGTCCTCTTGTGGAAGCCGGCGAGGGCGGTGGAATAGCTCGGATCGTTGCCGACGATGCGGAAGAACGACAGGTTGGCGATGTAGGTTGAGCCGGGGGAGAGCGTGTTGGCGGGGATGGTGGCGGAGGTGTCCGTGCCATCGAGCGAGCCATTTTCGCCGGGGCCGGGACTTTCGTAGACCTGTGAACTGCCCATCTGGCCGGACGCCTCGATCTCCAGCATGACGAAATCGTTCACCGTGCCGCCGGTGAAGGCGTCGAAGTTCAGGGTGAACGCCGCGGTGGAGTCGATGCCTTGGGCGGCGCCGAAATTGGTCACCCGAGGGATGTTTGGGTAGTTGTCCGCCGGTATGGCGAGGGAGAGGTTCTTGGTTCCGTCGTTGGCGGTGTTGACGGTGACGGTGTAGGTCCCTGCGGGAAACGCCTGATCCAGTTCGGGTTTGTCGGAGAAGCTCTGGCCGAACTGGAAGTTTTCGTTGTCGGCCGACAGGGTGTGCATGGCGCCGCTGGGGACCGTGACTGAACTGCCGGTGACCGAACCTTGGGACGCGGCGTCGACAAAGACCTCGAATTTGAAGCGGCTGGAGTCCTGTTCCCAGTCGTCGACCAACACGGGGATGCCCGACTCATCCTGCTGGAAATGTTGCGACTTCGTGACGGCGATGAGGCTGGCGTCGGAGCCGCCCATGGCCGCGCCCGAGGTCGTCGTGATGTTCAGGGCGGTCACCCGGGTGAAGACCGCGGCTCCTGCGGGCTCCGCGCCGAAAGTGGCGAAGTCGTAGGGTTGGAACTGCAAAACGTTGCTGAAACTGATCAGCATCACGTAAGTGGAGTTGGCGGACAGGGTGTTGGCGGGCACCACCACGCTGGTGGCGGTTCCGTCCAGGGCGTCCATCGAGTCCGGGCCGCCGGAATTGAAAATTGTGTTCTCCTGCTGATCCTCGATTTCAACCTGGATCAGGTCGTCGGTTGTGCCGCTGGTGAATGCGTCCCAACTGATTGTCAGGGCCTGTGTTGGATCGACGGCCTGCAGCGCGCTGTAGTTTTGCGCGTTCGGCGTATTGGGGTACGCGTCTGATCCGAAGGAGAGGGGGATCGACTTCAGTCCATCACTCGCCCCGGTGATGTTGAGCGTGTAGGTCCCGGAACTGGGGTAGGCGTTGTCGAGGGCCGCCTTGTCGCCAAACTCCGTGTCGATTCCCAGGACCGGTCCCATGGAGGTGAGTGTATCGGTTGCCGTCGAGGGGCGTTGGAGGGTTGCCGAGACGAGGCCTCCGCCGGTCGCGCTGGGGACGACCGCCGCGTCAAAAAAGAATGAATTGGCGATGCCGGGTCCGGAGGCGCTTGTCTGGTCGTGGGATTGAATCTTGTTGATGAAGAACAGGGCGACGTCCTGGGCGCGCAGCGCGGACGGGAGCAGGCCGATCATGAGGATGAGAAACGTCAGGCAGCGAAACAGCGGGGGGCGGGATGGGTTCATTATCTTGTTTGCTCAGGTTCTGGGGCGCGGGTGGCGCCGCTACGCGTCTGTTCGAGGTTGCCTATACTCCAATTGGCCGCTGAAAACAAGATTTCAGTCAATTCTGCGAAGGTGCAGCGAGGCGCTTCATCTCCTTGATAATGACCGGGGTCAGCTGATCAGCGACCAATCGATGTCCCGTGGCGTTGGGGTGCATTCCGTCGAGGAGGAGGCCGTCGATCTTCGCTTTCATGGCCCGATCGATGTCGATCAGCGCAACTTGTTCCTCCCCGGCAATGGCGCGGACCGCGGCCGCGTAGTCCTGGAGGAGGAGGTTGAAGCCGTTCGCGTCGTCGGGATCGTAGGGCGGCTTGCCGTAGAGTTTCTTCAGCTTCGCGGTCCAACGCAGCGGATTGGGCGTCATGAGGATCGGATGTCCGCCGGCATCGCGGATCGATTTGATGAAGAAGCGCAGGTTGGTCTTGTAGGTTTTCAAGGCGACGCGCGGTTTCGTGGCGGGCGGCTTCTTCCAGACATCG
>JAYPGD010000262.1:0-2307 GCA_038126655.1 Verrucomicrobiales bacterium
GCCATGTTGATCACCAACGACACCGGGCCGATGCACGTCGGCGCGGCATTGAACACGCCGGTATTGGGGTTGTTCGGACCGACCGATCCAAGGCAGACCGGCCCCTATGGGCAGTTGAATGAGACGCTGCAGATTGGAAAACTCCCCTGTGTGCCTTGCCGGAAAGCCGCCTGCCGCCGCCCCGTTTCGATGGAATGCCTGTTGGAATTGACCCCGGAATTTGTGTTCGAACGCTTCCTGGAGCGCTGGCAACGGCTGAAGCATGCCGCCTGATTCCTCCTTGCGCAGACGCCGATCCGCTATACTTTAGCTGCTTTATGAGAGCATTTCTTGCGTTGGCGGTCCTTATCCTTGTCCCTGTTTGCGCGCAGTCCGCGGTGGTGGTGGTCGATCTGGTGAGTCAACAGGAGGAATATCTTCCGAATGAGGAACTGGTGGTGGGGGTGAGGATCGCGAATCAGTCGGGGCGGACGCTGCATTTTGGCCGCGACAACGCCTGGCTCATGTTTGATGTCCAGGCCCTGGACTCGAAACACGTCGGAATCATGCAGGAGATGCCGGTGAAGGGGGAATTCAAGATCGAGTCGCCGATGCGGGCGGTCCGGCCATTCAACATCGCGCCATATTTCGACATGACGCGCAGCGGTCGTTATTTTGTCACCGCGACCGTGGAAATCCGCGAACCGGGATGGTGGGAGACCGTCCAGAGCAACTCGTTGAAGATCGATATCGTCCGCGGCGCGACGGTCTGGCAGCGGGAATTCGGGGTCATTGGGGCCAATGCCTCCGATGGCTCCCCCGAGATTCGTCGCTACACCCTCCAGAAAGTGAACCTGATGAACAACCGGATGAAGATGTATCTTCGGGTGAGTAGTGAGGATGAGACCAAGGTCTATAAGGTGAGGCCGATCGATTACATGATGAGCTTCAGTCGGAAGGAACTGCGACTGGACAAATACAACAACCTGCACATTTTGCTGCAGACCCCCCGGGCGATCGCTAGGGATTACAACTACTCCGTGTTCGGAGCCGACGGGAGGCTGATCCTCCGGCAGACCCACAACGCTGACTTTTCACGACCGGCCCTGTCGTCGGACAATCAGGGGCTCGTCCGGGTCAAGGGCGGGCAGCGGCGATACGCGCGATCCGATGTGCCGCAGATTTCGCCCAAGGAGAAGCAACCGGCGGCCAAGCCGGAGCCGGAGGAAAATTCGGCGAAGGGCGAGCCGAAGAAACTCACCAGCAAGGCCGGCGATTGATTGCCCCGTTCGTCCGATCTCCCTGTGCGGCGGTTGTCTGATCAGATTTCAGCGAGCATCGGCCGCTTCTGCTCAATCAGGACGATACGTTCGAAGGCCGACGCGACATCCGGCAGAAGGTAGTCGTGATGTCCGGTCCCGCAGGTGGGGGAATCCAGCAACAGTGAGACGCAGCCCACCTGGCGCGCCGCTTCCGCATCCTGCCACTTGTCGCTGATGACGTAGGAGCGATCCAGCTCGATGTGCCATTTGAAGGAGGCCTCCTGAAACAGACCCGGACTCGGTTTCCGACAGGGGCAACCGTCGTCTTCCTCGTGCGGACAGACCATGATGTCATCCAAGCGCAGGTCGCGATGAAGTCGCAGATGCATCATGTCCAACTCGCTTCGCGGAATATCGCCACGACAGACCCCCGGCTGATTGGTCGTCGCAATCAAGAGAAATCCCGCTTCCTTCAAGATCTGAAGGGGCTCGATCATGTCGTGGTTGACTTCGAAGTCTCGCGCCGTTCTTGGCGCGACCCTCGATCCCGGATTGTTCAGGACCCCATCTCCTTCAAGGAATACGGCTATTCTCATAAGATCTGAGAAAGCAGTTTCATTGCCGATCGCAACAGTAGTCTCAAAAAAAGACACATGAGTCTCAATATTGTTCAATAAATCTCTATCTCAAGTGGTTCAATCTTGACGAATGCATCGCCAAAATGGTCAATCGATGTTGATGCGAACAAAGCAAGGATTTCGAAGTTCTTTTCCGTTTCGGGTGCGGGATTTGTCCGTGGTTGCTGTCATGTGGGCGTTTGCGTCGACGGGAGCCGCGGAGAACGCGCTGGATGACTATGTCGGCCAACCCGACCCACGGTTTGAGTGGCGCAAGCAGGGAGAGTCCGCGAGCAAGGGATTCAAGCAGACCGAGCTGAGCCTGGTCTCGCAGGAGTGGCGCGGACATGTCTGGAGGCACCGGATGCTGGTGGTGGAGCCGCCCAAGGTCCGCAACGCGGACATTGCATTTCTGTTCATCACCGGGGACGGGAAGGTTGAAGAGTACG
>JAYPGD010000262.1:2317-8359 GCA_038126655.1 Verrucomicrobiales bacterium
GCTGGCGCGGTTGCGGCAGTCGTCAATCGGGTCCCCAACCAGCCTCTCTATGGCGACCGGAAGGAGGACGCGCTGATCGCCCACACTTTCAAGCGCTACATGGAGACCGGAGACAAAACCTGGCCGCTGCTGTTTCCCATGGCCAAGAGCGCCGTGCGCGCCATGGACGCGGTGCAGGAATTCGTGCAGGCAGAGCGGAAGCGCGAAGTGAAGCGGTTCGTCGTCTCGGGCGCCTCCAAACGCGGCTGGACGACCTGGCTGTCCGGCGCCGTCGATCCCCGCGTGAAGGGCATTGCGCCGATGGTCATCGACATGCTGAACATGAAGCGGCAACTGGACTGGGCCGGCCGCGCCTGGGGGGAGCAGAGTCGGCAGATCAGTGACTACACCGAATTGAAATTCCACGAACGCATGGATGATCCCCGCATGGTTGAACTCAGGAGCTGGGTCGATCCCTGCAGCCATCGCGCGCGTTACACCATGCCCAAGCTGATTCTGCTCGGCACAAACGATCCCTATTGGGTGGTCGATTCCCTGCGCCACTACTGGGCGGAATTGCCGGAGCCGAAGTTGATTCACCAGACGCCGAACGCCGGTCATGGACTGGCCGGGGGCGACAAGGCGATCCCGACCTTGGCCATGTTCTTTCAGCGCATCGCCGACAACGAGCCCCTGCCTGCCCTTTCCTGGAACTACGAGGCCGGACATGACGGCCTGAAGATGAATGTCGTAACGAGCGAGTCGATCGTGTCGGCGGGAAAATGGTCCGCGTCCGCGGACAAGCGGGACTTTCGTCCCAGCAAGTGGAAGCGGGAAAAGGTCGCGGTTGGGGCCGACGGAAAATCGGCGACCCTGGATCTGGCGCCCGGCGGGGCGCGTTATCAGGCCCACCTGGGCGAAGTCGTGCTTAAGGGGCGGGACGGAAAGAAGTTCAGCCTGATGACCGAGGCCAAGGTGACGCCTGACGATCTGAGCGAGGCGCGCCGCCCCAAGAACGACGAGGAAATGAAATTCTGGCTGTCAAACATGCTGGGAGCCCATCGCTATTCCAACAACGAGGTCCGCGCCGCGACGGGAATGTCGACGGACGAGATCAAGGCGGCGAAGGCGAGGCTCGGGTTGGACAGGTTCCGCCGGACTTCTGGAGACGATTCAGCGCCGATGTTGGTCCTGCCCTATCCCGGCGGGCGTCATCCCCGGATTGGCTTCCTTGATGGCGCGGTCGCCCCCCAGCGCGAAACGAAGGTCAGCGTGTTTGCTCCTTGGGACGATGAAAGTTACGTCGTGGCGGATATCCCGGAGGCGATCTGGTGGAACCGGACGGCGCCCGAGACCAGGGATCGCGGCGGCCGCGAACTGCTCTATCTCGCGCACACTCACATCGCGACGCATTGGACGCGCAAGGACATCGACCTGGAACCGACGGAGTGGACGCGGATTGGGGAGAGTAGCTGGGAAATGGAGCGAAGACTGCCCAATGGCGTGGAGTTCGGAGCCCGTGTGAGATCGCATCACGATCACGTCAAGATGGAGCAATGGATCACCAACCGGACCAAGGAGACGCTCACCGGCCTCCGCGTGCAGAACTGCGTGATGCTCAAGGGCGCGAAGGGATTCGACGACCGGGACAACGCCAACAAGACCCTGACCAATCCCTATGCCGCGGTCCGCTCGCGGGAGGGCAATCGCTGGGTGATCACGGCCTGGGATCCCTGCGTGCGGCCATGGGCCAATGCCAAGTGCCCCTGCCTGCATTCCGACCCGCAGTTCCCGGATGTGCCTCCTGGCGAGACGCGGCGCATCAAGGGTTGGCTCTCATTCTACGAAGGGGATGACATCGACGCCGAACTGAAGCGCATCGACTCGACGGGGTGGCGGATGGCGAATTGAGGGGCTCTGGTCTTCGTCGTCGCCGCGCTGAAGGGCGGAAGGCACGGAAAACCTGAGCAGGATCAGGCGAGGATGTCCTTCACCACGTGGCCGTAGACATCGGTGAGGCGGTAATGGCGGCCCTGGTGCTTGAAGGTCAGGCGCTCGTGGTCGACGCCCAGTTGATTGAGAATGGTCGCCTGGAGGTCGTGGATGTGGACCCCCTTGTCGACGACATTGACGCTGTAGTCGTCGGTTGAGCCGTAGGTCATGCCGCCCTTGACTCCGCCGCCGGCCATCCACATGGAAAAGCAGTTGGGATGGTGGTCGCGGCCGTAGGTCTGCTTCGTCAGCTTGCCTTGGCAGTAGATGGTGCGTCCGAATTCGCCGCCCCAGATGACCAGCGTGTCTTCCAGCATGCCGCGGCTCTTGAGATCGCCGAGCAGGGCGGCGGTCGGTTGGTCGGTCAGGCCGGTGAGCTGCTTCATGCGGTTGGGGAGGTTGCCGTGGTGATCCCAGCCGCGCTGGTATAGCTGGATGAAGCGGACGCCGCGTTCGGCGAGTCGGCGGGCGAGGAGGCAGTTGTAGGCGTAGGTTCCCGGTTTGCCGACATTCTGCCCGTAATTCTCCAGCACGCTTTGCGGCTCCTGCTTGAAGTCGATCAGCTCGGGGACGGACATCTGCATGCGGAAGGCCAGTTCGTATTGCGCGATGCGGGTCTGGATCTCCGGCGCGCCGGTCTGCCTGTGCTGCAACTCGTTCAGTCGGCCCACGGAGTCGAGCATGCGTCGGCGCATGGCGGGTGAAACGCCGGCGGGATTGTAGAGGTCGAGGATCGGATCGCCCTGGCCTCGGAACTTCACGCCCTGAAAGCGGCCGGGCAGGAAGCCGTTGCCCCAAAGTCGATCATAGAGCGGTTGGCCGCCTGTGCCGGAGGTCAAGGCGACGAAGGCGGGCAGGTCGGCGTTCTCGCTGCCGAGGCCGTAGTTCAGCCAGGCGCCCATGCTGGGGCGGCCGGGGAAGACGGAGCCGGTCTGTATGAAGGTCGCGGCCGGATCGTGGTTGATCGCCTCGGTGTGCATCGAGCGGATCACGCACAGGTCGTCCGCATGCTGTGAGAGGTAGGGCAGCATTTCGCTGATCTCGATGCCGGACTGACCGTGCCTGGGAAACTTGTAGCGGCTGGGCGCGACCGGGAAGGAGGTCTGGCCCGAGGTCATGGTCGTCTTGCGATCATCCGGGTAGACGGACTTGGGCGTTTCCTCGCCGAAGCGTTTGGCGAGGTCCGGTTTCGGATCAAAGAGATCCATCTGCGCGGGGCCGCCGGATTGGAACAGGTAGATGACCCGCTTCGCCCTGGGCGCCAAGTGGGGCAGGTCGGCCAGGCCGCCGATGGCATTGCGCGCGGGATCGTTGGCTGCGAAGAGATCCTGATTGAGCAGCGAGGCCAGGCCCATCGTTCCGAGGCCGGCGCCAGTCTGACCCAGGAAGCTGCGACGGGTGGAAAGCAGGGCGTTTTCTTCGAACGGGTTCATTTGAGATTCAAAGGCAGTTTAACCACGGATGAACACGGATTGACACGGATAAAGACAGGGAGGGAGGCAAAGAATGGGGGCGGAAGAATTCTTCTTGTGAGATTCCGCCTTTCACTCCCTTGTCTCCATTCCTCTGTCGCCGTTCAGTTCGTGGTGATCGCTTCGTCGAGATTCAGCAGCGTATTGGCGATCATGGTCCAGGCGGCGATGTCGGCGGCGGGCAGGGAGGCGTTATGTTTGCTGGAGCCGATGCCGAGCAAACCGCTCGCGCCATTGGCGTCGCTGTTGAACTCGTCGCGATAACCATCGAAATCAGCGAGCAGCGATTTGCTTTCCTCGGCGTTCGGAGGCCGTGAGAGAATCAATCGGGTCAGGAAGGCCAGTTTTTGCTCCGGGCTTTCGCCGCCTTCGCGGATGACGCGTTCGGCGATTTTTCGGGCGGCTTCGATGAAGATGATGTTGTTCATCATGGTCAGGGCCTGGAGGGGAGTGGTCGTAAGGTCCTTGCGGACGGTGCAGACTTCGCGCTCGGAGGCGTTGAAGGCCATCATGGTCGGCGGCGGGATGGTGCGCATCCAGTAGGTATAGAGGCTGCGACGATAAAGGTCCGCGCCCTTGCCCTGATCATACTTGCGATTGGAGATGGACTTCCACAGGCCGGGCGGCATGTAGGGCTTCACCGAGGGGCCGCCGATCTTCTCGACCAGAAGGCCGCTGGCAAACAACGCGGCGTCGCGGATCTGGTAGGGTGTGAGTCGTTTGCGCGGGCCGCGTGAGAGAAGGCGGTTGTCGGGATCGCGTTCCGCCTTGTCCGGCGTGAGTCTCGACGATTGGCGATAGGTCGCGCTCATCACGATCATCTTGTTGAATGCCTTCATGTCCCAGCCGAGACGGATGAACTCCGTGGCCAGCCAGTCGAGCAGTTCCGGATGGCTGGGGTGTTCGCCCTGGACGCCAAAGTTTTCGCTGGTGCGGACGAGTCCGGTTCCAAAGAAATGCTGCCAGAAGCGGTTGACCGTGACCCGCGTCGTGAGCGGGTTGTCGGGATCGAGCAGCCACTTGGCCAGGCCGATGCGGTTGCGGGGCAGGCCTTCGGGCAGCGCGCCCAGGGAGGCGGGCGTTTCGGGATGCAGCTTGGCGGACTTGTCCGGTTGATTGTAAAGGCCGCGACGCAGGATGTAGGTGTCGCGCGGTTTCTTGAGTTCGTGCATGACCATGACCGTGTCCGGTTTTCCCGGTTGGGGGCGAGGAACGGAGGTCTGCTTGATGGTGACATTGGGCGGATCGGGGACGATAAACTTGTTTTCGGCGTCGCTCAAATGCGGCCAGTTCTTCGGGACGGGAATGAATGGCGGGCTGTTGCCGTTGTTCGGACCGAGGCCGGCCTCGGCCACGCTGTTGAAGAAAGCGAACAACTGATAAAACTCCTTCTGGCTGACCGGATCGTACTTGTGATTGTGGCAGCGGGAGCAGTTCAGGGTCAGGCCGAGATAGACGGTGCCGACGGTCTCCACGCGGTCGGCGACGTATTCGACAATCCACTCGTCCGGGATCGAGCCGCCCTCGGAATTGATGCGGTGGTTGCGGTTGAAGCCGCTGGCGACCTGGGTGAAAAAGTCGCGATCCGGCAGCAGGTCGCCGGCGAGTTGTTCCAGGGTGAAACGGTCAAAGGGCATGTTGTCGTTCAGCGCCATCAGGACCCAGTCCCGCCAGACGTGCATGTAGCGCAGCCGATCGTTCTGGTAACCGTCGGTATCCGCATAGCGCGCCGCTTCCAGCCAGGGAAGGGCCATGTGTTCGCCGTAGCGATCAGACGACAGGAGGCGGTCGACGACGTGTTCGTACGCCAGCGGTGAATCATCTGCGAGAAAGGCGTTCAACTCGGCGACCGTGGGAGGCAGGCCCGTCAGGTCGAAAGTGATGCGGCGGAGCAGGGCGGACTTTTTGGCCTCGTCGGATTGGGGAAGGCCGTTCGCCTCAAGGCGAGCCGAGACGAAACGGTCGATCGGATTGCGAACTACGGCCGTCGCGGAAACGGCTGGTGGCTCCGGGCGAACAGGTGGAATGAATGCCCAATGCCGATCGTCCTCCGGCCAATGAGCGCCCTCGTCGATCCATTGCCGGATGGTTACGATTTGTTCGGAGCTCAGTGTCAGGCCGGTTTCCGGCGGCGGCATGAGATCGTCCTGGTCGGACGCGGCAATGCGGCGGAACAACTCGCTGCGATCCGCGTCGTTCTTGCGGATCAGATCGGCTGACGCCTCTTCGCCCAACACGCCCGCGCGTTGATCCAACCGCAGGTCGGCCTTGCGCGTGTTGGCGTCCGGGCCGTGGCACTTGTAGCACGTGTCCGCGAGGATGGGACGCACGTCGCGCCTGAAATCCACAGCGGCGTGGGAGTGAAACGCTGACAGGAAGATCAACGCTGCGATGAAGGATCTGATATGCTTGAGATTTAAAGCCATCTGGACGGGCTCGCCAATGCCGAATGTAATTACGAATAAACGGCGGTCAGTCAATGGGTATTCGACGTCGTTGTGACCCATCGGCGCTTCGCGTCGGGAGCTGTTCTCACCCACTCATTGCGGCATCTCCTCCCGGGGCGCCGCCCCGCTCCGGAAAGGCGGGCCTTATTGCG
>JAYPGD010000263.1:0-2777 GCA_038126655.1 Verrucomicrobiales bacterium
TCTGCAATGCGTTGAAATCGATTTGCGGATTGCTGGCGTGATAGGAGTTTGCGCGGTTACGAACAAGGAAATTCCACACATCAAGGCCCTTTCAACAGAAAGGCTTCGCGCCGCCGCGACAAATAAAATCAACGTACGTTGATTTTATTTGTCATCCACTGGTCCTGAGGATTGAGGTGGATCCCGGTTGCGTCAAAAAGGTATTTCCGGCTTGTTTTGAACCGGATGGCGTGTCAGTGCGTCGATTGAAATGAAAGTTCGACACCGCCCCCGCCTTTTGTTGCCATGCCCCTGATGTTCAAACCCTTCCTTCCGACACGATCAACGTCCGTCTTTGCGTTGGTCCTGATCATCTTCTCCGTTTGGGCTTCTGGCGCCGCCGAGATCGATCTGAAGCAACTCGCGGTCGAGGCCGAAGCCGGCGACGCGCAGGCGCAGTTTCAGTTGGGCCTCTTGCACGAACGCGGTGCGGGCGGCGTGAAGCGCGATTTCGGCAAGGCGTTTCTCTGGTATGCCAAGGCCGCCCCACAGGGCCACATCGCCGCGCAGAACAATCTGGCCACGCTCTACACCCGGGGCAAGGGGGTGGAGCGCAATCACGAGGAGGCGGTGAAGTGGTATCGAGTCGCCGCTATGGCGGGCAACGATGGCGCGCAGAACAACCTGGGCTGGATGTACCAGAACGGCATGGGCGTGCCGAAGGACTATCAACAGGCGCTGAACTGGTTTCTCCTTTCCGCCAAGGCGGGCAATTCCTCGGCGCAGAACAACCTGGGCATGATGCACTACAAGGGCTGGGGCGTGCCGAGCAATCACAACGCCGCGGCGGAGTGGTATCGCAAGGCGGCGGAGCAGGGCAATCCCTCCGGCCAGACCAGCCTGGGCTCCTGTTACCTGCGGGGTCATGGCGTCCCCAAGGATCCGATCCAGGCCTACAAGTGGTGCTTGCTTGGCGCGGCGGGCGGCGACGCTGCGGGCCGGACGCTGGCTGAGAACATTGCGCATAAACTGACGCCCGGCGACATTGCCGAAGGGCAGAAACTTGCCAAGGCCTTCAAGCCGAAGGCGCCGTCGACGTCAGCCCGGCCAAAGTCCGCCGCGAAGAAGACGAATCCGGCCAAAGCCGGCCCAACCGGCCCGAAGACGTACGGCACGGGTTTCTTCATCACGGAGGATGGCTACCTTCTGACCAACCTTCACGTGATCCAGGGCGCCCGGCGACTCTTCGTTCGCCGCGGAGGCGAGTCCTTCCCGGCGCAGGTCGTGAAGATCGATCGCGTCAACGACATGGCCGTGCTGAAGGCGGAAGGCGAGTTTTCCGCCCTGCCGCTACGCAGCAGTCGCGGCGTTTCCCTGGGCGAGCCTGTGTTCACCATTGGTTTTCCCAATGCGACCGTGCAGGGACTCGAGCCCAAGCTCACCCGCGGCGAAATCAACAGCCTTTCCGGCGTGAAGGACGATCCGCGTCATTTCCAGACCAGCGTGCAGATCCAGCCAGGCAATTCCGGCGGGGCGCTCGTCACCGAACAGGGCGAGGTCGTCGGCGTCGTCACGCGTCGTCTGAATGACGTGAACACGCTCGAACGCACCGGGCTCCTGCCGCAGAACGTGAACTACGCGTTGAAAAGCTCCTTCGTCTCGGCCTTCCTGGAAATCATGCCCTCGCTGCTGGCGCGTTTGCCGGAAGCCGATGCGACCGGGGATCCCGAGTTCAGGGACGTGGCCCGGCAGGTTCAGAATGCGACCGTGCTGGTGCTGGGGTATTGATGACGGAGTTCGGGCTTTCAACGCCATCGTGCAATATCGTTCCAACACATTCATTTCATTCGGCCTGCTCCTGGTCGGTTTCAACCTGCAGGCCCAGAACGCTGATTCCATCGTCCAGGCGGCGCGGGAGGCTCACGCCGGATTGAAGACCTTCGCCGCTGAGGGCGCGGTGACGACGCGCATCGACCTTACCGCAACGCCCGCTGGAAAGGCGGCCCGCGCAGAGGGATTCAAAGGCGGTCAACTCGGAGCCGACAGCGCCTTCGTCAAACCCCAGACCCGCGCCTCTCGCGTGTCGCTCAAACTGCGCCGCGACGGACGCTACCGGATCGAGTGGGAGCAGCAGGTCGGGCGCTCGTTCACGAACAAGGGAGCCGCCTGGAACGCCGGCGAGGGCGACCGGATTCAGATTCCGGAGAAAGGCGTCGGTCGCGCGCCGGACAAGGAGACCTGCCTCCACGCGGCCAGCGGATTCTCCGGCGGCGCCAGCGTCGTCTTCCCGTCCTTGTTCTACGGGTTCGACGCGGATTCCTTTGCGGCGCTGGAAGGCCTGATCCGACTGCCTGACGAGGACGTGAACGCCATTCCCTGCCACGTGATCGGCGGCCGGCTTGCCGGGCAGAATGTCATCTTCTGGATACGGAAGAGCGATTACCTGATCCAGCGCCGCAAGCAGATCCTCGGCGGCGGCGGTCCGCCCGCGTTGACGGATGAAGAGGCGCGCAAACTGTTGAAGGAATCCGGCGTGGAGCCCGTCCCGGCGGCGATCGGGAAGCTGAAGAAGGAAGGCGAGCAACAACGCGAGACGGTCCGCGCCACCCAAGGGCATGTGATCCTGACGCTCACGAAGATCGCGGCGAACAGCCCGATTTCCGATGAAGCATTCCAACCGGCAAACGGGGCCAGGTAGCCGCAGCCTTCAGGTTGCGCGGCAAACGATTGCAGGTAGCCGCAGCCTTCAGGTTGCGCAGCAAACGCGGCGAGGTCAGGTTGCCGGAATGAACCGCTGA
>JAYPGD010000263.1:2877-8348 GCA_038126655.1 Verrucomicrobiales bacterium
CCTTCAGGTTGCGCAGCAAACGCGGCGAGGTCAGGTTGCCGGAATGAACCGCTGAAACAGCAGCGCCATCCCGAACAAGCCGGCGAACACCCCGGTCAGCCAGGGCTCGCCATCGGCGACGCCGCCGACGACCGCCAGGGCGTCCACCAGCACGATTCCGGCGAGCAATCCCGAGACCGTCCGGCCGATCTGCGGCTTGCGCCCGCCGAAGGTGTGCGTCACACACCAGATCGCCCAACCGCCCATCGCGATGGTGAAACCCGCGCCGACGAACCGGTGTTCGCCGCCGTTCACGATCGTCGCCAGGACGATCGGCGCGGCGAGCAGGAGGCAGGGCCAGTAGCGCAGCACGCCGGGGATGCTCTCGTGTTTTGCCACGTAGGTGAGTCCGACGATGTAGAGCCCCAGGACGATCGCCGTCCAGACCACCAGTCCCCAGCTTTCCGGATCGCCCGTCCCCTCCGCGGCGGAGCCCGCCGCCAGGAAGAGGAACACGCGACACAACGCCATGAGGACCGGCGACCAGGAGATCTTCTTGTGGAAGGCGTTGTAAAGGACGACCGAGAGCAGCAGCAGGACCGCGTAGACCATCGACATCCGTCCGAAGGCCAGGAAAGAGAACGTCCCGGCGGAAAGCAGTCCCATGGTCCAGAACCAGACCTCCTTCTCCCCGACCGCTCCCGTCGGAATGGGGCGTTCGTTGCGATGCGCGCGATCCCATTCCACATCGCAGGCGTCGTTCAGATACATTCCGCCGAGGTAGACCAGGGTGGCTCCGACGCAGAGCAGGCCGAAGCGGTCCCAGGGGCCGCCGCCGGCCAGCCACCACGCCGCGAGACAGTTTGACCAGACCGTCGGCAGGTTGGAGACGCGGCCCAGAATGAGCAGGGCGCGCAGCTTGCCGGGCGATGGTGTCGATTCCGCTTCCATGGAGCGCGCAAAGGAAAGACGCGATCGGAGGAAAATGCAATGATGGAAGGACGGGGGTATGGGGGTATGGGGGTAGAACCAGCTGTCTGAAGTTCGCCTTTCAGATTCGCATGCTCGACCCATGCCCTCACACCTCGATTTTCCTCCCTTGCCACGCATTTCGAATTCCCCTACAGCTAGCCGCCTCAATACATAGAAAACCCTTTTACCGAAAGACAATCATGGCAGGAGCATTGGAAGGCAGGACGGGCGTCGTTTTTGGCGTGGCGAACAAACGGTCCATCGCGTGGGCGATCGCGCAGGCGTGGCACGAGGCGGGAGCCAGGCTGGCGTTCACCTATCAGGGCGAGCGGCTGAAGGACAAGGTCGGCCCGCTGGTCGAGGCCTTTGGCGAGGACACCCTGCTGCTGCCCTGCGATGTGACCAAGGACGAGGACATCGATTCCGTGTTCAGCGCCGTGGGCGAAAAGTTCGGCAAGCTGGACCTGCTTCTGCACTCGGTCGCCTTTGCGCCGAAGGAGGCTCTGGAAGGTGAGTTCGTGAACACCAGTCGCGAGGCCTTCTCCATGGCGCATGATGTCAGCGCCTATTCGCTGGTGGCGCTTTCCCGGGCGGCGGCGCCGCTGATGACCGACGGCGGCAGCATCGTGGCGATGAGCTACTACGGCGCCGAGAAGGTGATTCCGCATTACAATGTCATGGGCGTCGCGAAGGCCGCCTTGGAGGCGTCCACCCGCTATCTCGCCTATGATCTCGGCCCGAAGAAGATCCGGGTGAACTGCATCAGCGCGGGCCCGATGAACACCCTGGCCGCCCGCGGCATCTCCGGTTTCTCCGCGATGCTCAAGCACTACGAGGCCAACGCGCCGCTCAAGCGCAACGTGGAGCCTGCAGAATTGGGGGCGACCGGAACGTTTCTCGCCAGTGACGGGGCCGCGGCCATCACCGGTCAGGTCATCTATGTCGACAGCGGCTACCAGGTGATGGGCATGTGCGAATGACGCGTCTTCAGAAATCCAACCGGATGGCGGCGTCGTTGTTTGCGTGCGCGCGGATGCGCCTGCGAACCTGGACCTTGTCCGTTCCCAGTTCCCCGACGGCGATGTCGTAGTGTCCCTGGGCAAAGGTCCAGGGGCGGAATTGGGTTCCCTTGATGCGCAGGGTGTAAAGGACCTCGCCGGTCGCTGAATCGGAAACCTGCACGACGGGGTCTTCCATGCCTGTGACCCGGATGGTCGGCAGCCAGGCGACGGGCTTCTTCCCGTAGTTGTCGGTCTGCCTGATCGTCTTGGGCCAGCCCGGGTATTGGACGCCGTTCTTCTTGTCGGCCGGATCGCTGAAGCGCGGCCAGTTTTCCATTGTGATGGTGCGGTCGCGTTTGTTGAGTTTCACGATGCCGTAGCCGGGCATGCGATCGTGGAGAGCCTTCGGTTCATGGCCCATGTCCTTGCCGGGATTGGTCGCGGCGTAGACGGTGACGCGATTGCCGAAGCCGTCGAGGAAGCGGCCGGTGTGCCCGGGCATGTCCTCCGGCCAGCCGTCGTCCTTCACAGCGCGGCCCTGCGGCGGATTCCAGGCGCGGGGGTAGAAGTTCGCAATCGACGGCACGCAGAAGGACCAGCCCGCGTCGTCGAAGCCGTCAATGCCGTGGTGGACGATGGTGGACAGATGCTGGTCGCCGCCGAGCATGAAGGCGAAGCCGCGGCGCATCTCGTGCAGCGCGCGCGCGCGGCCGGATTGGGGCCAGCCATTGGAGTCGTAGTCGGCGATGAGGTGGCTGAGGGCGCCGCCGTGATGGGTGGCGAGGTTGCCGAAGATCGTCTGCGAGACGACCATCTTCATGTCGGTTCCCTGCCAGTCGGCGGCCCAGTCGCGGAGGAACTTCTCCTGCCGTTGGCCGAGCAGCTGCGCGCCGGGGACGTCCGCGGTCTTCGGATCGAAATCCGGATCGTTCACGTGATCGGCGCGGCCGGTGTCGGTCGGTGGAACGACCCCGTTGGGTCCCCACTTGAACTTCCGGTCCTCAATGATCGCGACGCCGATCCGGCCGATGGTCAGGGGCGCGTAATAGACGCCGATGCCCTGGTCGATGGGCGTGGGGTCGTAAGGATCGGGGAGGTGGCTGGTCTGGGTCCGCTCGACCATCTTGACGAACGCCGCGTCCTCGACGTAGCCGCCCTTGTCGTCCTTGTCGGTCTTGCGGCCGCCGCGTCCCCAGACGTTGCCCTGATAGACATCGTGGTCGTCCGGGATCGTGATCGTGGGGATGTCCTTCGTCAGGTCCCGATAGGCCCAGCTGAAGAGATGCCATTTATAGAGGTAGTCCAGCATCGTGGTTTCACCCCTGCCGCGGATGGCGGCGGTGGGGCTGGCGCCCTCGTAGACCTGGTCTCCGGAAAAGAACAGGAGATCGGGTTCATGCTTGGCGACGTGGGCGGTGATGTCGTTGTGGGGGAACCAGAGTCCGTTGGCCGTCCAGTCGTAACGCCCGCGGTCCACGCTGCCGCGGGTGTTGTGATTGCCGGTGAATCCGGCCACGATGATGACCTGCTTCTCGACGGGGTCCCGGCGAATGGTTCCGCCCCAGGTGAATTCCTTCAGTTCGTTGCGCTTGGTGCGCCATTGGTAGACGACCCGGTAGCGCGCGTCCCTCGTGGAATTCCAGTCGGCGACGCGGAACGGCGCGGTCCAGCCCGGAGCGATGATGCGCGAGGTGGCGATCGTGCGCCAGACGCGCCCTTGGAGAACCTGGAGGCGCACGGATTGAGGGTCCCAGTCGCCGATCGGCATCATCTGGGCCGTGAGCTTCAACACCTTGTTGTGGACCGTGTACTGCGTTCCCAGAATGGGGCCGGCGGCGTGCTCGGGCGTTTCAATGACGCCTTCTCCCTCGACGCGCCAGTCGCGGAACGAAAAGCAGCCGGTTCCGGCTCCGGAGCCGGGGTGGGAGATGAGCCCGATGTTGCCGGACAGGCGGTCGGCGGGGGCCTCGCGCCATTCCACCTGGCTGATGCGCTTGCCGGTGGCGATGTCGATCGCGGCCAGGGTGAGGAGATGTGTCGATGCCGTGCGATGGGCGGAAAGGTGGAGCACGAGACGGCCGAAGGGATTCCGGACCGCAATTCCGGGGCGTCCCTGACGGGTGGGCGCGGCGTCCTGTTGCGCGGTGTCAAAAAACTCCAACTCGGCCACGGTGGTCGATGGTCGATCGGCGTGGGCGGAAAGCGCGACCAGCCGGACGTAGCGCGCGGCGATGCGGTTGAAGATCAGATGTTGCGGTTCGGCGGAATTGGGCAGGTTCCCACGCGCGACCGGAGCGCCCCAGTTTTCTGCGTCCTCGCTGGCATAGACTTCGAAGTCCTTGATGCGGCCCGCGATGTTGTCCTGTCGCGGCGTGTAGCGCACGCTGTTGAGCGACCTGACCTCGCCGAGGTCGAGCTGGATCTCGTGGGGGTGCCCCGGCTTCTTCTGTTTCCATTCGGTGTGCCAGATCGTGGAGGGATCGCCATCGATGGCATTGGCCGCGGGCGATCCGGGCTCCACGGAATCGGCGTGAAGCACCTTCCAGTTCCGGGCCGGCTGCGATTGGCGGGTCGGCGTTGATTCACCGGGCCGCGCGCCTCTGAACGGGCCGGTTTCCAGGTCGTGAAAGAAGACCATCCCGGAGGCGTCGACGCCGGCAAAGATGCCCGCGCCCGGTCCCCAGCTGTGATGGACCAGCGCAGCGGCCCGGGGATCGACGGAGCCGCCCGCGCCGATCAGGAATCCCGCCGCCGCCGTTCCCGAAAGAGCCGTTCCGTTCAGTTCGCCGATCTCGACACGCGTCGTCCAATTGCCGCCGCGGGGATTGGGCCGATGGGTCAGTAGGTGCACTGTGCGCAAGGGCTTGGCCGCCCGGGATTCGAGACACTCCAGGCGTCCGTCGGCGACGCGCCAGTCTTGAAGACGGTTTGCCCAGAGGCCCGGGCCGACCCAGATGCGTTCGCCGCGCGGGGGCCAGTCGCTTTCGAACTCGGCGCCCGGGGCGGAGGCGGCGCAAAGTCCCGCAAGGCAGGCAGCAAACAGTGAATGAATCGGGAAACGGAGGCGGGTTTTCATGCGAAGAGGGTCCATGGCACGACGGTTGAAATGGCTGCGTGAAGACTGTCACGCGCCTTCCGGACAGGCAATGGCGTTTTGTTTTGGAATGAACGGGCGGGGAAGCCGCCCGCCGTCGCTTGGCCATGACGGGCCAGCGTCAGTTTTCACCGCGACGAGGATGTGGGATCCGGCGGGAGCCGGAGCGCGTCACCCGATGATCCCGTTCAATGTGGCGCTGGGACGCATGGCTGCGGAGGCCTTGGCGGCGTCGGGTTGGTAATACCCGCCCAGATCCACGGGCGAGCCCTGCACGCCGTTCAATTCGTCCACGATCTTCTGTTCATTGGCGGCCAATTGTTCGGCGATCGGGGCGAAATGAGCCTTCAATTCCGCGTCGTCGTCCTGAGCGGCCAGGGCCTCCGCCCAATAGAGGGCGATGTAGAAATGGCTGCCGCGGTTGT
>JAYPGD010000264.1:0-8348 GCA_038126655.1 Verrucomicrobiales bacterium
GCATGACAACTTTCGCATCGCGCGATTGTGAGAATCCCGGGCGGCAACTCAAGCCTCGTGTCGCGGCAATCCCCGTTTAGTTTCCCGCCGATCCTCTGGGCTCATTCCTTGGGCGGCAGGCTTGCCTCGCGATCCGTCCGGCGCCAGATTCCCTCCGTTTGAAGATCCTCATCGCCATCACCGGAGCCAGCGGCTCAATCTACGCCCAGCGGCTGCTCGACAACCTCGATCCGTCGGCGCACGAGGTGCATCTCGTGCTGAGCCGCTATGCCCAGGCCGTCATCTCTGAAGAATTGCCCGAAGGCCTGCGCGTCCCGGAAGGCGTGACCCAACACAGCCTCAAGAGTATGAACGCGCCCTTCGCCAGCGGCTCAAATCCCTGCGACGTCATGGCGATCGTGCCCTGCAGCATGGGGACGCTGGGACGCATCGCGCACGGATTCAGCGACAATGTCCTGCTTCGAGCCGCCGATGTCACCCTGAAGGAAGGCCGCAGACTCATTCTCGTCCCCCGCGAAACCCCGTTGAATCTGATCCATGTCAAGAACATGGAACTGCTCCTCCTCGCCGGAGCGACCCTCATCCCCGCCAACCCCTCCTTCTACACCCGACCCGATTCCATCCAACAGCTCGCCGACACCGTCGTCGCGCGAATCCTCGACCAGATGGGCCTGCCCCAGACGCTCGCGCCCCGATGGCAGGAGGAGAAGGAATAGCGCCAACGGGATTCTTGGGCCTCGTTCCGCATTATTTTCTTTATTTCCCGGGCTCTTTGCGGCTTTTTCGGCGGCTCTGAATCTGTTCGTCGAAATCAGGAAATGGCTGGAGTTCGTGAAGTTCTCACACACGATCTTCGCGCTGCCGTTTGCCTTGGCCTCGATGCTGATCGCCGCGCGTGACAACCGCGGCTGGCCGGGCGCCAAGACGTTCTTCCTGATCCTGATCGCCATGGTCTGCGCGCGCACCTGCGCCATGGCCTTCAACCGGATTGTGGACCGTCGGTTCGACAAGGAGAACCCCCGCACCTCCATCCGGCATCTGCCCGCCGGGAAGATCAGCGTCGCGAGCGCATGGACCTTGTGGAGCGTCAGCGCAGCGGGACTGGTCGCCGTCAGCGGGCTGCTCAATCCGCTCTGCCTCTACCTGTCTCCCGTGGCCTTGTTTGTCGTCTGTTTTTACTCGCTGACCAAGCGCTTCACCGACTTCACCCACATCTATCTGGGGATCGCCATCGCGCTGGCCCCCATCGGCGCCTGGATCGCCGTGCGCGGCGACTTCAGTCTGATTCCTGAGGGGGGCGCCTTCAATGACGGCTGCCTCGTCCCGATGCTGCTCGCCGTCGCCGTTGTATTCTGGTTGATCGGCTTCGACGTCATCTACGCAATCCAGGACTACGAGTTCGACCGCAAACAAGGGCTGCATTCCATCGTGGTCCGCTGGGGCCCCAGGAACGCCCTGCGCGCCGCGTTCCTGTCGCACACCATCATGCTGCTGCTATTGGGCGTGTTCGGATTGCTTTGCGGCTTTCGCGTGGCATATTTTGTCGGCCTCGGGTTGATCATGGTGGCTGTCTTGTTCGAGCACTTCATCGCCCGGATCCGAAAAATGAACTGGGTGCAGAACGCGTTCTTCCGCCTCAATGCCGTCATCAGCATCGTGTTTCTCGCGGTGACCCTGGCCGAAGTCATGTTCCCCGGTTTCCGCGTCAATCGATGAACCTCGCCATCCGCAACAGCGATCTGCAGGACCTCTACGAAAAGGTCGTGGAAGGCGAACGCCTCTCGGATGAGGACGCGCTGCGCCTGCTCCAAAGTCGCGACCTGAACGCCTTGGGAGCCATGGCCGATTTCGCGCGAAGAAGGAAGGTCGGCGACAAGGCGAGCTACATCGTCAACCGCTACCTCAACTACTCCAACTACTGCATCCTCAGCTGCAGGTTCTGCTCCTTCGCCCGCAAGAAGCGCGACGCCGATGGTTTCCAGCTGTCCGTCGAGGAGATGGTCGGGAAGGCGAAGGAGGCCCTGAAGATCGGCATCACCGAACTGCACATCGTCGGCGGCCTCCACCCGTCCCTGAAGTTCGACTACTATCTCGACATGTTGCGTTCGCTGAAGGCCCTGGATCCGCGCCTTCAACTGAAGTGCTTCACTGCGGTGGAGATCCTGCATCTCGCCTGGCTCGCCAAAAGGTCCACGCTGGACACGCTGACCGGGCTGAAGGAAGCCGGGCTCGATTCCCTCACCGGAGGCGGCGCCGAGATCTTCCGCAAGGAGGTCCGCTCCCAGATCGCCCGCGGCAAGGAATCCGCCGAGGAATATTGCGAGGTGCATCGCCAATGGCACCAACTGGGCCGCCGCAGCACCTGCACCATGTTGTTTGGGCACGTGGAATCCCTCGAAGACCGCATCGATCACCTGCGTTGGTTGCGCGACCTGCAGGATGAGACCGGAGGCTTCACCGGCTTCATTCCCCTCCCCTTCCAACCGGAGAACAACCAGATCCCGGTCGATGAGCCGCCCTCCGGCTACGACGCCCTGCGCACCATCGCCGTCAGCCGGCTCTACCTGGACAACTTCAATCACATCACCGCCTACTGGGTCGGCCTCGGCATGAACCTCGCCCAGGTCGCGCTCAATCATGGCGCCGACGACATCCACGGCACCATCGTCGAGGAACACATCTTCCACATGGCCGGCGCGCAATCCCCTCAACTCCAGACCGAGACCGACATGGTCAAGGCCATCCGCGATATCGGACAGATTCCCGTCCAACGCGACACCTTCTACGAACCGATCAAGGAATGGGCCGCCGATGAAAGCGTCGCGGAATTCCGGTCAACCGAATCGTCGCCGGATCGCGCGGCGGCGACGAGCGCCGCCACCGCCTGATCGAATGGAACCCATGGCAGACTCCGAGGACATCCCGCCGCTGAAACTGGCCCCGAACACCCCGCTTGAGGCCGCGGTCGACCGCCTGCGCAAGGAGCAGAAGATCGAGAACAAGCGGCGCGAGGCCAACCTCGAGATGGCCGATGAGTTCCGCATCGGCTCCGTCCCTTATCTCAATGCCGTCCCCCTCACCCGCGGCATCGAACATCAGACCCTCTTCAAGCCGCCGTCCGAGCTTGCCGACATGCTCGACCGCGATGAACTGGACGCCGCCCTCGTCAGCGTCACCGAGGTCCTGCTCAAGGATCGCTACGATATCCTCGACGGCGTGGCCGTCGCCGCGCTGGGCGAAGTCATGAGCGTGTTCGTCGCGCATCGCGCCCCGATTGAGGAAGCCAGGGAGATCTGGTGCGACAAGGCCTCGCTGGCCAGCCTGAATCTCCTCAAGGTTCTGCTCGCGGAAAAGGGCCTGAAGCCGGAATTGAAACAGCTCGAGTCCTACGATGAAGCAAAGGAGAAGGATTGCGTCCTGTTGATCGGCAATCCCGCCATCGCCTTCCGCCGCGCGGAGCACGACCACGAACTCTGGGACCTCGGAGCCGCCTGGTATGAACTGACCCAACTCCCCTTCGTCTTCGCCGTCTGGGCGATCCGACGCGGCGTGAAGAATGCCTCCAAACTCTGCGCTGAACTCCGCGACGCCAAGGACTTCGGCATGGACACCCTGGATTTCATCATCGCCGACCGCTCCGACTACGACCGCGAATTCCGCCAGGACTACCTCGGCTGGCACATCCACTACCACATGGGCTCCGACGAAAAACGCGGCCTGATGAAATTCGTCGAACTCCTGGATAAACACGGGCTGGGGCCCGTGTATGAGCCGAAGTATATTGCGTGATCCCATGACCACCCCAACCACAGACACCCTCGCCCAGAAAGTCTGGGACGGGGACCGCATCGACCAGAGCGAAGCCTTGAGCCTGTGGGACCTGCCGCTTGAGGAACTCGGCGCGCTGGCGGATCGTCGCCGTCAACTTGCCAAGGCCGAGGCCTACGACGGGCGCGGCAACGAGATCGTCACCTATATCGTCGATCGCAATATCAACTACACCAACGTCTGCAACGTCTACTGCAAGTTCTGCGCGTTCTACCGCCTGGAGAAGGACGACGACTCCTACGTGATCACGCACGAGGAGATGGACAAGAAGATCGAGGAGACCGTCGCCTTGGGCGGCACGCAGATCCTCATGCAGGGCGGTCATCATCCAAAGCTGAACAAGCAGTGGTACCTGGACCTGCTTTCCCACATTCGCGACAAGTGGCCGCAGGTGAACATCCACGCCTTCAGCCCCAGCGAGTTCATTCACTTTCAAGAAGTCTTCGACGAGCCGTTGGATGTCATCATCCGGGACTTTGCGGAAGCCGGCCTGGGCTCCATTCCGGGCGGCGGCGGCGAGATCCTGGTCGACCGCGTCCGCAAGAGGATCTCGCCCCTCAAGGCGATGAGCGACGATTGGATGGGCGTCATGGACGTCGCGCACAAGGCCGGCCTGAAATCCAGCGCCACGATGATGTTCGGCCATGTCGAGACCCTGGAGGAGCGCATCGAGCACTTTGAGCGCGTCCGCGCGCAACAGGATGCGACCGGCGGCTTCACCGCCTTCATCTCCTGGAATTTCCAGGCCGAGAACACCCGTCTCAAGGCTCCGACAACCGGCGCCAACGAGTATCTCAAGGTCCAGGCTCTCAGCCGCATCTACCTCGACAACGTGGAGAACATCCAAAGCTCCTGGGTCACGCAGGGACTCGACATCGGGCAGATCGCGCTCAAGTACGGCGCCAATGACCTGGGCAGCATCATGATCGAGGAAAACGTCGTCTCCCAGGCCGGCACGACCCACTGCATGGGCGTGAAGGACATGAAACGATTGATTGAGGAACTGGGCTACGAAGCCAGACAGCGGGACAATTGGTACAACCTGTTGAACTGACAGGGCCCGCCAGAAGACCCGCCACAGTCCAAGGCGCTTCAAGCTGCGTCAACCAACCTCCCCGCCCCTCGGACAGAGCCCCCTGCTCAATCCCCCTTCGCCTCGGCATTCCCGGCCTGCAACACGAAGTCAGTGTCGACGCCTGAATTCCGGCCCGGCGGCTTCTCAAGGTTGGATTCGACGTCGTCAGCCCCCGCGACCGCGGCATCACCGGCGTTCATCGTCTCCACCGGTATTGCTGCGCGGGCAACCTGCTGCTCGAACACGCCCATCAGCGCGGCCTCCTTGATCTTCCACAGCAGGGTCATGGTCATGGCGAGCGGCAACAACACGAAGAACAACATCAGGAACCTCCGCCCCTCCGCCAGCAGGTCGATCCGCAACACAACCAACCGAGGCATGTTGAAGAAGAATTGCAGCGCCCAGAACAGGAGCATCAGGCAGATCACGCCGACAATCAGACCAAGATTGATCGCAGTGAACAGATGCGTCTCCTCCCGCAGCCCCTCGTCCGGCAACAGATCGGTCAGCAGACGCAGGGATCGATTCAAAGCAAAAAGAAACAACAATCCGGACAGGCCAAGCAGCCCCATCATGTTGTTGTAGAATTCGATCCAGGGCAGCCGTCCCCAGAGAAAGACGAACGGCGAAAGCCCCACACAGAGGAGCCCGAAGAGCTTTGCCTTGTTCAACGCCTCCATCCAGTCCTTCCGCCGGCGCTGATACCCCTCCAACTGGATCACCCCCAGGAGCAGCAACCCCGTGGCGGCGGCCGCGGGCAGCACGCCAAAGGGCCGCAGGATCATGTTGAGCGAAGTCTGCGCGCAGATCAGGACCGCCAGCGGCAGCCCCCAGAACAGGGAGGACAACCCCTTGACCAGACGACGCAGCGACTCCCTCAACTCGGCCCTGACTGCGTCGGATTCGGACATGGAACAAAAGGCGACGGATCAGAATGTCAGGTAGGTGTAGTCCTTCAGCCCGCCTTCATACTCCTTCAACATGCGCATGCCAACCGAGGATTTCAGACGGTCCCCCTTGATCGCAGCGTCGATCTGCGCCTTCATCCGTCGCTTGAGCTCACGCTCGTCATATTGCACGGCGTCCAGCGACTGGGCGATGTTGCTGCCTTCGATCACTTCCTCCACATAGTAGCCGCCGGGCTCATCCGGATCGAGGAAGATATGAACCTCGCCCACAGAGCCGAACAGGTTGTGCAGGTCGCCCATGATGTCCTGATAGGCCCCCATCAGAAAGAAGCCGAGATGATAGGGTTCGGCCGCCCCGTCGCCCTTGCGAAGCTCATGCAACGCCAACGATTTCCGGCTCTCCTGAAATCCGATGAAATCGTCGATCTGACCGTCCGAATCGCAGGTGATGTCCACCAGCGTCGCCGACCGGCAGGGACGCTCCAGATGCCGCGACAGGGGAACAATCGGAAAAAGCTGGTCCAGCGCCCAGTTGTCGAGCAACGACTGAAAAACCGAGAAATTGCAGATGTACTGATCCCCCAGGCTGTCGCGCAGTCGTTCCACCTCCTCGGGAATATGCTCCTCCTTCTCGAACCGCCGCACCACGCCGGCCGCAATCTCACGGTAAAGCAGCTCGATCTTCGCCTTGTCCGGCAGATCCAGGTGGCCCAGCGTAAACAGGTTCTGCGCGTCGTCGCGGAACTTCGCCGCGTCGTGCAGCGATTCCAGGGGATTCAGCTCATTCAGACGATCGCGCGTAAAGAGCATTTCGCCGACAAACTTGTGATCATTCTCGCCGGCCTGCACCGGCTCCGAATGGCCGTTCCCGGTCACCGAACCAAGGGCCTCCACCACCAGCACACTGTGGTGCGCGACGATCGCGCGACCGCTTTCGCTGATGATCGTGGGATGGGGCACGCGCTCCTCGTCGCAAACCGACCCGATCGCATAAACCACGTCGTTCGCATACTCCTGGAGCGAATAGTTGGCCGAACTGTCATTGGTGGAACGGCTGCCGTCGTAGTCCACGGCCAACCCGCCCCCGACATCAAGATACTCCAGCCGAAATCCCTGCTTGTACACCTTGGCGTAGAACCTCGCCGCCTCCTGGACCGCGTTCTTCACAATCTGGATGTCCGGGATTTGCGACCCCATGTGGAAATGCAGCAGCTTGAACGACTTCGACAGCTTCTCCGCCTTCAGGAAATTCATCGCCTCGATCAACTCCGCAGTGCTGAGGCCGAACTTGGCGTGCTCCCCCCCGCTCTCAGCCCACATTCCATGACTCTTGCTCTGCAGCCGGACGCGGATGCCGACCAAGGGCCGGACCTCCAGTTCCTTTGCCAGGGACACCACCTGCTTCAACTCCTCCAACTTCTCGATGACGATCAGAACCTTCTTGCCCAACTGGACCCCCATCAACGCAATGCGAATGAATTTGGCGTCCTTGTAGCCGTTGCAGACAATGAGATCGCCGGGCTGGTCCTGCAGGGCCATGACAGCCATGAGTTCCGGCTTGCTCCCGACCTCCAACCCGTGACCAAACTGATCGCCCGCGTCGACGATCTCCTCCACCACCTCGCGCAGATGATTCACCTTGATTGGAAACACCGCCTGGTAGCGCCCCTCATACTCCAGGTCGGCGATCGCCCGGCGGAACGCGCGGTTGATGAACTCCACGCGGTCCCGGAGTATGTCCTGAAAGCGGATCAACAAGGGCGCGTGCAGTCCCCGGGAACGGGCCTCCCGGATCACATCGCCCAGCTCCACCTCGCCGCCCTTTTCACGCCGCGGACGCGCAACCACGTTCCCCTTGGCGTTGATGTCAAAATACCCTTCCCCCCACCGTTGGATATGATAAAGCTCGCGCGCGGAATCCAGGTTCCACGCGTTCTCCGCGGCGTCAGTTTCACTCATGTTGACCGGTATATTGCGCGGCCGCCATACGGCAAGCCCCTGACAAACACAACAGTGACTCCATCCGGAGCGACCCCCTTCCCACGGGGTCGCCAACCGGGAGAGAACGATGTCCGGGCGGACTAATTCGCCATGCCCGCGACACCAGCGGCCTGCAATTCTCTCGACATCCAGGCCTGAAACGCGGCGCTCTGCCGCCGTTGACGCGTCATGTCGACAAATTCGTCCAGTTCATCCTTCAGTTTCGCCTCATCCGCCTCTAGACGCTCCGTCAGCTCCAGACTGGAGCCGGCGTCCCCGGTCGTCTGCGGATAGCAGACCTCGCCGACATCTGTCCGGAACGCGGTGCTGCTGTAGAAGGGAAAACTGATGGAATGCCGGCTGACATCCAGATTGACCCGCTCCGACTTGGCGAAGGGCGCCACCTCGACGACCGTGAGCTTCTGCTCCTCGGCCGCAGCCTTGAAGGCCTTGCCCCCGGCAATGCTGTTCGTCAGCTTCTTGTAGACCTCCGCCGTGTGCTCCCGGAGCAACTTCAGGGCCTCCTGCTCCTTGTAGGCTTCCGTGACCTCCTGCTC
>JAYPGD010000265.1:0-8345 GCA_038126655.1 Verrucomicrobiales bacterium
CGTCTACGCGGTGCAGTCGCCTTCGCCAGTAGCCGCCTTCGCGAGAAGGTGGGGGTAGCCGATCACCGCACGCTCTGACGAGCGCGTCTACGCTCCCTCCTCAATCACCCCGATAGGCGGCGGGCGGTTGCGGTTTGACGCCCAACTTCTCGTAGTTGAATCCGCTGACGAGCGGTTTGTATTCGCCGGCGTAGTCCACGCTCCGATCCGCGGTGATTTCATCCTCCATCCTAAGGCCCCAGTAAGCGGCGTTGATGATCAATCGACGAAGGCCCGGGCTTTCTAGGTCCTTGCCGCTGCCCATGGTCGATTGGAAGACCCGGGCGGTCTTTCCTTTGCTGGTTGTCCAGTTCTTGAACCACGCGATTGGCAGCGGGATCTTTTTCGGGTTGTCCGCCCCGCCATATTCACGACCGATGAGCGGCTGCCCGTAAACCAGCGCCGTGCAATCCGCGGGAAGGCCTTCCCCCTCCTTGTAGGTCCGGTAGACATCCGACGGCCCCCAGATGTCCCTGACGCCACGGAGAATGGGATGGTCCTTCATGGCCTCCACAATGTCGCCCCGGGTCGAATCGCGATGCCAGTTCCCGTGGTGTCCGCGGAACGCCCCGCCCAGCAGTTCGCCGATGCGCGCCTGCCTGCCGTTGATCTTGTAGGGCAGCGGACGGCGGAAACCGTGATTCGCCGTGCGCAATCCGATGATCGGCCTGCCGGAATCGAGATACGCCACGATTCGCTGCTGTTGCTCCATCGGCAGCGTGAGCAATCGGGAGAAAAGGATCAACAGATCGGCCGACTCCAGATGCTCCAGTCCGGGAATGTTGTGTGACTTGAATTCCGCCTCCTTTCCCTTCTTCGGGTAGACCGGCATCGTGGGATCGACCAGTCCGTCCTCGTTGATGTTGAACAACACGGTGCATTGGAAGCCGTGATGCTTTGAGAGAATCCCCGCCATCATCGGCAGCGATTGCTCGCTGCGATATTCCTGATCGGCCGCAATCAAGACGATGTGCTTACCCTTGCCCGGACCGTCCCCGCCCTGGTAGGTCAACCACTTCGGGCTCGGCGGAACGGGGTGGGCATTGTCCTGCCCCAATGCCGAAGTCAGTGACAAAGCGGACAGGAGGACGATCAAGACTGGGCGCGCGAGTTTGTCCATGGGTGTGTCGTTTGGAATTCGTGTCATCATTCCGGTCTGGGGTCCACTTTCCATCCCTTCGTGCTGATCCTGCCGTAGTAGGGGTAGTGATCCCACTCGACCCGGCCCCCGACCACCCGCGGATCGCGGGTCGATTTCAGATGTTCAAAAAGCCGTCCGCGCAACCGGGTCTGGGCGTCGAGGCGCTCCAGTTTCCCGGCAACGTTGTTCATCTGATGAGGGTCGGCGCGCAGGTCGTAGAGTTCCTCGGCGGGACGCATGCCGAAGGCGAGTTCCGCGAGGCGCGCGACGCCATGTTCGTTGCGATGCTCCATCATGAAGGTCTTGGTCGGGGAGCTGTCGATCTCCCCGTAGGGGATGGACCGGGCGCAGACCGAGGCGTCCGGCGAACCCGAGGGCCAGCGGGTGGGCTCGAAGTTGTGGATGTAGAGAAAGTCCTTCGTGCGGATCGCCCGGCAGGGATAGCCCTTGCCGCCTTTGCGACAACCGTCGTGGCGCTCCATCGCGATGAAGGCCGCCGGGCGCTTCACGGCTTCCCGCCCCGCAAAGATATCCAACAGGCTGTGCGCGGTCATCATGGCGGGCGGCTTCAGGCCCGCCGCTTCGAGAAAGGTCGGCGCGAGGTCGCTGAGATTCACGAAGGCGTCCACGTCTCGTCCCGGCTTCCTGATGCCCCCGGGCCAGCGAATCGCCAGCGGCACGCGCGAACCCGCGTCGTAGAGACTGGCCTTGGCCCGGGGAAAAGGCATGCCGTGGTCGCTGGTGACGACGACGATGGTGTTGTCCAGTTGACCCGCTTCCTCGACCGCGCGGATTGCGCGCGCCACCTGTTGGTCAAAGGTCTCGATCTCAACGAGGTAATCCAGGATATCGTTCCGCACAATGTCGTTGTCGGGAAAGATCGGGGGCACGACGGCCTTGGCCGGGTCCTTTCCGGTCTTCCTGCCGATCCCCTCTTCGAAGCCCCGATGCGGTTCGCTGGCGCCCAGCCAGAAGCTGAAGGGCTGGCCTGCCTTCACCTGCTTCAGGAAGTCCTGGAAATTCCCCGCGTAGTCGGTGTTCCGCATCGCCTTGAACGGCGGTTTCATTCGGCGCTTTTGAAAGGCCTCCCCCGCAGGGTTGACCGTGCGCCCGCCCGGCTCCAGGCGCCCGGGACTCCAGCCCTTGCCGGTGTATCCGACGGCGTAACCGGCCTTCCGCAGCAATTCCGTGTAGGTCGCGAATTTCGCCGGCAATGTGCTGTGGATATTGCCAGCTTCCTCGAGTCGCCAGATGTGCTGACCGGTGAGGATGGCGCTGCGTGAGGGACCGCAGGTCGGCGCGTCGCAGAAGGCGTGCGAGAAGTTCAGCTCCTCGCGCGCCACGCGGTCAAAGGCCGGCGTCTTGATCACGGGGTCGCCATTCACGCCGGTGTGCGCATGGGACTGATCGTCCGAGATGCAGAAGAGGATGTTGGGACGGTCCTCGGCTGCGGCGAGCGCGGCGACGAATGGAATCAGGACGAGAAGAAGGGAAAGGCGTTTCATCTGACGGGCATCCTGGCGCCGGTTTTGCGCAACCAGGCTTCGAGTTTGCGTTCCAAGCGGGCGGCGAGTTCGGGCGACTTTGCGGCCAGGTTCTTCTTTTCGCCGATGTCGTCGACCAGGTTGTACAATTCCAGCGTCCCGTTGCCATAGCGTTTGATGAGCTTGTGATGGCCTTCGCGAATGACGCCGCCCAGCTTGTTCCGTTTGTGGAACGCCCAGTTGGGATAGTGGAAGTAAATGGCGTCGCGCTCCAGGTCGCCGGTCTGTTCGAGCAACGGCAGGAGGCTTAGTCCGTCCACCGCGTGATTCGGCGTCGGCTCCAGACCGACGACTTCCAGCAACGTGGGGTAACAATCCATGCTGATAACCGGAGTGGAACAAGTGGTTCCGGGTTTGACCCTGCCGGGCCAACGGACGATCCAGGGAATACGGATGCCGCCCTCGAACAACATGCCCTTGAAGCCGCGCAATGGGCGGTTGTCGCCGTTGTAGCCGCCATTGTCCGACTTGAAGATCACCAGGGTGTTGTCGCGCAGACCGAGGTCATCCAACTCCTTCAGGAAACGTCCGATCTCCGCGTCCATGCCCTCGATCATGGCGGCGTAGATCGGATCCTTGATGCCCTTGCGCTGGCGATACTTCGCGATCAATTCCTCCTTCGCCTGCATCGGATAGTGGACGGAGTAAGGCCACCAACTCAGAAAAAAGCGGCGTTCCTTGTTCTTTCGCACATACCCGATCGCTTCATTTGCGAGACGCTCGGGCAGGTATTCGCCGTTCTTCCCATCGGGCAACGCGGGAATGCGATAAGGCGCGAAGTAGCTGGGCGGCCCGCCCCGGAAACAGCCGCCGATGTTGACGTCGAAACCCTGATGCTCGGGGCGAAGGTCCAGTTCAAGCGGCGGTTGTTTGTTCTTTCGCGGAACATAGGAAAGGTGCCACTTGCCGATGTGCGCCGTGGCGTAGCCGGCCTCGGAAAGACGCTCGGCGATGGTGACGTAGGAAAGAGCCAGGTTGCGTTCGGTAGGCGGCTCCTGAAGACCGGAGCCCTCACGGGAAAATCCATCCTTGTTGCCGGGCGCGTGGTTGGTCAGGCCCAGACGACCCGGCGCCTGCCCGGTCATCATGGCCGCCCGCGTTGGCGAACAGACCGGCGCCGCGGCATAGGCGTCCGTGAAGCGCATGCCCTCGGCCGCCAGCTTGTCCAGCGCGGGCGTGTCCAATCGCTTGTTGCCCTGGCAATGCAGATCCTGCCAACCCAGGTCGTCCGCCATGATGACCACGATGTTGGGGCGGGATGGTTCAGCCATGGCCCAGCGGCTGGCCGGAAGCGCCAGGAGCGCGGTGAAAAGGGCGAGGTGCGGAAAGTGGGTTTTCATGGCGGTTTGCGGAGACTATTTCGCGGCCGGTTTGCGTTTGCCTTTGTTGCGCTTGGGATTGCGCGGTTTCGGCTTCTCAGCATCCACGGATCCAAGGTAGCCGAGCAGTTGCTTTCGCAATGCTCCGACTTTCCCCGGGTTTTCCGCCGCGAGGTTTCGTCCCTCTTCTGTGGGATTGGGATCGACGTCGTAGAGTTCGGTCGCGGCGATCCTACCCTGTGGCGTCCATTTCACGAACAGTTTGTGCCGGCCTTGACGGATGGCGGATTCGAGCCTGCGCGGTCGATGAAAAATGAGCGCGTCGTTCGGACGAGTGAGGGACTTCGTGTTCGGTTTGTGGAGGAGAGCCTTGAAACTGGCCCCGTCAATTTCGTCGCCGAGCGAACCGGTTCCGCCCGCCAGGTCGAAGAAGGTGGGCAGGAAGTCGTAACCGGCGACGGGCACGCGGTTGACCGAGCCCGCCTCGACTCCCGGGCCGAGCGCCATGAACGGAACCCGGATGCCGCCTTCGTAAAGGCTGTGCTTGGCGCCGGTGAGCGGATGGTTGGTCGCGCGACGTTTCACATCGCCGCCGGGAACTGTCCCGCGCCCCCCCCGTTGTCGGCCGTGAAGAACACGTAGGTGTTGTCCGCGATGCCAAGTTCATCAAGCGTGTCCAGCAGCCGGCCGACGCCGCGGTCCAGTTCCTCCATCATCGCGGCCCAGGCCTTCGGATAGCCGCGATCGGGAACGCCCTTGGATTCATATTTCGCCAAGGTCTTTTCCGAACAGACCACGGACAGATGCTGCGCGTAATAACTGGCCTGGACATAGAACGGCTTCCCCGCCTTTGCCTGCTCGCGCATGAAAGCGATGGCGCTGGAGGTCATCGAGGGCGTGCGCTTGGGGTCCTTGTTGTCGATGAAATGGGGCGGGCCGTCCTCGTGGCCGCCCTTGACGCCGAGCGACTTGGGCATGCCGCCGGTGTTGTTGCCCGTCATGCCATCGCTGGCGTCGTAGCCGCATTCCTCGGGCGTGGAGATCATCTGCTCGCCCCACTTGCCGAAGTGCGCGCAGCGATAGTCGGCATTCGCCCGCTTCAAGGCCTTGGGAATCGTCATGTGTTTCGCGGGAACCCAGGGGCTTTGGAATTCCGTTCCGCTGCGGGCGGCGGTCGTGCCGCACAGGATGCTGCGGCGCGTGGGCGTGCACAGCGGCGCAGGCGAGTAGCCGCTGGTGAAGCGCATGCCCTCGTTCATGATCCGGTTCATGTTCGGCGTCTCCAGATACTTCGACATGGAGCCCGGCAGCTTCGGATCCATGCGTTCCGACAACTGGCTCCAGCCGTGGTCGTCGGTGAGGATCAGGAGGATGTTGGGCGGCTTGGCCGCGGCGACGCTGGCGGCAAAGGCCGTCAGGAAGGCGAGGAGGAGGAGGGGCTTCTTCATGGGAAAGGGAACCGCGGAATGGCGACGGGGTGTACGCCAGCTTGGCGATGTTTCTTCGGTTTCAATCTTCCGCAACCAATTTCAGGAAACTCTCCGCGTAAAGCCGGCCGTGTCGGTTCTGTGTCGGCGTGTCGAAGTGGACGCCATCGCCGATCGATTTGGCGAAAGCGCGGCTGTCGATGCAGGCCGTGCGGGAAACGCGGTGGGGCAGATCGAGGAGCAGTCGGTTGATGTCCTTTCGGGCGGCGACATTGCGTTCGGTCATTTCGCCGATCGTGCAGGCGACGAAGGGCAGGTCCGGCAGTCCGAGATCCTTGCGGAGGTCGGCGATCACGCGATCGAGAGCCCCGGCGTAGGCGGCGACGCGTTCGGGCGATCCTGAATCGGCCTCGCCCTGCAGCCAGAGAGCGCCGACGATGCGGGCTTTGCCGGCGGGCACCTTGTCCAAGGCCAGTTTCGCCCGCCGGATCGTCTCCTCGTAAAGGCGCTGTCCCTTCCGCCACTTGGCGACGGCCGTGCCGCCGACGGCGCAGGGGATGAGCAGGATGCGGGCCTCGGGCCGGGCCTCGGCGACGGCTTGCGCGAACGCCAGCCCCGGGCCTACCCCGGCGTTGTCCGCCCGGGAAAAGTTCTTTGGATCACCGGTCAGGTGAAGCGGATGCCGCGCGAGGAAGAAGCCGTCTGTCCGCCGGTGCATCATGACGATCCGGGGATCGCGCAAGGGCTCCGTCGGCATGAGGCCGCGCCCCTTCATGTTCGACTGCCCCATGAGCAGGAAGATTTCCAGCTGCTTCGTGGACGCGGGGAAGGCGCGGAGATCGGCGGGGACGAGCGGCGTTTGGACCAGATCCTTGGGCGCGGGCTTCCGCTTCTTCTTGGTCGCGTTCGCCTTGACCTTGACCTGGGGCCGCGCCTTGGGGGCGGCGTCGGCCGGCGCGGATTGAAGGAGCGTGGCGGAAAGGCAGCAAACGATCAGAGCGCGGAACATGCCGCATGTTCGCCAGTTTCCCCGGCAGCATTCAAGCTTGTTGAACGATGACGCCGCGCGCCCGCGGGGGAGTTGCCGCGTCCTGACGCGCGACAGGTCAATGCGCCGCCTTCCGCCAGGCTCGAAACGCCTCCAGGTAGGACCAGCGGAAGTCCTTCTTCTTGCGGTAGCCCAAGTCGCGATTGGCGAGTTGCTCGGCCACAAAAGCTTCAAGATTGGCGGGATCGCGGAACGGATCGCGGGTTCGGCGTTGATGCTCTTCCAGGGCTCCGATCAGGCGCGCCTTGACCTCGGCGTGGTTTGGGTCGCCGGAGAGATCGGTCCACTCGTGCGGGTCGCGGCGAAGATCGTAGAGTTCGTAACGCGGCGGTCGCTCCCAGCGGCGGAAGGCGGACTCCACCACCTTGGAAACGGTTTCGCGTTCCTCTGGCCGCACGCCGGAAATGACGAAGTGCGGGTGCTTCTCGTTCAGGTAGGAGCCGGCGATCAGGTTTTCCGTTCCCGGGCGCGGATTGGAGATCAATTTGTAGCGTTCGTCGCGAATCGAATGCTGGACGTAGCAGTTGCGGGGGAAGGAACCCGTCGTCAGTCCGAAGATGTATTTCCGCCAGGCTTGCGGTTTGCCGGCGGACAACAGCGGCTGCAGTCGGCGACCGGAAAGTCCCGGCGGGGCGTGCGCGCCGGCGGCGGCCAGAGCCGTGGGGAGAATGTCGAGCGTGGAAACAAGTTCGTCGCGGACGAGCCCCGGTTGGCAACGGCCGGGCCAGCGGACGATGAACGGCACACGAAGCGCCGCCTCGTAGAGGCTGCCCTTGCCCCGGGGGAACTGCGCGCCGTGGTCGCCGATGTAGACGACCAGAGTGTCGTCCGCGGCGCCGCCTTCCTCCAGAGCCGACAGCAGCAGGCCGACCCAGTCGTCGAGCCGGGCCATGCAGTTGTAGTAGTCCGCCATCACCTCGCGCAGACGCGCGGAATCCGCCCCCACCCACGGCAACATCTTCACATCCGCGCCGGTCTGCGGCTTCGCGGGGCGTCCGCCGGACCGGCGGAGGAACGGCAGGTGGGCATCCGGGAAATTCACGGAAAGAAACCAGGGCTTCGCTCCGGCCTGCTTCCAGAACGATCGGGCCGCGTCCCGGTAATCCTCCGCCTTGATCTTGCGATTGAAATTGGCGCCGGGGATCGCCTTGAAATCGAAGGGGAAGGCGGACGCGGGGTTGATGTGCAGTTTGCCGATGATGCCAGTGTGGTAGCCGGCCGGCTTCAGGAGGGTGACGGCGTTCGGGGTGTCCGCGTCATAGAGCGCGAATTTGTGCGTCGCCAGACCGATGTGACCGTTTTCCTGCGGATGGAGTCCGGTCAGGAAACATGCCCGCGAGGGCGAACAGACGGAATAGGGGACGAAGGCGTTCTCGAACCGGACGCCTTGTGATGCAAGGCGGTCCAGGTTTGGAGTGCGGGCGAAACGGTCTCCGTAGCAGCCCAGTTCGGGGCCGTTGTCCTCCGAGACAATCAACAGGATGTTCGGGGCCGCCTCCGCGACAATCGATCCCAGCCAAACCGACAGAAGTAGAAGCAGTCGTGTTCTCACGCGTTGAAGCTACGCGCTTCCCATGGCAGCCGGAAGCGGAAAGATGACCAGGAGAGGGCGCAGTTCGATAAATGGAGCATGAACAGCAACCGCAACAGGTTCACAGTTCACAGATATTGCGTCGGCTGTGTCGGCTGAAAAGCGGAACCATCATGCAACAGTTGTCGTTTGCGCTGACACAGCGCCCGCTACAACGCGCCTTTTGGCAGGGCCTTCGCATGAGTTGGATTCGCGCCTCGTTGGAGTTCACGCTTTGGCGTGCTTCCGGGCGAATG
>JAYPGD010000266.1:0-8311 GCA_038126655.1 Verrucomicrobiales bacterium
ACATCATCTTCAATTTCGATCTGCCCTACGACGAGGAGGATTACGTTCACCGGATCGGCCGGACGGGCCGCGCCGGTCGATCGGGCAAGGCGATCAACCTGGTTGCGGGCAAGGAGATTTTCCTGCTACAGCGCATTCAGCGATACATCAAGACGAAGATCACGCGGGCCAAGGTCCCTTCGCAGGAAGAGGTCGCCAATGTGCGGGTGGACCAGCAGTTTGAGAAGTTGAAGGCCATGCTGGAGTCGGGCGAATTCAAGAGTCATGACGCCACGGTCGAACGGTTGCTGGACGCGGGTTTCACCAGCACGGACATTTCCAGCGCGTTGCTGCACATGCTGCTCCAGGAATCCGAGCGCGAAGGAGAGGAGATCGCCGAGGATCGTGGACCACAGCGGAGCGATCGGCGGGAGCGGTTTGATCGGGATGGGGCTGAATCGGGGGGCGGCGGGCGACGCGGCGCGCGGCCGGATCGCGGACCCGCTCGGGAGGGCGCGCATGGCCCCATGGTGCGGATGTTCATCAACGTCGGGGCGGTGGACAACATCAATCCCGGCCAGATTGCCGGCGCGATCTACAACACCGCCAAGCTGCCGACGGGGTCGTTGGGCGGGATCGAGATTTTCGAGCGCAGCAGCTATTTTGAATTGCCGGAGTCGTTGGCGGACCAGGCGATTCGCGCGATGCGGGACGCCAAGATGCGTGGGCGCAAGCTGCGGGTGGATTATGCGGATGGTTATTCGAGCCGGCCGCCCAAGCCGAAGTTCCGGAAGCCGGGTGAAAAACGGACCAAGAAGCTGAAGTCCGGGGGGGATCCGACGAAGGAGCCCTTCTTCAAGCAGTTCATGTCGGCGAAAGGCGCGGGCAAGGGCGGTTTCAAGGCAAAGGACAAGCCGGGAGCCAAGCGGCGGAAGAAATAGGCAGCGGAGGCGGCGTGCGTTGTAGCGGCAATTGATGGCTTTTCAGTTCAAGAAATGATGTTGGAACAAATCAAGACCATCGCCCGGGAGGCCGGGTTTGAGATTCTGAAACACTACGAGGGGGATGCTGGCGTGCGGTTGAAGGAGGACGAGTCTCCCTTGACCCTCGCGGATCTTGCGGCGCACAGGTTCATCTGCGAAAGGTTGCGGGAATTGGACGCCTCGATCCCCGTTCTGTCCGAGGAGTCGAAACCGGAGGAAAGCACCGACCGAAGAAACTGGACGCGCTTCTGGCTGGTGGATCCGTTGGACGGGACCAAGGAGTTCATTAAGAAGTCGGGAGAGTTCACGGTAAACATCGCCCTGATTGAGAACGGCGAGAGCGTTCTGGGCGTGGTGCGCGCGCCGGCGCTGGAGACGACCTGGTTCGGAGCGCAGGGAAAAGGGGCCTGGAGGCAGGCGGACGGCGAGGATGCGGAAGCCATGCGAGTGAGGCGGCCGGACGCCGGGAAGCCGGGCATCGTGGCCAGCCGCGATCACGCCGGGCCGTTGGTGAGCGAACTTCTGGGGCGGTTTCCCGAAGCAGAGACTCAAAGCATGGGGAGCTCCTTGAAATTCTGTCTGGTGGCCGAAGGCAGGGCGGATATCTACCTGCGCGATGTGCCGACCATGGAATGGGACACCGGCGCAGCTCAGTGTCTCGTTGAGGCCGCCGGAGGCGCGGTGCAGACCCTGGAGGGCGAACGGCTGACCTACAACAAGGAGAACTTGCGCAATCCTTCGCTGGTCACGCTTGGCGACAAGGATTTCAACTGGCGCGGTTGAACCAAGGAATCACGCATGGTGTATCAGGAGAACAAGAACCGGCTCATCTGGATCGATCTGGAGATGACGGGGCTGTGCCCGACCACGGATGTCATCATCGAGTCCGCGATCATCGTGACGGACTCAGATCTGAACATCGTCGCGGAAGGGCCGGTGATCGCGGTGCATCAACCGGACTCGATCCTGGAGCAGATGGACGAATGGAATGTGCGCACGCATACGGCGTCGGGGCTGATAGAACGGGTCCGCGCCAGCAGGATCGACACGCGGGAGGCGGAGCGGCGGACCTTGGAGTTCGTCAAACAACACGCGCCCCGGAACACCTCGCCGATGTGCGGCAACAGCATCTGCCAGGACCGCAGGTTTCTGGCGCGTCACATGGCGGAGTTGGAGGCCTGGTTTCACTATCGCAACCTCGATGTCAGCACGATCAAGGAATTGGCGCGGCGTTGGGCGCCGGCGATCTATGGAGGGGTGAAGAAGAAGGAGACGCACCAGGCGTTGGATGACATCCGCGAGTCGATTGAGGAGCTGCGGCATTACCGCGAGCGCTTTTTCAGATTGCCCGGGGAGTGACCCAGGGAGGGGCGGAAGCCGTGCTTGACCGCGACCGCCGGGATCTTCAGATCGCAACCTTGTTCTCGCTCGCAGTCCTGGTGCGGACGCGTTTGGCTCAATTCCGGGGTGGCGTGTTCAGCCCTCTTCTTCTTCAGGATCGACCCACTTGACGCTGTGGTCGCCGGTGACCGCAATGGTTTCGGGCGGGTTGTTGAGACGGAAGAAGGACCAGGGGCCGGGGATGAAGGGATACTTCTCGATGACGCTCTCATCGATCTCGACGCCGAGCCCGTGGGCGTCGGGCATCTGGAGATGACCGTCCCTGATGTCGAGGGGCGCGGCGAGTATTTCGTCGGAGATGGGAAAGGGGTACATGCCCGGCTTGCCGTTGTTGGCGTAGCAGGGGTATTCCAGCCATTCCACCACGTTCTCCGGCCAACAGACTCCGATGTGCGCCGCGGCGAGGACCTCCAGGGTCGAGCCCCAGCTGTGGAAGGCGAAACGGAGATTGGCCTCGGCGCATTTGTCAAAGATGCGGCGGCCCATTTCGAACCCGCCCTGACAACAGACGTCCATCTGGATGAAGTCGGCGCAACGGCGGTCGATCAGGTCCATGAAGCCGGCTTCCTCCTGCTCGTGTTCGCCGGTGGCGATGGTCACGTGGTCGAGTCCGGTGAGCTTGAGGTAGTCGTCGTGGTCGTCGGGCGGCAGGGGTTCCTCCAGCCAATAGGGATTATAGGCGGCCATGTCCTTGGCGAGTTGGGCCACGGTGTCGAAGGAATAGCTCTTGTCGCCCATGCGCCACCAGGAATGGGCATCGATCATCAGGCCGATGTCGGGACCGACCGCGTTGCGCATGAGTTCGACCGTGCGGAGGTCGTCGTCGGGACCCTGTGAGGGGCGCATCTTGTAGGCGGGGAATCCCATTTCGGCGATGGCGGCGGCTTCCTCGGCGAAGCCCTCGGGGTTCATATACATTCCGGCGCTTCCGTAGAGCTTGATGGTGTCGCGCTTGCGGCCGCCGAGGAGGTCGGACATGGGGCATTCCTCGTATTTGGCGGCGGCGTCGATGACCGCGACTTCGACTGCGCAGTAGGTCTTCCGGATCTCGAGGTCGGCGGAGAAGCCGAATTCCCGCCAGTTGCGCGGATCCTTGCCGAGGAGGAAGGGGCGGATGGTGTCGGCGATTTCGCGACAGGCGCGCTCGTGCGCCGGACCGGGCGCATAGCCCTTGAGGCTGTTGTCCGTGGTGACGCGGATCAACATGGCGTCGCGTTTGACGATGGTGCGTTCGCCTCCGAAGAACGGGAGACGCACGGTCTCCGGCATCGGATAGGACATCAGGAAGGCATCGACCTGGGTGATTTTCATTTGGGGGAGGCTTTGGGATCGAGGGGGGATGCGAACGTTCAGCGTCCAAGTTCTAACTTTGCACGTTCCGGGGACGTTTGTGTTTCGCGTTGGGTTGGAAGTCGGAAAGCCATCTTCAGGTTGATTTGCGCGCGGTTCTGGTCAGGTGAACCGCGACGCCGATGAGCGCGGCCAGTCCGAGCCAGGGGCCGATGGCCGGGCTCCAATTTGGCAGCGGGGCCTTGGCGGCGATCAGGCTGGCGATCAGAATGCCCATCAGGGCCTCGCCGGTGATCAGGCCGCTGGCGATGAGCACGCCATTATCGGTCTCCAGCCCTTCGCCCCGGGGCTTGGCGGACCTGGATTTTACGAGATGGTTGAGGCAGCCGCCGGCGAAGATCGGGACGGCCAGTTCGATCGGGAGATAAATTCCCACAGCGACTGCGAGGACCGGGGCCCGGAAGGCGCTCTTCTTCGCCTCGAGACTCTTGTCGATGATGATGATGACGACGGCGATGGCGGCGCCGAGTCCGACGAGGTTCCAGGGCAGCGCGTCGGCGTTGGGATCGAGGATGCCCTTGGTGACCGAGGCCATGAGGCTGGCCTGGGGGGCGGCAAGCGCATGGCCCTGCAATTCTTCCGGAAGGTGCGCGTCGGTTCCGATGCCGTAAGTGCCGTGCAGCAGCTTCAGCACGAGAGGGATGCAGGCGGCGCCGATGATGACGCCGAGGAATTCCATGACCTGTTGTTTCCAAGGCGTGGCATTGACGAGATTGCCGCACTTGAGGTCCTGCAGGGTGTCGCCGGCGATGGCGGCGGCGCAACAGACGACGCCGCCGACGAAGATGGCCGCTGCAGGCGCGAGTTCGCTCTTGCCCATGAGAAACAGGAGGACAAAGGAGGTGAAGAGCAGGGTGGCGATGGTGACGCCGCTGATGGGGTTGTTGGTGGATCCAACGAGGCCGGCCATGTAGGCGGCGACCGAGGCAAAGACGAATCCGGCCGCCAGCATGATGGCGGTCATGGCCAGCGCGATTCCCGGGCGGTCGATGATCTCCCAGTAGTAGAAGAACAGGGGCAGGGCAAGGACTGCAATGCCGCCCAGGACCCAGGGCATGGGAATGTCCTGTTGCTGCCTGTCGATCTCAGTCTTGTCGCCGTCGCCCATGGACTTGTAGACGGCGAAGCCGGAGCGGATGCCGTTGACGACCGGCTTCCAGAGATTCAGCAGGGCGAACAATCCGCCGGTCGCCATGGAGCCCACGCCGAGGTAGCGTATCTTCTTGCTCCAGATGGTCCACGCGGCGTTTGCCGGATCGTCCGCCATCATGGAGCTGATGGTTTCTCCGCCGATGACTATGTCCGGATTCAGCAACGCATAGACGGGGATGCCGATGGTCCAAGAGATGACGCCGCCGATGAGCACGAGCGCACCGATGTTCAGGCCGACGATGTAACCGACGCCGATCAGGGCGGGTGAAAGATTTGTGCCGGCGTAGCCAATCCATTTTCCGGCGACGACCTTGGCTCCCTCAAGGGCCTCCCCCCAGACGTGCAACGCCGATTGGAGGAACTTGAACACAGCCCCGATCGCCGCGCCGACGGCGATGGTTTTGGCTCCGGCGCCGCCCTTTTCGCCCTCGGTGAGAACCTCGGCTGTCGCGAGTCCTTCGGGAAACTTCAGTTCCTTGCTTTCAACGATGAAGGCGCGCCGCAACGGTATGCAGAACAGCGCTCCGAGCAGGCCGCCCAATCCGGCGATCAGGGCGACCTGCAGATAGTTGAACTGCTGCCAGTGGCCCAGAAGAATCAGGGCGGGGATGGTGAAGATGACTCCGGCGGCCAGGGATTCGCCCGCGCTGGCCGCGGTCTGAACCATGTTGTTCTCGTGGATGTTCGTGCCCTGTTCGTCGCGCCGCCGGAGCAGGGTGAGAATGCCCATGGAGATGACCGCCGCCGGGATGCTTGCGCTGACGGTCATGCCGACCTTGAGACCGAGATAGGCGTTGGCTCCGGCCAGCGCGGCGGTGATGACGACGCTGATGATGATGGAGCGAATCGTGATCTCTTTCATGGAAGCCGGAAGGGTGAATGCGGCGGGCATCCGGGTCAATGAAGTTGTCCGCGAGTTCGAGCGCCGTCGCGTCCGGGGCGTGGATTCGGGGCCTAATCTTCCTGATTGACGAAGAGAAAGGTTCCCAGTTTGGAGGCGGTCAGGACGTCGATGCGGCCGTCGCCGGTCACATCCGCGGCGGAGATCTGGACCCCGACGCCGGAATTGTCGTCAATCAGATGCGGTTTGAAGGAGGCGCTTCCATCGGGTTGGCGGACGAGTTGAAACCAATGGACGACCGGAGCCGCGTTGGGTTCGACGTCGCCGGTCGGTCCGTGCGCCCAGCGACGTTTGCCGATCACGATGTCTTTCAACCCATCGCCGTCGATGTCGGCCAGATCGAGGGCGTGGGGTTGGGAAAAGGCGACGCCGTATTTCGCCTCTTCCTCGCGGGTTCCCATGAGTTGATGCATGCGGAAACTGATTCCGCCGTCGCCGTCCTTGATCTGTTCCCACCACGCGAGACCCCATTCATGGCCGTGGAGGCTGGTGATGACATCGTTGGCGCCGTCGCCGTCCACGTCATAGGCGAACATCTGGGCGCCGCCGCGATGAGGAGAGAATTGGAATGCATGCTTTCTCCATTGAGCGGTTGCCGCGTTCTTTGCGGGCTGTTCATACCAGCCTTCGGTCAGGATCAAATCGAGGCGTCCGTCGCCATTGATGTCGCCCACGCCGGTTCCGTGATAGAACTGTGGCCATTCACCGCTCTCGGAAAGCGGGTGGAATCTCCACGGCTTTGTAGGATCGGATTTGTCAGGCGCGACGCGCCCCCATTGCTTCTCGTCATGGGTCAGGATTTCGGGAGATCCGTCGCCGTCGATGTCGAGGAAGGGCGGCGATTCTCCCTTGATGCGTTCGAAGGCGAAATGCTTCCTCCATGGTTTACCGCTCTTCGCGGGGTTTTGATACCAGGCAGCCTGATGCTTGTGCACACGACCGAGCACAAGGATGTCATCCCAACCGTCGCCGTCGAAGTCCCAGACGTAGCTGAACATGCTGTTCGACGGACTGGCTGCGGGAGGAAGGGCGACCGGAGGATAGATGGCGTGCTTCTTTTCGAACGACGGGCCCTCATGCCAGAAGGGCCCCGCCACGATGTCGCGTTTGCCATCACGATTGAAGTCGCCGTGATTGACGCCATCGCAGAAATAGCGATCGACCAGGACGCGCTTGATGAAGGAAGGCGCGGCGTGGCAGCCCGGCAGCAGAACGGCGCAGAACAGAATCAAGGAAAGGGGCTTCATTCGGCGGAGCAAACTAGAGGAGGCGGGCTTTCGAATAAACAATGGAATGATTGATCGGGAGGCGGGGAATCGCCCAGGGCGACGCTGTCGATGCGGGCACAGTGATGGAAGCCAGACGCATCAGACCAGTTCCCTTATCGCTCTCGCCTCGGCGACCGGCATGGGGCGGTCCAATCGATCGTAGAACATCTGCGATGGATCGATGCCGAGATAATGGAAGATGGTGGCGCTGAGTTCGGCGGAATGAACGGCGCGATCCTTGACGTAGGCGCCGTCGCGATCGCTGGCGCCGATGACGCGGCCTCCTCCCAGTCCGCAGCCGGCCAGGGCGATGGAAAAGCACGGGCCCCAGTGATCGCGGCCGCCGAACTTGTTGATCTTGGGCGTGCGCCCGAACTCGCCCATCACGACGACCAGCGTTTCCTCGAGCAGGCCGCGTTCATCCAGATCGTTCACCAGCGCCGGAAAGGCCAAGTCGAACGGCGGGCAGAGATTCTCCTTCAATCGTTTCGAGTTCTCGCGATGCGTGTCCCAAAGCGGATTCGGGGAGCTGAGGTCGCCGGGTTCGCGGGGAAAGTTCACTTGCACGATGCGCACGCCCGCCTCGATAAGCCGCCGAGCCAACAGGACGCTCTGCCCGAACTTGTGCCGACCGTAGCGGTCGCGGAGCGAGGCCTTTTCACGATCGAGTTCGAAGGCGAGGCGCGTCGCGCCGGAGCTGAGGAGGTCAAAGGCCTGACCGCGTGAAGTTTCCAGTCCAGCCAGTCGGCCGTCCTTGTCAGCGCGGCGCAAGCGGGCGTCGAGATCCGAAATGAGGCCTTGGCGCGAAGCCAGCCTGTCAATCGAAACGCCGTCGGGCAGGGACAGTTCGTTGATGCGGAAATCCGGCGACGAAGGATCGCACTTGAAAAGTCGAGGGTCGCGGTTGTGGCCGAGGAATCCGCCGGTCTGGCCGGGCCATGCCACGCCGGGATTGTTGACCAGCGGCTCCGGAATCGTGACGGAGCTGAGCGGCGACTGTTCGCTGGGTTTGAGCATTCCGACCAGCGAGGCAATGTGCGGCCAGTCCTCGCGGGAGGCGGGCGTGTCGGTCTTCGATTTGTGCGCGCGCCCGGTCATCATCTGATAGCCGCTGACGGCGTGGGCGTTGATGCCCGTGGTCATGGAACGGACAACGGTCAGCTTGTGGGCGATCCTGGCCGTGCGCGGAAGGAGTTCGCAGAACTGAACTCCGGGGACGGAGGTGGAAATCGGCTTGAAGTCGCCGCGATACTCGCTGGCGGCCTCAGGCTTGGGAT
>JAYPGD010000267.1:0-6637 GCA_038126655.1 Verrucomicrobiales bacterium
GAATGCGCTGACACAGCGCACGCTACAACATGCTTATGGGGATTGTTCTTGCAACTCATGCCGCAAGCCCCGGGCCAAGGGGCTTGAATCGCAGGGCGGGGCGGCGATAATCCGACCATCAGGACCCTGCCTGTCATGTTGCCGTCAGACTTCAACTCCAAGCGATCCAAGAGCAGGCGGATCGCGTTTGTCCTGGCGGCGCTGTGGCTTGCGTCGCCGACGACCCGGGGGGCAGCGGGCGATCATTGGGCGTTCAAAACGCCTCCGGTTCCGGCCGTCCCGAAAAAGCATCTTCCGGGCTGGAACGGCAATCCGATTGACGCCTTCATTGCCGCCAAATGGCGCGCTGAAGGGATCGCGCCGTCGCCGGAGGCTGATCGAGCGACGTTGTTGCGGCGCCTGTCCCTGGACCTGACCGGGCTGCCGCCATCGATGGAAGACGCGGTCGCGTTTGAGAACGATAGTCGGCCCGGTGCGTATGAGGCTGCGGTGGATCGGCTGTTGGCGTCCCCGCATTTTGGCGAGCGGATGGGGAAGCGCTGGCTGGATCTGGCGCGTTATTCCGACACCGACGGTTACTCCGGCGAGAAATATCGTGACCATGCCTGGCGATTCCGCGACTGGACGATCGAAGCCGTCAATGCGGACCTGCCGTTCGACCGGTTCACGATCGCGCAATTGGCGGGCGATCTGGAGCCGGGCGCGACGGACACCGAGCGGATTGCGGCGGGGTTTCATCGGCACACCTTGACCAATCGCGAGACCGGCACGGATCAGGAGGAGTTCCGCGTTCGGCAGGTGGTGGATCGCGTGAACACGACCGGCTCGGTGTGGATGGGACTGACCTTCGCCTGCGCCCACTGCCACACGCACAAATACGATCCCATTTCGCAGGAGGAATACTTCGGGATCTACGCCTTCTTTGACAACCTGCGGGAGGTGGACATCGATCTGGAACCGAAGGGGAGGGGGAAGGCGCAGACGGTGACGGAATTGAAGCCGGGCGAACGGCGCGAAACGCGGGTGCACATCCGCGGCGATTTTTTGAACCGGGGCGAACGCGTCGCGCCGGGCACACCCCGCATCCTGCCGCCGCTGAAGCCGCGGGAAACCGAGCTCACGCGGTTGGAATTGGCGCGGTGGTTGGTGGATGGCGGGCATCCATTGACGGCGCGGGTCGCGGTGAATCGTTTCTGGCAGGCGTTGTTCGGCCAGGGCCTCGTGCGAACGCCGGAGGACTTTGGAACGCAGGGCGAACCTCCAACGCACCCGGAATTGCTGGACTGGCTGGCCTCGGAGTTTGTGCGGTCGGGCTGGAGTCGCAAGCATGTGGTCCGGCTGATCGTCCTGTCGGCGACTTATCGGCAGTCGTCGCGTCCGCGGGAGGACCTGGGGGGCAGGGATCCGGAGAACCGCCTGCTGGCGCGGCAGAATCGTTTCCGCGTCGAGGCCGAACTGGTGCGCGACCTGGCCTTGTCGGCGGGCGGGGCGTTGGACGGCAGGATCGGCGGCGAGAGCTTTCGTCCGGCGACGCCCAAGGGGGCGGGGGACGTGGTCGAGTTCTATTGGACGGACGCTCTCACGCCGGATGAACGGCGTCGCGGACTCTACATCGCCATTCAGCGCACGGTTCAATTCCCCATGTTGGCGACCTTCGATGCGCCGGACGGGAGCGTCAGCTGCGCGCGGCGCCAACGATCCAACACGCCGCTTCAGGCGCTCACCCTGCTGAACGCGCCGGCCTTCGTTGATTGCGCCCGTCGGTTGGGGCGTCGGTTGGACGCGCATTGGCGGGATTCCGGCTCCATCGAGGAGTCGGTTCGCCGCGCGTATCGCATCTGCTTTGGGCGCGAACCGGAAGCCGGGGAAGGGCGGAGAGTCGCGGAGCTTTGGCGGCGGCAATTGGCGTTGTTTGCCGACAATCGTGCGCGGGCCGCGGCATTTGCCGGAGAGGCGGCGGGGGAAGATGCGGTTCCATTGGCGGCGTGGACGGGCGTTGCCCGCGCCCTCCTGAACACCGATGAATTCATTACGCGTGAGTAGGGCGGATCCAGGCCCCGGTCGGGCAACGCCTGTTGCTCCGATCGGGCGACGCGGCTTCCTGTCCCAGATGTCCGGCGGCGCGGGAGCCGCGGCCTTGGCGTCCTTGCTGCGGGAGGATGGCCTGTTGGCGATGGAGGGCGCGGACTCCGGTCCCATGGCGCCCAAGCCGCCGCATTTCGCGCCCAAGGCGAAGAATTGCATCTTCATCTTCCTGTTCGGCGGCCCCAGTCAGATGGATCTGTTCGATCCCAAGCCGTTGTTGAACGAGATGGACGGGCGACCGCTGCCGGAGTCGATGACGAAGAACGTGCGGTTCGCCTTCCTGCAAAAGGATTCGGCGAGAATTGTCGGCAGTCCCCGGACCTTCCGCAAATACGGGCAGTGCGGTCATGATTTCTCCAATCTTGCGCCGCACATTGCGACCTGCGCGGACGACATTGCGATGATCAGGACGCTGCACACCGAGGCCTTCAATCATGGGCCCGGCATGTTGCAGATGAACTCCGGGTTTTCGCTGCAGGGCTATCCGTGCATCGGTTCCTGGTTGACCTATGGCCTGGGCAGTCCATCGAGGAACCTGCCGGGCTTCGTGGTCCTGACCGCGGGCGGTCGACCGCCGCAGAACAAGGCGCAGAACTGGGGCAGCGGATTTCTCCCGCCCTCGCATCAGGGCGTGCACTTCAGGAACCAGGGGGAGCCGATCCTTAACCTCGCCAATCCGGCCGGCGTGGATGCAGTCGCGCAGCGCAGCCAGATCGACGCGATCATCGATTTGAACCGGCGGCGTTTTGGCCGGGTTCCGGATCCGGAGATCCAGGCGCGCATCGCCAGTTACGAGCTGGCGTTCCGCATGCAGGCCGCGGCGCCGGAGTTGGTGGATCTGAAAGGCGAAACCCCGGCGACGCTTGAGGCCTATGGCGTGAACCGGACCGAGACGAAGGAGCAACTGCTTCACAAGCGGCGTTGCGGCGGCGTCGGGGTGAAGCGCGCCTTTTCTACGAACTGCCTGCTGGCGCGCCGGATGGTCGAACGCGGGGTGCGGTTCGTGAATCTTTACCACGGCAGTTGGGACCAGCACGACGAGCTCGATCCGGAACTGGCCTACAATTGCGATATTGTGGACCAGCCCATCGCGGCGTTGCTGAAGGACCTGAAGGAGCGGGGGCTGCTGGATGAAACGCTGGTGGTCTGGGCCTCGGAATTCGGTCGCACGCCGCTGGGCGAGAACCGCAAGGGCTGGGACAAGGTGACCGGACGCGACCATCATCCGTTTGCTTTCACCATCTGGATGGCGGGCGGCGGAGTGAAGCCCGGGGCGCGGATCGGGCGGACGGATGAGTTCGGCTGGGGCATTGAAGAGGATCCCGTTCATGTGAATGATTTCCACGCGACGCGGCTGCATCTGTTCGGCATGGACCATGAACGCCTGACTTATCGATTCCAGGGGCGTGATTTCAGGTTGACGGATGTCGGGGGGAACGTGGTCGGGGCGGCGTTGGCTTGAACCCTGGGGAAGGGAGGGGGCGTCCGGCCCTGCAAGGCGCGTCCGACATCGCCCGGCCGCCCGTCCAATCCTACGCGGAAGTCTTCGACTTCGCTTCCCTCAGTCGTTGCCGCAACCTCTCGGAGGCCCTACCGGCGTCGCGGCGGACATCGGGCGATTGATCGCCCGCGGCGGCGGCGCGCAGGGGATCGAGGGCGTCTTCGCCGCCGACTTCGCCCAGGGCCCGCGCGGCCGCGGCGCGGGTGTCCGGGGTCTCCGCCTCACGGAGTTCGCGGAGGAAGGCGGGTTTCATTTCGCGGACTGCTTCGGAGTCGGGCCAAGCGGGATCGATTGACTCCAACGCGGCGACGGCGTGGCGATGGAGGAAGGAACTGCCGTGGAGCAGAGCGGAGACGAGGGGCGCGATTGCCCTTGAATCGCGGATGGAGCCGAGAGCCTTCATCAGGCCCGCTTCGGGCGTTGCGGCCAGTTGGTCGATCAGGGCCGTGACTGCGGGGCGACCGCCGATTTCGCCGAGCAGGCGTTGCGCGTCGCGGCGGACATCTTCATTGGCATGCGACAGCGCGCTGATGGCGATCGGGACGGCCTGCTTTGCCAGCTTGTTGCGCTTCCAATCCGGCGCAAGTTTCTCCAGGCAGGCCGAGGCTTCGCGCCGGATTCTGGGGTTCTCATCGATCAGGGCCTTGGCAATCTGGGGCGCGAGCGATTCCGATCCGATTCGCTTGAGCGTCTCCAAGGCGGAGAATCGGACGGTCGGCTCAGGAGCCTGCAGCCGCTGAATACAGGTCCGGGTCAAAGGCCCGATCTCCGGGCGTTGGGTCCATTCCGGATCAATTCTGTCCAGGGCGACTTCGGCGGCGACGCGAATGTGACCTTCATCGACGAGCGAATCAATGAGCGTCGGCGCGGACTCGGGGCCGGCGATGGCGGCAAAGACCTCCATGGTGGCCGTCCTCATCAGGGCGTCCGGACTCTTGAGGTCGGCGGCCAGATCGGCCAACAGGGCCTGGGCCGCCTCCGACTCGGTCCAGAATGGATTGAGGAGGTTCAATGTCTCAAAAGCAAGCTTGCGGTGGGGCGGATCGCCGCTGGTGAGCAGCCGCAGAATCGGTGTGAGTTCCGAGGCGTCGTCCCTGCGCTCGAGGATCAGGGCGAGACTCTCTGCTCCAAACTCAATGATGCCATCGCGCAGTTTCTTGGCGGCGAGTTGATCGTGCGGTCGACGGACGGCGTCCGCGGCTTTCTGGTGGAGCGGTGAATCGAGAAACGCTAGGTTGAGGCAGAACTCATCGATGAAAGCCTGGGCGGCCGGCGTCGTTTCCCAGCGCGAATCAATCCTACTCAGGGCGTTGTCGACGGCGTCCCGCAGCCAGTCGCGCTCGTCGGCGAGCGACAGCATGAGGATCTTGAGGGACGCAACGCCGGGATAGGAAATCAGGGCCTCGATCGCCGCTTCGCAGACGCGACGGTCGTTGTCGCCGAGGGCTGCGCCAAGGGCGGGCAGCGCGTCGGCGTCGGGGGCGGACCTTTCGAAACTCTGGACGGCCTCCAGCCTTACTCGCGGGTTGGGGGAGACGAGCAACGATGTGATGTCAGAGGGTTTGGTCACTTGCCAAGGTAGGTGAGCCCCCGCGTGACGGGGTGGGTGTGGAAGCAGACCTCGTCGATGCCGTTGTCGGCGGCGCCGCGCTGCATGGCTTCCATGATGGTGTGGATCTTGCGGGGAGGGAGGACGGTCGTGATGACGGCGCGCTCGCGATTGAGTCGGACGCCGGTGCGGGTGCGCTCGGCGTTGGAGGCGATGAAGCGCCCGTAGCTGACGCTGATTCCGGGCGCGCCGGCGGACAGGGCCGCTTCCGTGAGCGGTTCGGCGGCGGTGCGTTTGGCGATGCAGGTCAGCATGGTGAAGTTGTCCAGGTATTCGCGCGGTTTGGCGCGGGCGGCGCCGAAGGCGCGTCCGAAGCCGCCGCTGGCGCCGGCGAGATCGATCACGCTCTGATCGCGCCATTCGCGGTTGCCCTTCAGTTCATCGATGGCGGCGACGATCTGCTGGAAGCTGGCGGAATGGCGGGTGACGCCGAAGACGCTGGCGATGTTGTTCACGCCCTTCTCGATCGGGACGCGGTAGATGAAGCCGCGGCCGGGTTCGTCGATTCGTCCGGCGTTGGCCATGGCGTTGAAGACGGGGTCGGCATCGCAGTCTTCAACGACGGTCTGGAGGAATTCCTTGTCGGCGGATTTGGCGATGCGGAGGAGGAGCAGTCGATCGCGCAGGCCGCGGCCGGCGCAGTAGCTGATGGTGGGGCCGGGGGAGCCGGCCTGGACTGCGGCCCGGGCGATGGTCTCGGTCATGCCGCCCTCGGAGATGCAGAAGATGGCGGTGAGTCCGCGTTTGAAGCTGACCCGGGTCTCCTCCAGGATTCGCGTCTCGTGCTCGCGGGATTCCCAGAGCGGGTAATTGGAGCTGGCGACGACCCGCTCGCACTTGACGCTGTAGATGGCGCCGGCGCCGGCGAGGCGCAGTCGGCCGGCGGAGATGATGTCCTGCATCACGTGATCGACCTCGGAATCGGGTGAGAGGACCTGGATTACCTCCTGCTCCGGGTTCATCACCGGGACGAAGGATTGATACCACCGTTCCTTGATCAGGGTGCCGCGGGCGTTGAGGGCGATGAGGTTGCGGGCGCTCTTGTCGAGCGTGGCGTCGATGACGCGGGCGCTGTTGTGTCGCGGGAGGATCGCGGTCACGATCGAATGGCCGGAGGATTCGGTGTAGTCACTCATCGGCGGCCTCCATGGATTCGATGTCTTCCTTGGGGGCGTCGCTGGTGGCCCGGACGATCAGGCCGACAGAGAGCACGGTGATGATCGGGCCGACGGAGGCGAGGGCGAGGATGCCGAAGCCGTCGATCACGCCGGGCACGTTGCCGCCGATGCCGAGTCCCATGGCGAGGACGAGCGGCACGGTGATGGGCCCGGTGGTCACGCCGGCGCTGTCCCAGCCGAAATTCACGAATTCCTCGGTGGAGACGATGGTCAACGCGATCAGGGCCAGGTAGGGCGGCAGCAGGATGTAGGTCAGCGGGATGT
>JAYPGD010000267.1:6647-8279 GCA_038126655.1 Verrucomicrobiales bacterium
GGGCCACGGACTGCATGAGCAGGGATGTCTTGAAGGCTCCGTCGGTGATCTTTTCAACGGTGCCGCCGAGGGCGTTCAACGCGGGTTCCGCGAGGGTGGCGCCATAGCCGAGGAAGAATCCAAAGGCGATGGCGACCGATTTGCCGCCGAAGCCCTCGTTGAACAACGGGCCAATGGAGCCGGCCTCCATCCGCCAGGGAGTGATTTCGGCGAAGGAGGCGGGGATGTTGAATCCGAGTTGTCCTCCCAACGGAGTCAGACCGAGCGTGATCCCGAGGCCGAACAGGGTCATTCCCGCCACGGCAAACACGACGCCGACTGAAATCTCATCCGCCTGCCGGACGCGCTCCTTCAGGATGACCCGGAGGGTCAGGAACAGGAAGATGCAGAGCGGCACGATCGCCCGCAGGGCGCCGACAAAGCCCTCGACGAGCCCGGCGATGAAACTCGTATCGGGATCCCATTTGTCTTCGTTGGGGACGAGGTTGGAGGCGGAGTGCGCGCGTTCCAGCACGATGACGGCGTTGGTGTGCACGATGCGGCCCTGATCGTCGAGCGCGGGAACGCCGCCTTGGAAGGAAAGCTCGTAGTCGGGCGGAAGTTCGCCGTCGAGTTTGTAGCGGACGAAGTCGGCCTTGGTGTAGCCGCGGCCGTTTGACGATTTGGTTTCGGCGTTCGCGCTGGCGTTCTTCAATGTTTCCCGGGCTTGGGCGCGGAAAGCCTCGGGATGATTGGGCCGGCCGAAATAGTCGTCCGAGAAATGGTGGTAGAAGCCGAGCAGCAGCACGGCCAGGATGGGGAAGAGCGAGGCGAGTGTGACGATGCCGAAGCCGGCGTTGCGGGTGTCCTCGCCGCCGACGATGCGGCAGACGCCGATGCCGAGCGCCAGGACGAGGGGGACGGTGACGGGGCCGGTGGTGACGGCGCCGCAATCCCAGGCCAGTCCCACGATGGCGCTCATGGGAGTGATCATCTGCGCCCAGAGCGTCAGCAAGGAAAGGGTGACCACGCTGGGAATGATCAGGGCCTTGAGCGACCAGCCGCGGAAGAAACGAAGCACGCCCAAGGCCACCGCGACTCCGACCCCGGCGCCGACGCAGGTGACGAGCTGCCCGGCGTAGTCGTTGAGCAGGCTGTAGAGCAGAGGGGCCTGATCCGGCAGGACGCCGGCTCCGGCGGCCTTGAGGACGGAGATGGCGGGTTCCGCAAAGGTGGCTCCCAAACCGAGGATGAAGGCAAAGCCCAGAATCGTCGGCAGCTTCGAGTTGCGCGGCAGAATGGCTCCGATGATTTCTCCGAAGGGCATCAATCCGAGCCGCAGCCCCTCCATGAAAAACATGAGTCCCAAGGCGACGATGAAGATGCCGGCGCCGATCATTCCCGCATAGACGACGGGCAGCTTGAGCACGACGATCTGGAATACGCAGAGGTAGAAGATGATGAACCAGATGCTCTTGACCTGCTCGAGGAACTTCTCACGCGCATAGGGCCACAGCACATCGAAGGTGCCCTTCAGTCCGAGGCGTGGCGGATCGGAGCGTCTGGTGGGTTCGTCGTTCATTCGCTGAGCCGCCGCATAGTGCCGAATGCCCCCGTTTACGGCAATGCCGCATGTGGCGCGCCCCGGCGGGG
>JAYPGD010000268.1:0-8211 GCA_038126655.1 Verrucomicrobiales bacterium
GAATAGAACTGGATACCGGGCTCCGTCGTGCGAATGGTCAGCGTCCTGCCGGATTTCGGCTCCCTCAAGATGGCCGCGAGCTGCATCTTCTGGTCGCCCTTCTTGTTGAGCACAAAGTTGTGGTCGTAGCCCAGAGCCGCGGTGTCGGTGAGCTTTTCGATGCGCGCGCCGATTTTCTTCATCTTCCGGAAATCGAGCGGAGTGCCCTCCACCGCTTCGATCTTGCCGGTCGGGATCAAGGTGTCGTCGGTCGGCGTATGCTTGTCGGCGTTCAGTTTGAGCAGGTGGTTCAGGACCGTCGGCGACCCCGCGCCTGCGAGATTGAAATAGGCGTGATTGGTCAGATTGACCGGCGTGGCCTTGTCGGTCTTGGCGTTGTAGGAGATGCGCAGGATGTTCTCTTCCATGATCACGTAGCTGACCGTGATCGTGAGTTTGCCGGGGTAGCCCTCCTCGCCGTCCGGACTCGTGTAGCTGAAGCGCAACCCCGCCAATCCCGACTTGGGTTTGAACGCCTTCGCCTTCCATACGACCTTGTCCAGGCTGCGCTCGACGCCGCCATGCAGGTGATTCGGCTCGTTGTTGATCGCCAGGGTGTATTCCTTGCCGTCCAGGGTGAACTTACCCTTCGCTATGCGATTGCAGACCCGCCCGGTCGTGCAACCGAAGTATTGATTGTCCTCGGACTGATACCCCTCGGCATTGTCCCACCCGAGGATCACGTCCTCCGATTTGCCGTTCTTGTCGGGAACATGCAGTTCGACCAGGGTCGCGCCCAGCGTGCTGATCTTGGCGACCATGCCCTTTTCGTTCTTCAACGTGTGAAGATGGACCTGCTTGCCATCCTTTGATTTGCCGAACGCTTCCGGCTTGCCGGCGGCCGTCGCCGAAAAGGCGGTTCCGATGAGCAGCGCCGCGCCGGCGATGCATCCGAGAAAGGGAGTCTTCAGTTTCATGAACATTGGATTGTCGTTTCCGGGTTGAGGGATGCTTCTTGTCGGGGCTGGATTGATAAGGACAACCGCCACGCCGGTCAAGGCGTGTAAACACGAGCGCCTGCGTCCGCTCATTTTCCTTGAACCACCCGCGCGGCCCAAAGAATGATCCGACCATGACTTGGAACCCGTTCTCCCGCTTCCTCCGATCCATCGCCTGTGTCGCGCTCAGCCTCGCGATTCCAACCGTTGTCTCCGCCGCCCCGGCGACAATCACCGTCCCCGGCGCCTGGGAGAAGTCGACGCCCGACCTTGACGGTCACGCCTGGTATCGCTGCTTCGTCAAGGTCCCCGATCGCTGGATCAGCGCCAGTCGCAATCTCTGGGTCGAATCCGTCACCCTCAAGGTCGAGAAGGTCGCCGACGCGCACGAGGTCTACATCAACGGAACCAAGCTCGGCGGCGCGGGCTCCTTTCCTCCCGACTTCCAGGACGGCCTCAACGTCGCCTCCCGCTACAAGGTCCCCGCCGGCATCCTCAAGCAGGGCGAATACAACTGCATCGCGTTCCGGGTCTATGACAGCGGCGACTCCGGCGGTTTCCTCGGAGAAGCGCCGGTCATCTCCGGCTATTTCCTTGAATGCGTGCTTCAAGGCGAATGGGACTTCCAGACCGGCGATGACAAGGCCTTCGCCACAACCCCGCTCAAGACCAAACCCGGCAGGGCCGCCTTCGATCAATTTCGCGACGCCGTCACTTCCATCGAACGCCCGGACAAACTGCTCAGCGGAACCGGCCTTTCCCCCGAGGATTCCTTGAAGAAGACCAGGGTCATGGATGACTTCGAAGTCGACATCGTCCTCGCCGAACCGCTCGTCGCCCAACCCCTGCAGATCAGTTGGGACGAGCGCGGACGGATGTGGGTCGCGCAATATCGACAATACCCCTTCCCCGCCGGCATCAAGATGCTAAGCCGCGACAAGTATTACCGCGCCACCTACGACAAGGTCCCGCCTCCTCCGCCGCACGACGCGCCGGGCATGGACCGCATCAGCATCCACGAGGACACTGACGGCGACGGCGAATTCGACAGGCACAAGGTATTCGTCGATGGACTGAACATCACCACCTCCTGCGCCCTGGGCCGCGGCGGCGTCTGGGTCCTCACACCGCCCTACCTCGTCTTCTATCCCGACGAGAACCGCGACGACATTCCGGATTCCGATCCCATCGTGCACCTCTCCGGCTTCGGACTGGAAGACACGCACTCGGTTGCGAACAGCCTGCGCTGGGGACCGGACGGCTGGCTTTACGCCGCCCATGGCAGCACAACCTCCAGTCAGGTCCGCAGGCCCGGGCTCACGGACGAACCGGTCTACATGGAAGGCGCCGCCATCTGGCGCTACCACCCGACATCGCGCCGCCTGGAAACCTACGCCGAAGGCGGCGGCAATGCCTTCGGCGTGGAATTCGACGCCAAGGGGCGTGTCTTTTCCGGTTACAACGGCGGCAACACCCGCGGATTCCACTATTGGCAACGCGGCTATTACAACAAGGGCAACCACGCCAAATACGGCCCCGTTTCCAATCCCCATGCCTATGGCGAACTCCCCTGGATCGCCCACGACAAGGTCCCCCGCTTCACCCACACCTTCGTTGTCTACGAAGGGGACGCGCTCTCTCAGAAATACCACGGAAAAATGTTCTGCATCGACCCGCTGCATCGGAATGTCGTCCTCACCCAACGCGACGAACAAGGCTCCACGCTCAAGACCAGGGACCTCGGCTACCCGCTCGAAAGCGACGACACGGCCTTCCGTCCGGTCGACATCAAGGTCGGCCCCGACGGCGCAATCTACATTGCCGATTGGACCGAGGAACTCATCGCCCACGGCCAACACTTCCAAGGCCAGGTCGATCCCTTCAATGGACGCATCTTCCGCCTGCGCGAGAAGGGAGCCTCCTCCCTGAAGTCGTTCGATCTCGCAAAGAAGACCACCGCCGACCTGATCGGGACGCTGAAGCATGAGAACAAGTGGTTCCGCCAGGAAGCGCTCCGCCTGTTGGCGGACCGGCGCGATCGCTCCGCCATTCCCGCGTTGACCGACCTGGTCTTCAGCGATGACGACCAACTCGCGCTGGAAGGACTCTGGGCCTTGAGCGCCGTCGGCGGATTCGACGAGGCAACTGCGTTCCGGATGCTCGATTCCAGGGATGCGCATCTGCGCGCGTGGACCGTCCGTCTTTCCTGCGACGACGGCTCGGTTTCGCCGCAACTCGCCGCGCGTCTTTCCGCCTTGGCCGGCTCCGAAGCCTCGCCGATCGTCCGCGCCCAACTCGCGGTCTCCTCGCGGTCCCTGCCCACGACCGCGGCCCTGCCGATCGTCAAGGGCCTGCTCGCTCACGATGTCGATGCGGACGATCCGCACATCCCCATGCTGCTCTGGTGGGCAATGGAGGAACTCTACGAAACCGACCGCGACGCGTTGGTCGCTTGGTTCGCCGCGCCGGCCGCTTGGAAGCAACGACTCGCCTCCGAACATCTCCTCAGCCGGCTCATGCGTCGCGCCGCCTCGACTGAGAAGCGCGTGGATCTTCTCGCCTGCGCGCAACTTCTCCGCCAGGCGCCCTCCAAGGAACACGCGGAAACGCTCATGGCCGGCTTCGAACTGGCCTTCAAGGGCCGTTCCCTTCCTCCGCTCCCCGACGAACTGGCCGAAGCCATGGCCGCCGTCGGCGCCGAATCATTGGGGCTCAAGATCCGTCGCGGAGACGCGGCGGCCGTCCAGCAGGCCATCGCTATTCTCAGGAACGCCAAGGCGGATCTGAACAAGCGTCTGCTCTACGCCCAGACCTTCGGAGAGATCAGCCACGCCGAATCCGTGCCGGCGCTGCTCGAGATCGCCGCGAAGGAAACCCGGTCGCCCGAGCTTCGCAAGACCGCCCTCGCCTCGCTGCAACGCTACAACCAACCGGAGATCGGCGCCCGCATCGCCGAACTTCACGGGGATTTCGACGACGCCTCCCTCACCGCCGCGCAAAATCTCCTCGCCAGCCGCGCAACCTGGACCCGTCAGTTGCTCAACGCCATCGACGCCGGCAGGATCGACAAGCGCGCCATCCCCGGTGAAATCGTGGACCGCCTCCGCGGCCACAAGGACGATGAGATCTCCTCGTTGATCCAACGCCACTTCGGAGAGAAACGCGTCGCCACCACCAAGGAGATGCAGGACGAAATTCAGCGCCTGTCCAAAGTCATCGACGCCGGCAAGGGCAACATCTACGAAGGAGAGAAACACTTCAACGTCCTCTGCGCGCCCTGCCACAAACTCTTCCGCAAGGGCGGCCACGTCGGCCCCGACCTCACAAGCTACCAACGCGACGATCTTGGCACAATGCTCGTCAGCATCGTCAATCCCAACGCCGAGATACGTGAAGGCTTTGAGAACTATTCCATCGAGACCAACGACGAACGCAGTCTCACCGGATTCCTCGTCGATCAGGACAGCAAGGTCGTTGTCCTGCGCGGTTTGGACGGTCAGAACATCTCGCTCCAACGCGGCGAGATCAAGGAGATGCGCCCCGCCGGCCAATCCCTCATGCCCGCCGGACTGCTCTCCTCCTTCAATGACCAGCAGATCAGGGATCTCTTTGCGTATCTCCGCACCGGGCAGCCGATCAGTGTGAAGTGAGCGCCCTCAGGCCTTTCCGCCGAAGGTCACGTGATCGTCCAGGTCTAGAAAATCGAACCAGGTGATGACATCCTCGCGGGTCCTGCTGAACTCCCCCACTTTCTCTGCAAAGAACTCCAGCGTCTCAACATCGCCATCGGGACCTCGTTCATTGTGATACTTGCTCCACTGGCGGATCTCCCACGGCTCCCGCTTGTTCGGCGCGTTCTTCTGCACCCATTCCAGAATCTCACCGTCCCCTTTCCCTGAAGCCAGTTCGGCCTTCAGTTCCTCCGGCGTCACTCCGGTAAAGTTGAACCAATGGCGATCGATTGGATTGTTGTATTTGAACTCTCCGGCCGCGCCGGCGAGTTCTGCGCGTCCCTTGTCGATGATGCGGGCCAGCAGGACATAACCGCCCAGACGCACGCGGCAACTGCGCGGCGGCCGCTGGTTCAGGTCGGGAGCATGTTTCAATGTGTCGGTCATGACGGCAGGATAGGTGACGCGCGCGTTCCTGCAAGAATGCAACGGGTCATAAGATCTCTGTTCTTGAACTGCGCCCATCCAATCCTTGTCCCTGCACTTCGACTTTCCCGCTCTGACTGCTTTCGCTATCCTGTCTTCACGCAAGAACCGACAGGCGCATCCAACACGTGAATCTCTACGCCCAACTCCTTCAAAGCCTCAATTCCGGAATCCCTTTCGCTCTCGGCGTCATTTCCGGGATCAAGGGCTCCAGCCCGCAGAAGCAGGGAGCCAAGGCGTTGTTCTTCATGGACGGGACAATTGTCGGGACCATGGGCGGCGGCTGCCTTGAGGCGGAGATTCAGGAGCGCGCGCGCCTTGCGCAGCACACCGGCAAACCCGCGGCCTTTGATCTCGTCCTCGACCACGATTTCGGCTGGGATGACGGCCTGATCTGCGGCGGGCGCGTTTCGGGACTCATCATCCCCAACGCGCAAAAGGCCGCGGACCTCTGGCGCGAACTCGAGCGCCCCGCGAAGCCAATGACCTGGGGAGTCAACGCCCGGAATGAGATCTGTCGGGCCGATGAATCAGACGATTCCGACGAGTGGCTCTATCGCGAGACCGTCTCCCCGGCCTGTCAGCTCTGGATCGCCGGTTCCGGTCATGTGGCGCAGGCCGTCGCCCCAATTGCGCGCTCATTGGAATTCGACGTGGCCGTCTTCGACGACCGCCCCAGCCTCGCAAATGCCAATCACTTTCCGGAGCCAACCGAATTTCACGTCGGCGACTGGGATTCGATCCTTCAGGAGCGGCTTCCTTCGCAACCGACCTTCGGCCTCATTGTCACCCGGGGGCACAATCGGGACGCGCTCGTGCTTCGGGAGTGGATTCAACGGCCCTTCGCCTTCCTTGGAATGATCGGCAGCCGCCGCAAGAAGCGGATTATCTTCGAGCAGTTCATCAAGGAGGGCCTCGCCACAGAGGCTCGACTCGAGCAGGTCGCCTGCCCTGTCGGACTCGACATCGGCGCGGTCAGCGTCGGGGAGATTGCGACGAGCATCGCAGCGCAATTGGTTGAGATTCGCGCCGCCAAGGTTTACAACCGGACGCGGAAATGAACTTCGGGGTTGTCATTCTCGCCGCTGGAGCCTCGCAACGCATGGGCCGCTCAAAGCTCATGCTGCGTTGGCGGGACACGACCGTCCTCGGCCACATCCGCAAGGTCTGGGAGGACCTCGATTCCCTGCAGATCTGCGTCGTCCACTCCGCCAGCGACGCGACCATTCTTTCCGAACTGGATCGACTGGAGCACCCGAAGGGCAACCGCATTCCCAACCCGGCTCCCGAATCCGGCATGTTCGGCTCCATCCGGTGCGCCGCCCAATGGAAGGGCTGGAACCCCGACCTCTCACACTGGCTGATCACGCTCGGCGACCAACCGCAGATCCGCTGGGACACGCTCAAGGCCCTGATCCAACACGCCTACCTCTATCCCAAGAGCATCTGTCAACCCTCCTTCGATGGCCGTCCCAAGCACCCCGTCTTCATCCCCAAGGCCCTCTTCCTCGAACTGGCGGAAACCGAGGAGACCAACCTCAAGGCATTTCTCGAACACCGCCGCAATCAGGTCGCGCTCCTAGCCTCCAACGACCCCGGCCTGGACTTCGATCTCGACACTCCGGCCGATTATCAGGAGGCCTTGCGGCGATTTTCGGAGGCATAGTTTTTCCGTTCGCCAAGCCCTTGGATATCCTATAGCTTCCGCGCATGAACCGACCTCAGATTCTGGCCGCTTCGCTTCTGGCCGCCGCCCTTTCATTTTCCGCCTGCACCCCCGGCTCCGACACTGCAGCGCCCGCGGCCGGCCCTCAGGACTGGCAGGCATTTCGCAGCGATTCCGGAAAATGGGGGTTCAAGAACGGCGAAAAGACCGTCATCGAACCGAAGTTCGACGCGGTCATGCCCTTTCGCGGCGATCGGACACGCGTCCGGCTCAACGGCAAATTCGGATTCATCGATCCGTCCGGCAAGATCGTCATTGAAGCCAAATACGACGAGGCGCAACACTTCCTCGAGGACCGGGCCATGGTCAAACTCGGCGACAAATACGGATTCCTGGACAGGGCCGGCAAAACTGTGATTCCGTTGGAGTACGATTACGCCGAGTCCTTCGAAAAAGGGCATGCCGTCGTCAAGAAGGGGGAGGAAGTCGGCTACGTCTCGGTGAGCGGCGAGTTCAAGTCCGGCGATCATCCCAACGCGGCCGCCGAGGCGGCTTCGGAAGAGTGACCCAGCTTCAGGCAAAGGCCCCGAACAGGTCCCCTTTCGGCCAGTTCGTCACCGCGTTGGCGGCCCGATGCAGCGCCGGATCGATCGCGCCATCCGGCAGTTTCTCGTCACGGTTGCGTTGATTGAAGAGGACCGCCCAGCTGAGTTCATCCCAACGCCGCACCAAGAGCGTATTGGTCCCCGGCAGACTGCCGCCGTGCCAGTAATTGCCTTTCCCTTTCCCCTTGGGGCGCACCAACCAACCAAGGCCGTAGTAATACGGGTTCAACCGGCCGTCCTTGCGCGACACCGGCGCCGCGGGCGGACGATAAATCTCCCGATGCGATTCCGCATTCAAAACACGCCCCTTTTCCCGTAGATCCATCGACGCCGCAAACCTCGCCAGGTCCACCGCCGAAGCGATCCAACCGCCATGCGCGTCCATGGCCTCCAGATGAAACCCGCCATAGGGCCAGGGAACCTTTCCCGGGCCTGCCGGGAACACGCTTCCGGCCGGCTTGTCCTTCCCCTCCGGCATGTAGTATCGGGCCTCGCCCTCCGCCTGATCTCCATCCAGTGACCCGCCGATCCGCATCCGCGCGATGCCCATCGGCTTCAGGATGCTGCGCTTCACAAAATCGGCGTAAGGCTTCCCGGTCATTTTCTCGATCACCCGCCCCAGCACACAATAGCCAAAGTTTGAATACGCGTATCGTTGCCCCGGATCGAAATCCAACGGCTTGCCCAGCATATAGCGAATGACCGTTTCCGCATCCGCCGGACGTTCGACGCCAACCATCTTGGCGATCCGGTCCGAGCGAAACATCGGATCGAAACTGGCGTCGCGATCCCAGCCCCCCGTGTGC
>JAYPGD010000269.1:0-8111 GCA_038126655.1 Verrucomicrobiales bacterium
CCAGAACCCAAAATTGAAAGACCCCCGCAAACGACTGATCTCCGGATCGATCTTCCGCACGCTGTATTTCTTTATCCAGCTGGCGGTGGTGTTCGTGATGACGCCGGTGGTCATTCACGGACTGGGCGACGATCAATACGGACTGTGGATCCTGGTTCTTTCCCTGTTTGGCATCTGCGCCCTGATGGATTTCGGGCTGTCCTCGGGGCTGGCCCGATTCATTTCCCGGGCGATCGGGAGGAAGGACGAGGACGAAGCCCTGGCGCATTTCAATACGGGCTTCTTCCTGTATTGCGCGCTCGGCGTTGTTGTGATGGCGGTATCCTTGGTCTCCGCCCTGGCCTGCTATCTCGTGATCCAGCAGCAGGCTCTGGCGAAGTTGGTGGCCACGGTGGTCGTTGTGCTCGGTCTGCGCCTCTCCTTGAGATTCCCGGCCCTGGCATTTCGCGGCGTGTTGAGCGCCCACCTGAGATACGACCTGTATTCCATTGCGGCCATTGTCGGCCTGGTTCTCGCCAATGCCGGGATCTACTGGCTCATGCAGCGGGGCTCGGGCATTCGCGGCGTCGCCGTGGTCATGCTCGCCGCCAGTGTCGTGGAATCGCTCCTGATCGTGGTGTTCGCCAAGGTGGCCTTCCGACGATTGACGATCAGCCTGGATCGCTATGACCAGTTCTCCAAGGGGGAACTCCTGGGCTACGGATGGAAGACCGTCCTCTGCCAGGTCGGGAATGTCCTGATCTACCGGGTCGACCCTCTGATCATCTCCGTGTTTCTGGGGCCGCACATCAATACCTTCTTCTCGGTGGGCGCGCGTCTGAACGAGTATTTCAAGCAGTTGCTTTCCAGCCTGATCGGGAACATGTCGCCGGTGTTCAGCCAACGGGAGGGGGAGGGCGATTTCGACGCCGTCCGGGAGATCTTTCTCCACATCACCAAGGTCTCGACCTTTGTTTCGGTGTTCATCGGCGGGAGCCTGATCTTCTATGGCGATGAATTCATCCAGCGCTGGTTGGGGGCGCGGTTTTGGGAGGCCTACGAGGTGGCGGTCGTCCTTTGCTTTGGTTACACATTGACGTTGATGCAGGACCCCAGTTCGAGCCTGCTCTACGGTCTTTCCAAGCATCATTACAGCGCCGCGCTCGCCATCGGACAAGGGCTGGTCAATGTTGGCTTGAGCATTCCGCTGGCGGCTTATCTCGGTATGCAGGGGGTGGCCTGGGGCACCACCATCGGTCTGACCATGAACATCCTCCTGATCCAGCCGTTCATCGTCTGCCGCATCGTGAAACTCACACCGGCGCGGTACTATGGCACCATCTCATGGACCCTGCTGAAAACCTTGGCGCCCCTGGCCCTGTTCTTCTTTGTGGCGGAGCGCTTCATGTCGGCGGACTACACCCGGATCGCCTTGGTGGCCGCGATCCAGATTGCGGTGTTTGTCCCGATCACCCTGCTCTTCATCCTCAACCGGATGGAGCGCGCCCTGTTGCGTGCCGCCTTGACGCGTAAGAATCGGAACCCTCTGGCGTTGCTTGATGTATGAACCCGTTGAAATCCATCGCAAAAAAAATCCTTGGCGGCGAAAGAAGGAAATTCGCCCCGGAACCGACCGGAATTGAGGCCGGTCCATTGAAGGGACGGAAGCTGTTGCTCGACACCCGGGCCTCGGGAAGTTGGCGACTGATGGCCGCCGGGGAATTCGAAGCGTTCCTCTATGCTCGGATGCAGGCCTCCCGCGACTGGAGCGGCGCCGTGGTCTGGGACGTGGGCGCCCATTTCGGCTACCACACGCTGGGCCTGGCGGCCCTGGTCGGGGAAGCCGGGGTCGTGGTCTCCTTCGAACCCAATCCCGCGCTGCGGGAGCGTCTGCGTGAAAACCTTGCCCTCAATCCCGATCTGTCGCCGGTCGTCAACCTGAGGGAGGCGGCCGTCTCCCGGGGAAGCGGTCAGGCGGAGATGATCTGCTCCCGCCTGGTCGACGGCAACGCCAGTTGGAGCCGTTTGTTGGATTCCAAGGCGCCCCTCCCGGCCGACAGTTACCTCGATTTCGAGACGATCCAGACATCGGTGATCAGCTTGGACGACTGGTGGCGGCAGACCGGCGGCCGCCCGCCGGAACTCATCAAGATCGATGTTGAGGGCTCCGAATTCGACGCCTTGGAGGGCGGCGATTCCATGATCCGGGAGCATCGTCCCGCCCTCGCCGTTGAGATCCATGACGCCGCTGACGCCGATCGGTTCCGTCGGCTCTGCGCCGAATGGGACTACGCTCCCGAACTCCTCGAATCCTCCGGCGACCGTCGCTTCTTCTGGGCCGAAAGCAAAACGACGTAGAATCCGACGCCAGTCGGATCAGATCTCCATGCGCAGCCAAGTGGCCGAGGTTCCCAAAACGCGGTCCGATTCGGAATACTCGCAGCAGCCGACGTGAGTCTGCTCTTTCATTCCAACAGCGAGACGTCGATTTGAGTCTCCTTTGTCGTCGGCAGCGACTCAAAAAGGCGGTGGGGAGAGACTCCGTCGAGCCCACTTCTCAGCGTGCGAGCGAAGCGAAGCCCCGCGTGTTAGAAAGCATCCCGCCGAGGACGATCGCGTCCAGCGCCCAATTTCGGTTTGCATTCCTTCAATCAAGTTGGCAACAACATTTAGATTTTTTTAAACGATCTGAACTCATGACGGAAGCGGAACAGGCGTGGACGGATGCGCGTTGGCGGTTCATCGAGGCCGGCGGGCGCACGACCCAGTCTTTCGGACTCGGCCGCATGCTCGGTCAGATCTACACCTTCCTCTACCTCTGCGACGAACCCCGCTGCCTCGACGACATAGCCGAGGGCTTGGCGGTCAGCAAGGCCAGCGTCAGCATTGGCGTCCGACAGCTTGAGGGCTGGCTGGCGGTGCGCAAGGTCTGGATCAAGGGCGACCGCAAGGACTTCTACGAGGCGGAAACGGACTTCGGCGTGATCCTGCGCAGCGGCTTTCTGGAATCCCTGACCAAGAAGCTCAACACGGCGGGAGAGCAACTTGCGCAGGTCGAAGACTCGGTCAAGCAGGCCGCCGCAGGAAAGAACGGCGACGGCGAGCATCTCCGCAACATCGCCAGACGCCTCAAAGACGCCCGAAGATTTCACGGAAAACTCAACGGATTGCTGAACAATCCGATTGTGAAGAAGCTGTTTTGACCGGGCTCGCGCGCGCCGCGGCCCCGGTCGGATGCACATGAACGACAGGCAAAAAAGTCGGCGCCCCGCCGACTCCAGCCGGTCAGGCGGTTTCCCGGAAACCGGACCTGAATGGCGGTAGCGTGGGGCGGAGGCCTGTTTAGCCTTTTCTCCGATTTTCCCCAGTCCTCATTCTTCATTCAAGTGTCCCGCGAACAGTCACTCTTTCACTTGCCCACCTTTCTGAGATGAAGGAACTTGAAATAAGGGTTTATACGTCCGAGTCGCCCTGGTTGGACCCCGCGATTTAGCCCAAAGCAAATGAGACCGTTTCCGTTGGTTTCGGTTTGTCTTTGCTCTGCGTTCTCTTCCCAAGGTTCTGCCGGAGGGAGGGCGTAGCCCGACCGCAGGCTGAACCTTGGGTCGCCGCTTTTTTGGCGAACTCTTCGGGTGTTTGCAAGTCCAACGACCGGTGTGGTCGCTCGCGGTTGTAGTAGTGCCGCCAGTCCTCGAAGACCACCCGGCTCTCGCTCAGCGTGTAGAGCAGCTCACGGTTCAGACACTCGGCCCGAAACCGGCTATTGAAGCTCTCCACGTAGCCGTTCTGCCACGGGCAGCCCGGATCGATATAGATCGTCTTGATCTCGTTCTCCCGGAGCCATTTCTGGATCGCCTTGGCGATGAACTCCGGTCCGTTGTCACTGCGGATATATTCTGGGGCGCCGTGCTGCTCGATCACCTCCTGCAACAACGCCAGGACATCGGTCGCTCGGATTCGGCGGTCGGCATGAATGCAATGGCACTCCCGCGTGTATTCGTCCACTAGGTTGAACGTCCGCAGCGCCCCGCCGCGCTGCGTGTAGTCGCTCACGAAGTCCCACGCCCACACATGATTGCGATGCCCGGCCTGCTGCGGAAGGCCTGTAGACAGCCCTCGACGACGGATTCGCGGCTTGGGTGGTGGAACCTGCATGCCTTCCTCCCGGCGCACCCGCTGCACCTGCTTCTTGTTCACCGCGAAGCCCTGCTCGCGCAGTTTGCCGGCAATCTTCTTGTACCCCAGGGTTGGGTGCGCTTGCGACATGCGAACGATCTCCGCTTCCAGCTTCTCTTTGCGGTCCGGCTTTGGCTTGGGGCGGTAGCGCAGCGTGCTGCGGTGGATCCCCAGCCAGCGACAGAGCGCCCGCCCGGAACACGACAACTGCGCCTTGATCCGATCGGCCAGGCGACGCTGCCGCTCCGGGCTCAGAGGTTTTTTTCCAGTGCCATCTCCAACACCTTCGTCTTGAGCAGCTGGTCGGCCAATAGCTTCTTGAGTTCACCGTTCTCCCGCTCCAGCTCCCGCAGGCGCTGGGCCTCCTTGAGGTCCATGCCGCCATACTTGCTCTTCCAACGGTAGTAGGTCTGCGGACTGATGTTGTGCTTGCGGCAGATCTCCTCCGCCTTCATCTGATTGCCTTCAGCTTCCCGCAGGATGCGGATGATCTGCTCGGTCGTGTGATGCTTCTTCTTCATCGATGGTTTCCTTTCTTTGGCCGAAAACCATCTCATTCTCAATGGACCAGTTCTTGGGGGCCCAACCAGTTATGAGTCGCCCGCGGGTTATGACTACGAGTTTTTTCGCGTGTTCCATGATCCCCCGGAGTGCGCGCCGTGCTGGTTGACGACCGCCTGTCCGCACGACCTGAAATGCCTGACCGGAATCAAGGCGGCAGAGGTCGCGGCGGCCGTTCGGGAGGCGGTGAACCGTGAGAAGTAGCCGCCTTCGTGAGAAGGTGGCTGCAGCCGTTCACCGCCACGCTCTCGCGAGCGCAGCTACGCAGGTTGGAGTAGCCGCCTTTCGTGAGAAGGTGGCTGCAGCCATTCACCGTCACGCTCTCGCGAGCGCGGCTACGCAGGTTGGAGTAGCCGCCTTCGTGAGAAGGTGGCCGTGGCCGTTCACCGTCACGCTCTCACGAGCGCGGCTACGCAGGTTGGAGTAGCCGCCTTTCGTGAGAAGGTGGCCGCAGCCGTTCACCGTCACGCTCTCACGAGCGCAGCTACGCGACAACGACGGAGCGCCGAGCATTGCTCGGCCGGGCGTGGATCGACAGCGAATGCCGAGCAATGCTCGGCGCTCCGGTAATTTCCCTCGTGCAACTCGATTCCACTCATTCACCCGCATGTAAGGTCATGGACTTTACTCCCGACAAGGTCAGCGTGATCCTTCCGACCTTCAATCGGAAGGGGATGCTGCTGGAGGCGTTGGCTTCCGCCAAGGCGCAGACCCATGCGAAACGGGAGATCATCGTGGTCGACGATGGCTCCACCGATGAAACCTTTGAAACCCTGCAGTCCGATCCTGAAATCCAGGTCGTGCGGCAGGAAAATGCGGGACCTTCCGCCGCGCGAAACCACGGTCTGCGAAAGGCGGGGGGGGAGTTCCTGGCTTTCCTGGATTCCGACGATCTGTGGGAGCCGGAGTTCCTGGCTGGATGCGTGAAGGGGCTGGAACAAAGCGGCGCGGGAATGGCCTTCGCGAATTGGAGGATTGTGGAGGCTCCCGGCAAGGTGTTGGCTGAGGACGCCTTTGCGGAACGAGCGATCTTGACGCGGGCCTTGGAAGGGAGCGACGCCGAGTGGATTCGCCTGGAACCCGATGTCCTGCGCGACCTCTTCATTCGCAAGTCCTTCATCATGCCCAGCGGGATGCTGTTTCGACGCAGTTCGTTTTCCCATGACTGGGATGAAAGCCTGCAGGTCGGCGAGGATCAGAAGTTCATTCTGGAGGGATTGTTTGCCGACGAAATCGCGGCCGTGTGCACGCGCCAGAGACTCTGGACCTATCGGTTTCACGATTCCAATCATTGCACGAATAATCCGGAGCGATCACGCGTGAGCCGGGGCGAGATCAGGGTCAAGCAGGAGACTTTGAACTGCTACGGGGACAGACTGACGGTCGATCAGCGGAAGGCCCTGCGTGGTTCCCTCGCGGCGAGTTGGTGTGATCTGGGGTATCATCTGGCCGCGGAAGGGGATCGTCGGGGAGCGGCGCTGGCGTATTTGAGAGCGTGGCGCCTTCGGCCTGAACTGCGCGCGGCCAGAGGCGGGATTCGGGCCGCTCTCGGGTTGGGAAGTCGCAAGTAGCCGCCTTCGCGAGAAGGTGGAGGGAACCGGTCACCGCACGCTCTTACGAGCGCGGCTACGGGATTTAATGGAAAACGATCAGGAGGAAACGATGCCGACAAACCGACAGGAATGGGCGGAATCACCCGGCGTGTCCGTGGTGATTCCAGCTTACAATTATGCCCACTTCCTTCCCAAGGCCATTGATTCGGTCCTGGAGCAGATCTATCCCAATGTGGAGATCGTCGTGGTGGACGACGGGTCCAAGGACAACACGAAGGAGGTGGCGGCGCAGTATGGCGACAGAATCCGCTATGTCTACCAGGAGAATGCCGGGCTTTCTGCGGCGCGCAATACCGGCACACGCGAGGCGAGCCAACCCTTCGTGGCCTACCTGGACGCCGATGACGAATGGTACCCGACGATGCTGAGCACGCTGATGACGTTGTTCGCGCATCTCTCGGAGGACTTTGGCCTGGTCGCCTGCGGTTGCGACAAGATGACCATCGACGGAGAGATCATGAAGTGGAAATTCCTGGAGGACATTTCCCCGGTCGTTGTCTCCCGCGAGGACATCATCCTCAAGAATCGTTTTGTGGCCGACGCGGTTGTGGCCCGGCGCGAGATCATTCTCAAGGCGGGCTTGTTCGACACGGAGTTGACGAGTTCCGAGGACCGCGACATGTGGATCCGGGTGGCCAATCATTCGCGCATCTATCTCATTCCGGAGAAACTGGTGAAGGTGCGGGTGCATGGGACCAGCATGAGCACGGTGGCGACCCGGATGCGCACCAACATGCTCAAGGTCTTGCGCAAGGCCCGCGACGACAAGGGCGCGGGCGGCGGTTCAGTCAACTGGGCCCGGGCCCATTCCTTTCTGTACTTCCAGACGGCCTGCATGTACCACAACAAGAACGCGTCCAAGGCGGCCATTGCCGATCTGACGCGCTCGCTTCTTCTGTGGCCGTTCTACCTTCGTCCCCACCGTCTGAATGAGAATCTTCTGTTCCGGGCGCGGAGTTTTGCGCGCTTCCTGCTGTCGGGCTTGCGGCGGAGAGCGCGAAGCCAGGTTCCTGACAAGGGGCTGGAGGTTTTCACATCGCCCCTCGCCACCGTGCGCGACGACGCCTTCGCCATGCTGGGCAATCCGCGATTGGCCGATGGCGGCGGGGAGGTGGAATGGCCGGGCATTAGTGTTGTGATACCGGCTTACAACTATGCGCATTACCTGCCGCAGGCAATCGACTCGGTTCTGCGACAGAACTACCCCAAGCTGGAGATCCTCGTGGTGGATGATGGCTCGACCGACAACACTCCGGAGGTCACCGCGGCCTACGGCGACAAGATCCGCTGCATCCGTAAGCAAAACGCCGGATTGTCCGCCGCGCGAAACACCGGCATCGAGGAGGCCTCCCATCCCTATGTGGCCTTTCTGGATGCCGATGATGAATGGTTCCCGGGGATGTTGGTCACCACGATGTGGCACTTCATGATTGCGGAGTCGCCGTTGGGAATGGTCGCCTGCCAGTTCCTGCCCATGGATGCCAAGGGACGAATGCTGCGCTGCAAGCACCTGGTCAAGATTCTACCCCGGGAGATCCGGTTTGCGGACATCCTGTTGAAGTCCCGGTTTTCACCCTCGACTGTGATCGTCCGGCGCGACGCCTTCGCTGAATGCGGCGTGTTCGACGAGTCCCTGAAGAGTTCCGAGGACCGCGACATGTGGCTGCGCATCGCCGCGAAGCGACGCGTGCTCCTGATCCGCGACATGCTGACCCTGGTCCGCAATCATCCGCAAAGCATGAGCAAGCACACGGATCGCATGAAGGCGAACATGCGGGTCGT
>JAYPGD010000270.1:0-8103 GCA_038126655.1 Verrucomicrobiales bacterium
CAGCCGCCCCGTCCTCCAGCGCTTTTCACGTGAAATAACGCGGTTCTCAGGATAAGACTTCAATCAATGGACAAGCCCCGGATAGTCGTTCTCGATGGATACACCCTGAATCCCGGCGACCTGAGTTGGGACGCTCTGCGCGAACTTGGCGACTGCGAGATTCATGACCGCACGCCGCCCGAGCGGGTCATCGAACGGGCCGCCGGCAAGGAGATCGTCCTGACCAACAAGTCCCTCCTGCCCAAGGAGGCCATCACCGCCCTGCCCGCCTTGAAATACATCGGCGTCCTAGCCACCGGCTACAACGTCGTGGACATCGAGGCCGCCCGCGAACGCGGCGTCCCCGTCGCCAACGCCGCCGGCTACAGCACGGAATCCGTCGCGCAAATGACCCTGGCCCTGATGCTCGAACTCACCCAGAACGTCGGCCTTCATTCCGCCGCCGCCCGCGCCGGCAAATGGACGGATTGCCCGGACTTCTGCTTCTGGGAAAAGCCCCTCTACGAACTGGCCGGCAAAACTTTCGGAGCGATCGGTTACGGCAAGATCGCGAAGTCGACCATCAAGCTCGCGCAGGCCTTCGGCATGAAAGTCATCGTCCACACCCGCACCGTTCCGGACGATCCGCCCGAGGATCTCCGCTTCGTGTCCTTGGAGGATCTCCTCCGCGAAAGCGATGTGGTCAGCCTGCATTGTCCGCTGACCGACAAGAATCTCCGTTTCATCAACGCGCCCGGCCTCGCGCTGATGAAGCCGACCGCCTTCCTGATCAACACCTCCCGGGGACCGCTGATCAACGAGCAGGCCCTGGCCGACGCGCTGAGCGCCGGAACCATCGCCGGCGCCGCCGTGGACGTGCTGTCCGTTGAACCGCCCGCGCCGGACAACCCGCTGTTGTCCGCGAAGAACTGCATCGTCACCCCGCACATCGCCTGGGCGACACGCGCCTCGCGTTCGCGCCTGATGGACATCGCGGTGGACAACGTGCGCGCATTCCTCGCGGGCAATCCGGTCAACGCGGTGAACTGAAACGCCGCAGGATGGACTCCTCCCCCACATCCCGGCTGAACCGCTGGATGGTGATCGTTCCGATTGCGTTGATCGTGGGTTCCATCGCCATCTGGCATTTCACCAAGGAACGCCTCCCGAAAACCCTCCGCATCGCCACAGCAAAACAGGGCGGGCTCTATCACGAATTTGGCGAAGCCCTGGCAAAGTCCCTGGCCCGCAGATCCGGCGTCCATGTCGAAGTCATTCCGACAGACGGCTCAGTGCAGAACCGCGAAATCCTCCTCGGCGGCAAGGCTGACATCGCCATCATCCAGGGCGGTTCGGCCCCGGTCGATCGGCTCGCAGTGATTGCCCCGCTTTATCCCGAAGTGGTGCATGTGATCGCCCGGCGCGGCGCGGCAAACAGCATCCTCGAACTCGCGGGCAAACCCGTCATTCTCGGCCCGGCAGGCTCCGGCATGCGCCAAAGCGCCGAGCGCATTCTCGATCATTACGCGCTGACGGAATCAATCACGGACGAATCCGGCGACTATTTTGGAAGCCTGCCGGACAACCGGAAAATCGCCGGTTCCATCGTGACGACGGGATTCATGAACAAGGATCTGAGGCGCGTCCTCGCTTCGGACGAATTCGCGTTGCTGCCCCTCGACGCTGCGGCCATTGACATCAAGAACGCCTACTTCCGGACCGCGACCATCCCTCGCGGCCTCTACCGCGAGAATCCGCCCGTGCCCCACAACGCCGTGCCGACCGTCGCCACCACCGCCCTGCTCGTCGTGCGCGAGGACGCGTCGGATCTATTGGTCAACGCCGCCCTGCCCGCGATCTACCACGAGGGGCTCGGACTTCAGTTCGCCACGCTCATTTCCCCGCGCGACGCGATCGACGCCTCGCACGTGCCGCTGCACGGGGCCGCCCGCAGCTTCTTCAATCCGCCGGACCAGATCGCCCGGGTGACCGCCATCATGGAATCCCTGGCCGCCTTCAAGAAACTCAGCGTCGCGTTGGCCGCCGGCTGCTACCTTCTCTGGTCCCGCTACCGGAGGATCCGGGAACGCGCGCAGGAACAGGCCATCCAGATCCAGAAGGATCGCCTGGACAAATACCTGGAGAAGACCCTGACGATCGAACGCGCCCAGATGGCTTCGGAAGACACTGATGAACTGCAGGGATTCCTCGATCAGGTGACAGAGATCAAGCTGGAGGCGCTTTCCGAACTCACCCACGAGACCCTGCGCAGCGACCAGTCGTTCGCCATCTTCATCCTTCAGTGCGGCAACCTGATCTCCAAGATCCAGATGAAGATCGCCAACTGCGCGCTGAAAAATTCCGGAGACTCAGCCTGAACGGCCGTTGGCGAATTCCCGCAGCAGCCGATTCGCCTTCTCAACCGCGTATTCGTCCCCCTCGTCCTGCGCCTCGGCGCGACCGTCGCGGACGAACGCCTCCGCCTGTTCCGTCTGCCCAAGTTCATGCAGGGTCGCTCCCAGCGAAATCAGGATGCTCTGCGCCGGCTCCCACAGCTCCTTCGCCTCCTCCAAGGCGCGCTTGTAGAGATCGACCGCCTTGGAACGGTCCTTCGTGAAATCGGCCAGCGCCTCCGTCAGCCAGGGATGCCAGTGCCCCGCCCGTCGCTGTTCGTCGTGGAATTCCTCCAGCTTTCGCCGGGCCGCGTCGCTCTGCCCGCCGGACGATTCACAGATCCAGCGCGTCAATTCCTCCAACCGGGAATGGATCTCCTCGAAGTAATGCAGCTCTCTATCTTCGGGAGTCATTGTTGCGTCAAAGCCGCAGATGCTCCCAAAGCTGTTCGGTCGTGACGCGCATGTTGACGTAGAAGGGCCCGAAACCGCCGTAGCGCGCCGTGACCTCGTCGAAGCGCATCTCGTAGACAATGTCGCGAACGGCGTCGACCTGATGGGCCATGAGCGTGACGCCCCATTCCCATTCGTCCAGTCCGGTCGAGGAAGTGATCAATTGCGAGACGCGGCCGGCGTATTTGCGTCCGACGGTCGCGTGGCCCTTCATGAGCTTCTTGCGGGCCTCGAAATCGAGCGAATACCAGTTGTCCTCGCCCTGACGACGCTTGAGCATCGGGTAGAAGCACATGACCTCCCATTCGGGCATCTCGGGATAGAGGCGGTAGTGTTCGTATTCCTTGATCTTCTTGCGAAAGGTCTCGAAGCGCTCCTTGAACTCATCCGATTCGGGATCGAGCTTTTCCTGGTGAACCAGCATTGCCTTGGTGTCTTCCTCGGTTGTCGCATACTCGGACAACTCGGTGATGCTGAAATAGTCGTAGACGCATTCCAGCGCGCCGGCCGGGAAGCAGTTCTCGATGTCGCGATGCAACTGCATGGCGGCTCCCAGGTCGGCCGCATAGACCATGAAGGCCAGGTCCGCTTTCGGCCCGCAGGTCGCGTAGAGATCCACCCGGGGCTCGCAAGGCCCTCGATTCGCCTCCAGAATGGCGTTGAGCTTTTCCTGCGCCTCGGCCGCGACGCCTTCGGACAGATCCGCCCAGAGATCGCGATCAATGGTGTAAAACAAATGCATCACGTGGATGCCCTGATCCAGTTTGACGGTCGGCAATGACATAACTTACTTCTACTGAGAGTGTTCCGGACGCGGCCCACCTATTCCACCTCGAGCACGTGCTCGAGCAGGGCGGGCAACTGATCCAGCAAACCGGCGTTGCTGGCGATCAAAGCGGCGCCAGCCTCCCGGGCCGCCACCTGCAATTCACTGTTCTCCGGCTGGGTGTAGGCCAGGACCGGCAGATGCTCCGTGCCCGGATTCCGCTTCAATTCCCCGATGATCGCGCAGGCATCGGCGTTCTTCACATGCAATTCCATGATCGCCACAATGGGCTTTTCAGCCTGGGCGCGTTCGACCCAATCCGCCCCGCCATCGAGCGTCTGCACCCGATAGCCGAGATCCTGCAGCTTGTTGGGCAACTGGCTGCCGGGAAGCAATTCTTCATACATCAAGAATGCCAACGGTGAGTTCATGCGGGGACAAATAATGGGACCGACAGGATTTGCAAAGGCTTTTCCATCAGGCGCCACGGAGTGTCTCATTCGGCGCCATTCTGTCGCAAATCGCGCTTGACGCCCGCCTCCGACCTACCTAGTTTGCGCTTTGCAAATCGTTCTGGTTGCTGGTCGTCCAGCGAGTGAAAGTCGGAATTTCATTCCGGCTTTTTTGTTCTCCGGATGCCGCGCAAAACAGGAAACTTATATGAATGCTGAATTTTTAGCCAATCTGGACTACTGGGAGCGGGAAAAGGGCATCAACCGCGACACTCTCGTCGCCGCGGTCGAGGAAGCCTTGGTTTCCGCAGCCAAGAAAGCCGTCGGCCCCGCCCGCGAACTGCGCTGCGAGATCGACAAGGAACACGGTGACATTCGCGCGTTCGCCAAGTTGATCGTGGTCGCCCAAGTCCAGAACAAGCACGACGAAATCTCCCTGTTCGACGCCCGCCGCCTGGATGACAACGCCCAAATCGGCCACGAAATCGAGAAGGAGGTCACCCCCAACAACTTTGGACGCATCGCCGCCCAATACGCCAAGCAAGCCCTCCTGCAACAGGTCCGTCGGGCCGAAAAACAGCTGATTTACGACGAATTCAAGGATCGTGTCGGCGATGTCGTCTCCGGGACCGTCCGGCGCTTTGAACGTTCCGACGTGGTCATCGACCTCGGTCGCTACGAAGCCCTCCTCCCCAACCGCGAGCGCGTCCCCATCGAGGAATACCAACCCGGCGAACGCATCCGCTGTTACGTCAAGGCCGTGGAGGAAACCGGCCACGGCCCGGAAATCATACTTTCCCGCGCCGATCCCAAGTTCGTCATCAAGCTCTTCCAGCTCGAAGTCTCCGAGATCAACGACGGCACCGTCGAAATCAAGGGCGTCGCCCGCGAACCCGGCTTCCGCACCAAACTGGCCGTCTATTCCAAGGATCAACGCGTGGATCCCGTCGGCGCCTGCGTCGGCCTGAGGGGCCAGCGCGTCAAGAACATCGTCCGCGAATTGAGCAACGAGAAGGTGGACATCATCAAGTGGGACCCGGAGATCAGGACCTTCATCACCAACGCCCTGGCCCCCGCCCAGTTGAAGAGCTTCGATCTCGACGAGACCACCAAACGCGTCAAGATCATGGTCAGCGAGGACCAATTGTCCCTCGCCATCGGCAAACGCGGCCAGAATGCCCGACTCACCGCCAAACTCACCGGCTGGCAGGTCGATATCGAGCAGGAGGAGAACACCGAACTGGATTTCGATCAAAAGGTGGCCTTGGCCGTGAAAACCGTTGCGGCAATCCCCGGAATCTCCGAGGATCAGGCCAACACCTTGGTCCACGCCGGCTTCCTCAATCTGGAAGACCTCATGCAGGCCGAGGAAAGCGACCTGAAAGACATTGACGGCATTGCGGAACAGTCAGGCGAAATCATGACCGCCATCCGCGCCGAATCCGAAAAACGATTGCAACAGAACAACGGCGACAAAGCCGCCTGATCGTCAGCCAAGAAAGCCCGGCCATGAGAGCGCAAACGTCAAACTGTTAGCCGCATGACGACGCTCGGCCACATAGAACCGATTTATGCCCGTTCGCATTTACGATATCGCCAAGCAGGTTGGAGTCCCCAGCAAGGAAGTCCTTGCGAAGGCTAAGGAATTGGGCATCACCCAGGCGCGCGTCGCGTCTAGTTCTCTGGACAAAATCACAGCCGAGTACCTGGTGGAGCAGATGCGTCCGCCGGAACCGGAAAAGGAAGACGAGCCGGCCCAACCGGAAACCCCGGAACCGGAACAGCCCATCGTCATCGTCTCCGCCCCCGAAGAACCGGCGGTCGAGGAGGAAGCCCCCGAACCCGCCGCCGAGACGGAATCGGACGCCGCAACCACGGAAGAACCTGTCGCCGACGACGTCGTCGAACCGGAACCCGAGCCCGCAACGGAATCAGAAGCCGAAGCGGAAGCCGCGCCCGAAGCGGAAGCCGCCGAAGAGCCGGCGGCCGAACCCGAGGAGGAGCCCAAGGAGGAAGGTCCCAAACTCGGTCAACTCGTCGGCCGCATCGAACTTCCCAAAGGCCCGGTGCGCCCGGCCAAGCCCGCCAGCGCAGCCAAACCCAAGAAGGAGGCCAAGCCCGAGAAGGACTCCTCCCCCCCCGCCAAGAAAGAGCCGAAATACAAGGCCCCCGAAGGCGCGGAGGTGATCACCATGAAGGCTCCGATCGTCGTGCGAGAACTCGCCGGCAAACTCAATCGGAAACCCTTCCAGCTCATCGCCGACCTCATGGAGATAGGCGTGTTCGCCAACGTCAACCAGGCCATCGACGAACCCGTCGCCGAACAAATCTGCGCCAAACACGGTTTCAAGTTCGATCTCGAGAAACGCAAGCAGGGCAAGGGCGTCGTCAAGGCCGCCAAGAAGAAGATCGAGCTCGACCCCGAGGACAAGCCGGAGGACATGGTCGAACGCCCCCCGGTCGTCACCATCATGGGGCATGTCGATCATGGCAAGACCACCCTGCTCGACTACATCCGCAGCTCCCGCGTCGTCCGCGGCGAAGCCGGCGGCATCACCCAGCATATCGGCGCCTACACCGTCGAGGTTCCGGATCCTGAGAAGCCGAAAAAGAACACGAAGGCGGTCACCTTCCTCGACACCCCCGGCCACGCGGCCTTCAGCGCCATGCGCGCCCGCGGCGCCAATATCACCGACATCATCATTCTCATCGTCGCCGCCGAAGACGGCGTCAAGCCGCAGACCCTGGAAGCCATCGACCACGCCAGCGAGGCGGGCGTCCCCATCATCGTCGCGGTCAACAAGTGCGACCACCCCAACGCCAACCCCCTCCAGGTCCGCACCCAACTCCAGGAACGCGGGGTCACCTGCGAGGAATGGGGCGGCGAAACCATCTTCCAAGACATCTCCGCGCAAACCGGCGAGGGCGTCGACAAACTGCTGGAATTGATTCTCCTTCAGGCCGAGATCATGGAGCTGAAGGCCAATCCCAACCGCCGCGCCAAAGGCGTCGTCATTGAATCCGGCATCGACCGCGCCGGACCGACCGCCACCTTCCTCGTCACCAAGGGCACGCTCAAGGTCGGCGACTCCGTTCTCTGCGACCAGCACTGGGGCAAGGTCAAGGCCCTCATCGACGCCACCGGCGGCCGCGCCAAGCAGGCCACCCCCTCCGTCGCGGTCAAGATGCTCGGCCTCAACGGCGTCCCCGGAGCCGGCTCCGAATTCGTCGTCGTCACCAATGAAAAGGAAGCCCGTTCTCTCGGCGAGACCCGGCAGGACGAGATCAAGGCTGAAAGCCAGGAGGAACGCTCCCGCGTCACCCTCGAGAACCTCTTCGCCACCCTCGAAAAGGAATCGGCCAAGGTGCTCAAGATCCTGATCAAGGCCGACACCCGGGGCTCCGTCGAAGCCATCGTCAACTCGCTCAATGAAATTCCCGCCGACAAGATCGCGTTGGACATCATCAGCAAGGGCGTCGGCAACATCAGCGAGTCCGACGTCCTGCTCGCCACCGCCTCCGACGCCGTCGTCATCGGCTTCCACTCCAAGCCGGACAAAGGCGCCCAGGCCCTCGCCCGTCGCGAGAGCATCGAAATCCGCGAATACAAGATCATCTACGAATTGATCGACGATGTGCGGGACTCCATGGCCGGCATGCTGGAGCCGGACCGCAAGGAAACCACCATCGGCGCCGCCGACGTCAAACAGATCTTCCCGCTCACCAAGGGCGGCTCCGTCGCCGGCTGCATCGTCGACAACGGCCGCATCAGCAAGGGCCCCGCCCGCGTGCTCCGCAACAAGCGCGTCCTCTGGAGCGGCGAAATCGGCTCTCTCCGCCGCTTCCAGGACGAGGTCAACGAGGTCCGCTCCGGCATGGAATGCGGCATCAAACTCGCCGGGTTCGACGCGTTCGAGGAAGGCGACGTCATCGAAGCCTTCTCGATCGAGGAAGTCGCCGCAAAACTCTGATTTCACCCCAAACCCGCGTCTCTCATGCCTTCGATGCGTCTACAACGCGTTAGGGAGCTGTTAAAGCGCACCCTCGGAGAAATCATCTC
>JAYPGD010000271.1:0-2957 GCA_038126655.1 Verrucomicrobiales bacterium
TCAGCCGAGCGAGCTCTTGCGCAAAACGATCAGGGATTGAGTATAGAAACTGAACTGCGCCCAAGGCGGAGGGCCAATGCTCAACTGCAATCGGCATTCCTGCGCGTGGTCGCTCTTCAGGAGTCAGGGCGCGCCTTCTTTGTGTGCGGCACACCGCCGGAGTTGTGCTTCTCCAGTCGTCGTCCCAGATCTCTCGTGAATCCTGTGTAGTGACACGTCCGAACAGACTCCGACTGCAAAATGTAAACACACCAGAAATCCGTCATGCTCCTCTGCTTCTGGGCTGGCCTGCCGAGCCGTAGCCCGGCTGTGGATCGGTGGTTTGGCCCGCCTTCGCTCAAAGCAGCTTCGGCGCGGCAGCCTTCGCCCTCCACTGCGTTCCGGGCGAAGGCTGGTGGAGCCGAGGGGAGTCGAACCCCTGACCCCTTGAATGCCATTCAAGTGCTCTACCAACTGAGCTACGACCCCAATGCCATTCGCCGGTGCGAGCGCGGGAAACTACGAAAACCCGCCCCGCCTGTCAAAAAATTTTCCTCAAATTCGTCTCACAGCCCGAGAATCTTGCGTCCCTCGGCCGTGATCATGGATTGATGCCAGGGCGGATCCCACACGATATCCACGTAGGCCTCGGCCACGCCCGGCAGTTGCAACAGCTTGCCCTGCGCATCGCCCGCGATCGAAGGCCCCATTCCGCAACCCGGCGCGGTCAAGGTCATCTTCACCATGACCTTGGCTCCGCCTGTCGGCAGGTTCTCGATCACCATGTCGTAAACCAGGCCGAGATCCACGATGTTCACCGGAATCTCGGGATCGAAACAGGTCTTCAAGGTCTCCCAGACCTGACGCTCGTCCAACGGCCCTTCCCCCGCTCCGCTCTCGGGCGTTTCCGGCGTCTCGAGCCCCAAGGCGTCCGCGTCCTTTCCCGCGATGGAGAACAGTCCTTCCATCGTCCGCACCGTAAACGAACCGCCGAGCGTCTGGGTGATGTCGACCGATTCCCCCTTGTTCAGGATCGCCGTTTCCCCGATCGGAATCCGGACGGCCTCGACATTGCGGGTGAGATCAACTGTCTTCACGTTCTGCATGGGAAGACAATACGCCACCGCCGATCAGCGATGAAGCGTGAAGTTGATGCAATCGGAATCGTGACAAAGTCGTCCGCGTCCCCAAAATGCCCCCGATGAGATTCAAATCCTGCCGGCTCTCGTTTCCGGTCCGATGGTTCATGCGAAGCGTCGGCGCCGCAGCATGCATCCTGGCTCTGGCTACCTCCATCATTGCCGCTCCCACGCTCAAACTGGAAACCACCGACGCCAACACCGGCCGCCCCCTGCCCGCGCGCTTCTCCTTGGAAGTCAACGGCGTCCCCTTCCAACCGGACGATATCGGCCCGCACGGCGTCCGTTTCCTGTCCTTGCACGACAGCAAGAAGCAGTTCCGGGCGATCACCTACACCCGCGGAACTTTTCCGGTTGAGATCCCCTTGCCTGCAGCCGCGCGAACGGTGACCGTGCACACGGCCAAGGGGTTCGAGTTCTTCCCGGTCTCCAAAACAATCAAGGTGTCAGACTACTCGAACCCCGGAGACATCCGGGTCAACATCCCGCTCCAACGCTGGTCGAGCCTGACGCTCGAAGGTTGGGCCTCCTCCGACCCGCATCTTCACTACGACCGTTTCAGTCGCTCCGCCAACATCGACTGGTTTGTCATGATGGCCGGCGACGACCTGGAATCCATCCACTTCATGATGCTGAAGGGCGGCAAGGTCCCCGGCGAGTGGGGAACCCAGTACGCCTATGGCAAACGCGGCGAAGCCCGCGATGGGGCGCGTCTCATCACCGCCGGCGAGGAATATCGCGACTCCGCGCAGGGACACATCAATCTCCTCGGCATCGACAAGATCATCCCGCCCATCATGGCCGGGCGAAACGGCGTCCCGAATTACCCGTTCCTGCACGACGTGTTTCTCGAAACGCGCAAGATGGACGGCATCGGCGGCATCGCGCATGGAGGAGCGCTCGGAACCAAGACCACCGCCGCGCTCGACGTCATTCTCGGCGCCGCCGATTTCATGGAGATCGCCAACACGCACCTTTACGTTCCCGGACTCTGGTATCGACTGATGAACGCCGGCTTCTTCATCCCGCCCGTCGGCGGCACGGATCTGCCCAATTACCCAGCCCGCGATCCCTGGCAGCCCTTTCTTGGCGAGATGCGAACCTACGCCAAGGTCGATGACCAACACGACTTCGACGCCTGGAAAGAGGCCGTCAAGAAAGGACGCGTCTTCGTCACCAGCGGCCCCATGGTTTCCTTCAAGGTGAACGAGACCGACATCGGCGGCGCGCTGGAGTTTCCTCTCGAAGGAGGCGAAGTCGAGATCGACGCCGTGCTCAAGTCCCCGATTCCCCTCACGAAAATGGAGATACTCAAGAACGGCCTCCCGATCCCCGGCACGATCGTGAAGAAGAACCTGGGCGGCGTCCACTATTGGCGTATCAAGACCAGGCTCAAGGTTTCCGAAAGCTGCTGGTTCGCCCTGCGCGGCAAAGGCTCGCCGATCCGGGCACTGGACGATCCGCGGTTGAAGAAGCAGCCTTGGGCCGAGACAAACGTCATCACACACACCGCCGCCACACGGGTCCTCGTCGGCGGCAGACGGGTCCTTTCCCGGGAGGATCGCGACTGGCTTGTCCGCCACCTGCAGGACCAGCGCGAATTCTACGAGAGCGAAGCCCGCTATTGGAATGACCGACAACGCAAACAACGGCTGCAGCAATTCGACGAGGCGGTCATGAAACTGGAGGAGCTCAAATGATGTCGCGTCCCCGCCCCATGTTCCGCCCCCCTTTGCCCGCGCTTTGCTGCGTCCTCGTTGCCTCGACCGCATTCGGAGCCCAATCCGATGTTGAATCCGCTGTAACCAAGGGTCTGGCGGTCCTCGCCCAGGGCACACG
>JAYPGD010000271.1:2967-8093 GCA_038126655.1 Verrucomicrobiales bacterium
AACACCGCTCCTGCTTCACCTGCCACCATCAAACCCTGCCGATGCTGGCCCAGTCCACGGCGAAGAAGAACGGCTTCTCCATCGACCAGAAACTGTTCGACCAACAGGCGCGGATCACCCACGACGGATTCAAGAATCGCCATGAGAAACTGCTCGCCGGCAAGGGCATCGGCGGACAAAGCATGACCGTCGGATACGCCCTGTGGGCGCTGCATCTCGCGGATTGGAAACCCGACAAGACCACGGACGCGATGACCTCCTACCTGATCAAGACGCAGCGCTCAGACGGCGGTTTCGACACCAGCAAGAAACGCCCACCGCTGGAGGACTCCCCAGCCACCAGCGCAACCATCGCGGCCTACTACCTTGATGAGTTCGTTGCTGATTCCCGCCGCGACGAGGCCGACGCCGTGATCGCCAAGGCCCGCGACAAATTGATCCGGGCCGAGCCCGCGCGTCAGGAGGATCTCAATGCCCGACTCTGGGGGCTCCACCTCCTGAATGCGGACAAGAAGGCCATCAAGGCCGCTCGCCGGGCCGTTCTCGACACGCAAAGGCCCGATGGTGGATGGGGGCAACTGCCCGACATGGCGAGCGACTCCTACGCAACCGGGCAGGCTTTGTGGATGCTGCAGGAAACCGGTATGAAAGTCTCCTCCCCCGCCTACCAAAAAGGCATCGCCTACCTGCTCAAGACCCAGCGCGAGGATGGCTCGTGGTTCGTGAAGACCCGGTCCCATCCGATTCAAACCTATTTCGAATCCGGCTTCCCCCACGGCAAGGATCAATTCATCTCCATCTGCGGAACCAGCTGGGCCGTCGCCGCCTTGGCTGCGAGCATCGAAAGAGAATAGTCAATCCCACAAATCAATGTCCCCTTCTCCTGACCCAACCCAGCAACCACAAACGCCGCGGCAACGCTGGCGCCACGAGAACATCAGGCCGTTTTCGTCGCTGCGCCGGACGCTCTCCGCCGGCCTTGCCTTCCTGCTCATTGGATCGTCCGCCCTCGCCGCCAAACCCGGACAACCGGAAATCCCGGAGCCGCTCGCTCCGAAGAAGGCCGCGGACACCATGGTCGTCCCGGACGGCTTCCGCGTCGATCTCATCGCCGCCGAACCGGATGTCCGGCAACCCATCGGGATGTGCGTCGATGACCGCTGCCGCATCTGGGTCGCCGAGGCCTACAGCTATCCCAAGCACAGCGCTGAGGCGCAGAAGGATCGCATCCTGATCCTGGAGGACTCCGACGCGGACGGAACCTTCGAAACCCGGAAGGTGTTTTTCGACAAGCTGAACTACATCACCGGCATCGAGGTCGGCTTTGGCGGCGTCTGGGTCATGTCGCCGCCCTATTTCTATTACTTCCCGGACCACAATGGCGACGACCTTCCCGACGGCAAGCCGCAAGTCCTGCTCGACGGATTCGGCAATCACGCCAATTCCCACAACCTCGCCAACGGCTTCGCTTGGGGCCCCGATGGCTGGCTCTACGGAACGCACGGTCGCACCAACTGGTCCACCCCCGGCAAACCGGGAACGCCCAAGGAGGAACGCGTCCGTTTCGACGGCGGCGTCTGGCGCTATCATCCCGTCCGCCATGTCTGGGAGCCCTACGCCGACGGCTGCACCAATCCGTGGGGCATCGATTGGAACGACCACGGCCAGGCCTTCATCCCCAACACCGTCAACCCGCACCTTTTTCACGTCATCCAGGGCGCGCACTACGAACCGTGGCGTGGGCGCGAATCCAGCCAATACGCCTATCAACGAATCCAAACCATCGCCGATCACCTGCACTATCTCGGCGGCGACAACATCCGCGCCGGCATCGGCACGCCAAACGAACTCGAACTCGGCGGCGGACATTCCCATTGCGGCATTCTTGTCTACCTCGGCGACAACTGGCCGGACCGCTATCGCAACACCGTTTTACTCCACAACACCCATGGCCGCCGAATCAATCACGACCTCCCCCATCGCCAGGGCTCCGGCTACACGGCCACGCACGGCGGCAATTTCCTGATTTCGAAAGACCCCTGGCTCATGGGCGTCTCCTTTCAACCCGCGCCCGATGGCTCCGTCTATTTCAGCGACTGGTCCGACACCGGCGAATGCCACAGCGTCCGCAACACACGCAAGGAAACCGGACGCCTTTATCGGATCAGCTACGGCCGTCCCAAGCCGCGCAAGGTGAACCTACTCGAAATGAGCGTCGAACAATTGGTGGAACTCCAACTCCATAAGAACGACTGGCACGTCCGCCACGCCCGCCGGATCCTTCACGAACGCGCCGTGACCCAATGGCCCATGAAGAAAGCGCATCGCCGCCTGCGCGGGATCCTGGACAACAATCCCGACATCACCCGCAAACTCCGCGCCTTGTGGGCCTTGCGCGTCACGGATGGAACCCCCGATTCCCTGCTGCTCCAACAGCTCTCCCATCCAAACGAACATCTCCGAGCCTGGGCGATTACCCTGCTTTGCGAAAACAGGAACCCATCCGACGCCGCTCTCAAGAAGTTTGTTGCGTTGGCCGCAGACGGCGACTCCCAACTTGTACGCCTCCACCTCGCCAGCGCCCTTCAACGCATAAAGCCGGACAAACGCTGGAAGCTCGCCGAAGCCCTGCTCTCCCGCCCCGAAGACATCGACGACCAGAACCTCCCCCTCATGTATTGGTACGGCGTCGAGCCCTTGGTCGAAGTGGATGTGACGCGTTTCCTGGGACTGGCCGCGAAGGCCAAATCACCTTTGGTCCGGCAATTCATCGCCCGCAGACTGGCGGCGGCGAAGAACTGAGGGACCGGCGTTGGCGAATGCCCGTAGCCGCGACCTTCAGGTTGCGCCCCGAGTTCGTATGGACGAGAAGTGAACCCAACGCCAAGCCTCACTCCGCCTCGAGCTTAGCCACGCGTCGCTCATGCCGACCGCCCTCGAACGCCGTTTCCAGCCAGACCTGGACAATCTCCAGAACCTGATCCTCTGGAATCATCCGCTCGCCCAGCGACAGGACGTTGGAGTCGTTGTGTTCCCGAGTCTTGAGCGCCGATTCGACATTCCACGCCAGACCGCAGCGGACGCCCTTCACCTTGTTCGCGCAGATTGCTTCGCCATTGCCGGAACCTCCCAGCACGATGCCTCGCTCACATTCGCCCCTGGCCACCGCCTCCGCGGCCGGCCGGACGAAATCCGGGTAATCGCACGACTCGGCGCTGGCGGTCCCGCAATCGACGACCTCGTGCCCCTGCTCCAACAAGTAAGCCTTGATCTTCTCCTTGTACGAGAAGCCGGCGTGATCCGTGCCAAGTGAAATCTTCATCGATGAAACCTGTGGTCGGCGATTCTCACATCCGGCCTTCTTCCAGATCGTAGACATCAAACCAAACGTAGACCGGCCGCCCCTGGGGAACAAACCTGGGAATATATTCCTCCAGGAACTCCTGCCGCGCGTCGTCCATGTCGCAAACCCGCATGGCGCGCATCCTGTTGTTCCAGTTGATGATCTCGATCCGCGGCCTTTCCTTCGAGTTCCGCCCGATCCATTCGGCGACCTCGTCGTCCGAGGCTCCGGTCGCCACAAACTCCCTGAACGCCTCCGCTGAAATCTCCGCAAAGCCCAGGAACTCATTATCCAGCGGGCAGTCAAAGTGATAGTCGCCCAGCGTGCCGTTCAACTCCGCCCGGCACTTGTCCAAGGCGCGTCCGAGAACCACGTAGCCGCCCAGGGTCTCGCGCGGGCTGCGCGGCGGCGTCTCGTTCAGATCCAGGGCCAGTTCTTTGATTCTGTCGGCGTTCATGCAGCGGTCAAAATTTGGAAAGCGGGCACGATTGCCCAAACCCGCGCGTGAGGCAACACATTAGGAATCCGGGCAGCCAAGCCCGGCTTGCCTGAAATTCCCCCGCCCTGCTACAACCTCCCCCATGGCATCACGATTGAAAGACAAGTGGGTTCTGATCACCGGGGCTTCCAGCGGTTTCGGCGCCGCCGCGGCCAGGGCATTCCCCGCCGAGGGCTCCAAGGTCCTGCTCGGAGCCCGACGCATCGACCGACTGGAACAGGTCGCCGAGGAAGCCAGGTCCGCCGGCGCGCCGCAGGCCGAAGTCCGCGTCCTCGACGTCGCCAGCACGGAAAGCGTCAACGCCTACGCCGACTGGGTCCGGTCACACACCGACCGCGTCGACGTCCTGATCAACAATGCCGGCGGCGCGCACGGACTCGACACGGTCGAGGACGGCAAGGACGAGGATTGGGAGGCCATGGTGCAGTCGAACTTCCTCGGCGACATGCGCATGACCCGAGCCATCCTGCCCCTGATGAAACCCTTCCCCGGCGGCACGATCTTGAACATCGGCTCCATTGCCGGACGCGTCGCCTACGAGGGCGGCTCGGTCTACTGCGGCGTCAAGGCGGCCGAACTGCAGATCACCCGCGCATTGCGATTGGAACTCTGCGGCACGGGCCTGCGCGTGGGAACCATCGACCCGGGACTCGCAGAAACCGAGTTTTCCATGGTGCGCTTCAAGGGCGACCAGGCGAAGTCCGACAAGGTCTACGCAGGACTGGAACCGCTGACCGCCGAAGACATCGCCGAGTGCCTGGTCTTCGCCGCCGGCCGCCCGCCGCACGTCTGCATGGATGCGTTCCTGGGCAAATGCACGGCCCAGGCCGCGGTGCACAAGACGCATCGGGAAGAGTGAATCAATTAAACGGCAGGATCTTCGAACAGAGGTAGGACTCCACGAGGCCGACGACCGCAATGATGGTCAGCATCGGCGTCCACGACCTCAGCGTCTCCTTCTCCGTGAAACCGCTCAAACGGCCGACGATCCAGAATCCGCTGTCGTTCATCCAGGAGCAGGTGATCGAGCCGAATCCGATCGCAAGGTAGATGTAGAAGATGTGGTAATCGAGTTCCGTGCCGGCGATCAACGCGGACATCAAGCCCACGCCCGTGATCATCGAGACGGTGGCGGAACCCTGCGCGATTCGAACCAGCGCCGTCACCACCCAGGCCATGATGATGTAGTTGATGCCCATCGACTCGCCGTAGTGCTGCAGGGTGTCGGCAATGCCGGAGCCCTTGATCGTCTTGCCAAAGGCTCCGCCCGCGCTGGTGATCAGG
>JAYPGD010000272.1:0-8026 GCA_038126655.1 Verrucomicrobiales bacterium
CCGTTGTTCCGCATCAACCCGGCCTGAGATCCCGGAGTCTTCTTCCGGGTTGCCGACCTTCCAGGGCCAACCAATTCTGATCCCGCATGTTTGAAAAAGTCCTCGTAGCCAATCGCGGTGAGATTGCCGTCCGGATCATCCGGGCGTGCAAGGAGTTGAACATCCGCACGGTGGCCGTCTACTCCAAGGCGGACGCCAGTTCGATGCACGTGCAGATGGCCGACGAGGCGGTCTGCATCGGCGACGCCGCCTCTTCCGACAGTTATCTCCGGATCGACCGCCTGATCAGCGCGGCGGAGGTGTCGGACGTCGACGCCATCCATCCCGGTTACGGCTTCCTTTCCGAGAACGCGCATTTCGCGGACATCTGTGAGGACTGCAACATCCGCTTCATCGGGCCGAGTTCCGCGGCGATGAACGCGATGGAGGACAAGGCATTGAGCCGGGAGCTGGCGACCAAGGCCGGAGTGCCGATCCCCCCCGGATCGGACGGGCTCGTGGAGGATGAAACCGCCGCCAAGAAGGTGGCCAAGAAGATCGGGTATCCGGTCATGATCAAGGCGACGGCCGGGGGCGGCGGACGCGGCATGCGGATCGCCCACAACGATGTCTCCCTGATCAAGGATTACCACGCGGCGCGCGCGGAGGCGGAGAAGGCCTTCGGCAATTCCGGCGTCTACATCGAGAAGTTCATCGAGAACCCGCGGCACATCGAATTCCAGATCCTCGGCGACAGCCGGGGCAAGATCATCCACCTCGGCGAGCGCGACTGCTCGATCCAGCGTCGCAACCAGAAGCTCATCGAGGAGACGCCCTCGCCGCTGTTCGAGAAGAAGCCGGCCATGCGCAAGAAGATGGGGCGCGCGGCGGTCAAGATCGCGGAATTGGCGAAGTACACCAACGCCGGCACGGTCGAGTTCATCGTCGATGACAAGGGGAACTTCTACTTCCTGGAGATGAACAAGCGCATCCAGGTGGAGCATCCGATCACTGAGGAGGTGACCGATGTGGACCTGGTGAAGTATCAGATTCTGATCGCGCTCGGCGAGCAGATCCGCGAGAGCCAGAGCGAATTCCTGACCCCGAAGCGTCACGCCATCGAATGCCGCATCAACGCCGAGGATCCCTTCGGCGATTTCCGCCCCAGCCCCGGCAAGATCAACATGTATTACGCCCCCGGCGGCCGGAATGTGCGGGTCGACAGCCACGCCTATGCGGGCTACACGATCTCCCCCCATTACGATTCCATGATCGCCAAGCTGATCGTGACCGGCAAGGACCGGCGCGAGGCGATGGATCGTATGTCGCGCGCCCTGGATGAATACATCATCGAGGGCGTCAAGACCACGATCCCGTTTGAGCAGGCGATCCTGCAGGACCCGAATTTCCGCCGCGGCGTCTATTCAACGAACACCGTCGCTGAACTTTTGGGCGGCGGTCGCCGGGAGCTGATTGAGGAAAAGGCGTAACATCGCGGGAAGTTCCCGAGGCGATGTTGATTCAACGCCCATACCCTCATCCTCCTACCCGCCCACACCCCTCCCTTAAAACAGATTCACGGGGTCGATATCCACGGCGAGGAACACTTCGTCCGGCAGCTTCACCGCCTGGGTCATTTCCGCGAGCTTGGCGCTGATGCGGATCATCTGTCTGGCGCGGATCATGATCTGGTAGCGAAACTGTTTGTCGGCGCGGGCGAGGGGCGCCGGGGTCGGTCCGAGGATCTTGATCTCTTGCATGCCGGCCAGGGCTTCCTCGGTTCGGGCGCGGACCTGGCCGGCTGAGAACTCCACCTTGTCCTCATTGCGGCCGCGCAGGGTGAGCAGCGCGACGCGGCCGAACGGCGGGTATTTCAGCTGCCCGCGAAATTCCATCTCGGCGTCGTAGAACCCCTCGTAGTCATGCCGGCGCGCGAATTGGATCGCCGGATGAAAGGGGGTGAAGGACTGCACGAACACCTCGCCTTCGATGTCGCCGCGTCCGGCGCGGCCGGCGACCTGGGTGAGCAGTTGGAAGGTGCGCTCGCCGGCGCGGAAATCGGGAATGTGCAGGCCGAGGTCCGCATGCACGATGCCGACCAGTGCAGACCCTTGGCGATCATCTGGGTTCCGATCAGGATGTCGATCTTGCCGGTGCGGAACTCGCCGAGAATCCTGCGGAAGTCATTCTTGCGGCGGAGGACGTCGGAATCCATGCGGCGGATGTTTGCCTTGGGGAACAGCTTGCCGAGCGTCTCCTCCACCTTCTGCGTGCCCAATCCGGCAAAGCGGATGGACGGGCTCTGGCAACTTTCCTCGGGGCAGACTCTCGGGGCCTTTGCCGCATGGCCGCAGACGTGGCAGCGCAGGGTCTGCTCGTCGCGATGGTAGGTGAGCGACACGCTGCAGTTCGGACACTCCGCCACGTAGCCGCAGACCTGGCACTGCAGGGACGTCGCGTAGCCGCGGCGATTGAGAAACAGGATGGTCTGTTCGCTGCGTTCGATGCGCTGCCGCATGGCCTCGACCAATTTGTTGGAGAAGATGGGCGGGCCTTTTTGCGCGCGGAATTCGTGTCGCATGTCCACCACGCGCACGATGGGCATCTGCTTGTCGTCGGCGCGCTCGCGCATCTCCAGCAGGCGATACTTTCCGCTCCGCGCGTTGTGGAAGCTCTCCATGGAGGGCGTCGCCGAACCGAGCGCGACCACGGCGTTCTCCATCTGCCCGCGGACGACGGCGACATCGCGCGCATGATAGCGGGGAGCCTCCTCCTGCTTGTAGGAATGCTCGTGCTCCTCATCGACAATGATCAGGCCCAGCGGGTCCACCGGCGCGAAGACCGCCGACCTCGCGCCGATGACGATGCGCGCCCGGCCCTGCCGGATCTTGTGCCATTCGTCGTGTCGTTCCCCTTCCGACAAATGGCTGTGCAGCACGGCGACCAGTGTCTTGAGCGAACCGGAGCAGAAGCGCGCCTTGAAGCGCTCGACGGTCTGCGGCGTGAGGGAGATCTCCGGCACGAGAACGATCGCGCCCTTGCCCCGGTTGAGGGCGTGTTCGATGGCCTGGAGGTAGACCTCTGTCTTGCCGCTGCCGGTCACCCCATGGAGTAGGAATCTGGCGGCCTGGGGGGAGCCGGCGTCCATCGCCTCGATGATCGCCTGCAACGCGCGGGCCTGCTCTTCATTCAGTTCCAGCGGCTTCGTTGGCAGAATGTTCTCGTGCGCATAGGGATCGCGTTCGGCGATCTTGGATTGGATCGAGACCAGGCCCTTGTTCTCCAGACGCCGAACGGTGTCCGCGGTGGTTCCGGCTTCCTTCACCAGGTCCCGCAGCGGCAGGGATTCCTTGTCCTTCACAATCTGCAGGACCTCCTTCTGCCGCTTGGTGAGCTTGGCGGGTTCCGTGGGGGGGGTGGGGACGAGGCTGACAAAGAGGCTTTCCTTCCAGCCTTCCTTCTCCTTGCGGACGGCCTGGGGCAGGACGCTCTTCAGGGCGGTCTCGGGCGCGCAGCAGTAGTAGTCGCCGATCCAACGGGCCAGCTTCATCACCTTCGGCGTCACCATGGACTGCGCGCCGACGACATCGATCAACGCGCGCAGCTTGTCGTGGGGAGACTTGTCGATCAACGCGGTGACGCAACCCATGACCGTGCGCCGGCCAAAGGGCGCCTTCACCCGGCTGCCGACCTCCACGCGATCGGCCAGCGCTTCGGGAATCAGGTAATCGAATTCCTTGCGCAGGGCGATCTCGAGTGAAACGCGGGCGATCATGCGGCGGCGCGATTTTTAACTGGCGCGTCCGGCTCGAACCACGACAAAGTTGCGGTTCAGCGAAAACCAAGCAGATTGTCGTATGTCGTCGTCCAATTCACCCATCAAGGCCGGCAGCCCGACCGTGGGCGCGGGGAAGACCGTCCGGATTGCCTTCAAGCACGACGCGCCCAAGGCGGAGAAGGTGTCCATCGCGGGCGATTTCAATGACTGGGACACCGAGCGCACGCCGTTGAAGAAGAATTTCGGCGGTTTGTGGGAGGTTGCGCTCCGTCTCACGCATGGGCGTCATCGCTACGTTTTCGTGGTCGACGGGGAATGTGTCCTCGATCCCAACGCCAATGGAACCGAGAAGACCGACGAGGGCTACAAGACCTCGCTGATTTTCGTCAGTTGATCGGCTTGTCGGGGCGCGCGGCGGCGCGTTTCTCCAACAACTTTTCCGCGGCCAGCATCAGTTTCACATCGGAGTCCGATTTCAGAAACAGGGCGAAGTTGATGACGGCCAACGCGCCGAAGATTTCGGCCGAGGGCGCGCGATTGTAGGACATCGCCAGAAAGGCAATGAACAGGATCGCAGCACCGCCCAGGGTCATCACCCGATTCAGCCGCGCCTTGGCCAGGGCATCGCGACGCTTTGCGGCATCGAGGACATCCTCCGCGAAGGAGTCGTCTGACGACTTGAAGAGATCCATCGGGCGCAGCTTGAAGCCCCTGGGCCGCGGGGCCAATTCAAATCGGGCGTGATTGCGGTGGGTGGAGCGCGGTTGTGCTCCGTCTTCGGGGCCAGCCGCAGGAACTTGGAAATTGGATTCGCGCGCGGTCAAACCTGGACACTGGGGCTTTGCTGCGTTGCTGCGGCTGGACTCCGACATAGTCGCGCTCCGTTCAGGGCTGATCATCCTGGTCCCATTCACGCCAACGCGATTCCGTTCCCAAACGCAGGGCTTGTGCGAATCACCCCGCTGCGCAATCGTGACGGCGAATGAAGAACGTGGAGGTCTGCGTGGACGTCGATCTGACGTTTCTTGTTCTCCTGCGTGATTCGGTGAAACAGTCCTTTGGCGTCACCTGAAGACGCCCCAGCTTGACCGCCATGACCGACCCGCTCCAGATTCGCCGTCTCCAGGAAAGCGATCTCGACTTCGCCGATTCGATTCGTGAACTGGCGGGCTGGAATCAACTGCCCGGCGATTGGCGGCGATTGTTGGCCCACGATCCGGACGGCTGCTTTCTGGCGGAGTGGAATGGGCAACCCGCGGGCACGGCCACGACGACGGTCTACCGCACGGACCTTGCCTGGATCGGCATGGTCATCGTGCACCCGGACCTGCGACGGCACGGCATCGGCAGGGCGTTGTTGAATCACTGCATCGGCCATCTGCAGGATGCGGGCGTCGCCAGCATCAAGCTCGACGCCACGCCGCTCGGCAAGACGGTCTACGGTCGGCTCGGTTTCGTGGACGAATGGGGGCTGGCGCGTTGGGAGGCGGAGGGGTTGCGACTGGATGAGATCGAAGACCCGCGCATTGAATGGCTTGGCAAGGAACCAGCGCCATCGATGCTGGATCTGGATCACGAAGCCTTCGGCGTTAGCCGGGCTCGCATGCTACAGCAATTGGCCTCGCAATCGGAAATGCTCCTGCGCCGATCGGCGGACCGGAAGGTGGATGGCTATGGCATGTTGCGTCCGGGCCGCAACGCGTTCTACCTCGGGCCCATCGTGGCGGCCAACGATGAGGCGGGCGAAGCCATCGTGCGAGCCCTTTTGGCGCGCGTGCGCGGGCGACGCGTATTCTGGGACGTTCCCGATGATACGCATGGGGCAATGCGATTGGTGAAGGAATTGGGCTTTACCCAACAACGCGTCCTGACCCGGATGTTTTTGGGGGCGAATGAGACGCCCGGACGCCCCGATCGCATCTGGGCCCTGGCCGCGCCGGAGATCGGGTGAGCGCCCGGATCTCGTAGCGCAGGCGTCCGGCCCGTTTGTCCTGAAATGGCGGCGAGACGCCGCCATAACCCGCAGCCGGGACGGCCGCGCCACATGTCTCAAAATACATCCGTGCCATCCGCGCCATCCGTGGCTAAAACCATCCCGCAATCCACGGACCTGCCATGAACACGAGCTACGACGGAATCATCCTCGGCACGGGGCACAACTCCCTGATCCTTCAAGCCTACCTTTCGCGCTGCGGTTTGCGGACCTTGTCCGTCGATTGCGCGGAGGTCCCGGGCGGAGGGCTTTCGACGATTGAGAACCCGCGTGTTCCGGGCGCGCTGCACAATCCGCATTCGTTCTACCATCGCGCGATGAACCGCATGCCGTGGTATCGGGATCTGGAACTGGAGGCGCGTGGGGTTCGTTACCTGGAGCCGGAACTGAACGTTGCCATGCTCCTGCGCGACGGGCGCAGCCTTCAGTGGCGGACGGACCTGGAAGGAACGCGCGAGTCCTTCGCCGAGTTCTCGAAGAAGGACGCCGACGCGCTGGTCCGCTGGACCGAGGAGTTTCGTCCCATCGTGGAGAACATTCTCCTGCCCGAGGCGCAATGCCCGCCGCTGGAATCGGCGAAGCGAACGGAACTACTGAAGCAGTCCAGGCTTGGCCGTCGGTTGCTGGAGGTCGCGGCGATGTCGCCGCTGGAATTCGTGACCGAGAACTTTGAACACGACGCCATCCGCGCGGGACTGCTCTTCTTCAACGGCCTGCGCGAAGTGGACCTCAGGTTGAAGGGGTTCGGCCATGCGATTCCGGCCTTGCTGGCCTCGCCGGCCAAGGCGCAGATGTGCGTCGGCGGCGCGGCCCAGCTGGCGCGCGGATTGATCGAGGACATCGAGGCGCACGGCGGGGAGGTCCGCTGCGGCGTGACGATCTCGCGGATTGTCATGAAGGACGGCCGGGCCTCGGGAATCGAGCTGGAAGGCGGGGAGACAATCGAGGCCTCCGGCTTCGTCGCGTCCGGTTTGAATCCGCAGCAGACCTTCCTGCAGTTGCTGCCCGAATCGGACACCTCCGCCGAGCTTCGCGAGCGCGCTGGCGGGTTTCGCTACAATCTGCTGGCGCCATTGTTCGGTCTTCACCTTGCGCTGAAGGAGCCGCCCGCCTACGCCGCCGCCGAACGGGATCCGGCATTGCGCGACGCGTTCATGATCATTCTCGGACTGGAGCGTTTCGAGCAGTTCCACGAGATCGTGAATGCCCATGAGCGCGGCGAGATTCCCGGGACGGTGTCGTGGGGAACCTGCCCGACCCATTTCGATCCCGGTCATGGAGCCGACGGCGTGCATACGGCCTTCATGTGGGAGAAGCTGCCCTATGCCTTGCGCGGCGACGCGCGGAACTGGGAGAAGGAACGCGACAACCATGGCGCGGACCTGCTGGAGTTCTGGCGCGGCTATGCGCCGAACCTGAACGACGCAACCCTCCTCGACCGATTTGCCCTCAGTCCCGCCGACACCGAGCAGACCCTGCCCAATATGTTCCAAGGCGATCTCCTGGTCGGAGCGTTTGCCAATGACCAGGTGGGATACAACCGCCCTTTTCCCGGCGCGGGGACCTATCGCACGCCGGTTCCGGGACTGTATCTCTGCGGCGGCTCCACGCATCCCGGCGGCAACATCACCGGCCTCTGCGGCTACAATGCCGCTTCCGTGGTCGCCGCCGACGCCGGCGTCCGGCAATGGTGGGACTCGCCGGATGCGGAAGGGGCGTTGAAGGGGATTGTGTAGACGCGGGACCAGCCAAGGAAGCGTGTTCGGCCTGTATTTCCATCCACCATGAAAGACGACGATCAAATCGAGGACTTCAGTCTGGGGAACATCATCATGACGGACTCACGCTGCCTGGACGGCGTTTTGGCGATCATCCTGATCGCGGTCATTGCGATCGGTCAGGGATTGGTGGACGCCACCGAAACCGATCGGAACGTGGGCATCCTGATCGGGGCAATCACGATCTTCGGCGGAGGCTATGCAGTGCGACGACGCAGTCGAAAGATCCAGCGGATTTTGACAACCGGCGAAAGGGCGCGAGCGAAGGTGACCGGGTACGCCAAGGGATACAAGAACAGCTACGAACGCGTCACGCTGCAGTTTGAACGCGATGGGCAAACCCAGGAGTTGACGCTTTCTGCAGGCAAGGCCGGAGGAGAGGACGATTATCCACAGGGCAAGGAAATCACCATCGCCTTCCCGAGCGAACAACCCGATTTCATTGCACAAGCATCCCACAGGGGCATGAGTCTGGCGTGAAACCTCCGGTTTTCGAAG
>JAYPGD010000273.1:0-3211 GCA_038126655.1 Verrucomicrobiales bacterium
AAGGGAGGCGCGCAATGAAGGGCGTCATCGCATGGTTCTGCCGCAACGGGGTCGCCGCCAACCTGTTGATGGCCGCCATTCTCGGCCTCGGCGGCGCGCTGCTCATGGCCAGCTTCCCGGTCAAACAGTCCGAAAACCCGGGATTCTACAACCTTCAACAAAGCTTCGCCTCCTTCCTCGGAGCCGTGCCCACCGAGGTCTTTCCGGACTTCGAACTCGATATCGTCGAAATCGGCGTCGAATACCGCGGCGCCACGCCCGCCGAGGTGGAAGAGTCCATCGTGGTCAAGGTCGAGGAGGCCATCCAGGATCTCGAAGGCATCAAGCAGATCTCCTCCTCATCCGCCGAAGGAGCCGGAGCGGTCACCGTCGAAATCGAGAAGGGCTACAAGGTCCGCGACATGCTCGATGACATCAAGAACCGCGTCGACGCCATCAACACCTTCCCCGATCTCGCCGAGAAGCCGATCGTCCGCGTCGCCCAACGCAGCAGCGCCGTGATCACGGTCGTCCTTTCCGGCGCCATGGACGAGCGCTCCCTCCGTCATCTGGGCGAGTTGACGCGCGACGAGATCGCCAACCTGCCCAAGGTCACCCAGGTCTCCCTGGGCGCGGTTCGCCCCTACGAGATCGCCATCGAGATCTCCGAGGAGACGCTGCAACGTTACAGTCTGACGCTCGCGCAGGTGTCGCGCGCAGTCACCCAATCCTCCATCGACCTCCCGGCCGGAGCCATCAAGACCACCGCCGGCGAGATCCTCCTCCGCACCAAGGGACAGGCCTATGTCCAGGAGGATTTCGAGAAGATCGTCCTGCTCACCCGCGAGGACGGCACCCGGCTCACCCTCGGCGAGATCGCCGACATCCAGGACGGCTTTCAGGAAGAACCGCTCTTCGCCACCTTCAACAACAAACCCTGCGTCCTCATCAATGTCGCCCGGGTCGGCGACCAGAATGCCATCGAACTCGCCGAGATCGTCAAGGGCTACATGGACGAGAAACGCGCCAGCCTGCCGCCGGGCGTGGAGATCGACTACTGGAACGAACGCTCGCGCATCGTTGCCGGCCGTCTCGACACCCTGCTCAACAGCGCCTGGTGGGGCATGTGGCTGGTCATCCTCGTGCTGACGCTGTTCCTGCGCCCCTCCGTGGCCTTCTGGGTCTTTCTGGGAATCCCCATCTCCTTCGCCGGAGCCATCGCGCTCATGCCGATGATCGGGGTGACCTTCAATATCTTCAGTCTCTTCGCCTTCATTCTCGTGCTGGGCATCGTGGTCGACGACGCCATTGTCACCGGCGAGAATGTGTTCACCCATCTGCAGAACGAGGAGGACGGCACGGACGCTGCGATCAATGGCACCCAGGAAGTCGCCGTGCCCGTCGTGTTCGGCGTGCTGACCACCGTCGTCGCCTTCGTGCCGCTGCTGATGATCGAGGGCACCCGCGGAAAGATCTTCGCCCAGATCTCACTCGTGATCATCCCCGTCCTCCTGTTCTCGCTCGTGGAATCCAAGCTCATCCTGCCAGCCCACCTGAAACATCTCTCCACCGGCAGAAAAGACCCGAAGGAGCTCAATATCCTGTCGCGCTTTCAACGCCTGTTCGCCGACGGGCTGGAGTCCTTTGTCCTCAAAATCTACCGCCCGACGCTCAGACTCGCCTCCGACAACCGCTACCTCACACTGACCCTGTTCCTCGGAACGGCCGCCATCATCTTTGCGCTGGTCTCCAGCACACGCGTGCGCTTCACCTATTTTCCGCGAATTGAAAGCGAAACCGCCACGGCGACCCTGACCATGCCGCTCGGCGCGCCTTCCGAAATCACCCAGAAACACATCGAGCGCATCCGCGCCGCCGCCGAACAATTGCAGAAGAAATACACGGACGACGACGGCAACAGCGCAATCCTGAACATCATGGCCGTCAGCGGCGGCCAGGGACAGACCCGCGGCGGCGGTCCTCGCGGCGGTCGCGCCACCAGCGGCCAGTCCCACGCGGGCGAGGTCTCCCTCAGAATCTCCCCGCCGGAAGATCGCAACGTCGACATCGGAACCCGCGACCTGGTCAACGAATGGCGCCAGACCATCGGCGACATCCCCGGAGCCAAGGAACTGAACTTCCGCGCCGAGATCGGCCGCGGAGGCTCCCCCATCGACGTCCAACTCGCCGGTCCCAGCTTCGACGACATGGCCGACGCCGCAGGGAAGATCAAGGAGCGCCTCAAGACCTACGCCGGCGTCTTTGATGTCACCGACACGTTCCAGGACGGCAAGGAGGAGGTGAAGCTGAAGATCAAGCCCGAGGCCGAGATGCTCGGACTTTCCATGACCTCCCTCGCCCAACAGACCCGGCAGGCCTTCTTCGGCCAAGAGGCCCAACGCATTCAACGCGGCCGCGAGGAAATCCGCGTCATGGTCCGTTACCCTAAGAAGGAACGCGCGTCGCTCGCCAATCTCGAATCGATGCGCATCCGCACCGCCGACAACACCGAGGTTCCCTTCTCCGCCGTGGCCGACGCCAGCATGGGCCGCAGCTTTTCCACCATCCGCCGCGTCGACCGCAACCGCACCATCAGCATCACCGCCGACGCCGACAAGGAATCGGTCAACATGGCCCGGGTGGAGTCCGACCTGAGTGAATACCTGGCCGAACTGATACCCCAATATCATGGCATGACCTACACCTTCGAGGGCGAAGCCCGCGAAAGGGCCGACTCCTTCGGCAGCCTGGCCGTCGGCGGCATCTTCGTTTTCTTCGCTCTCTACGCGCTGCTCGCGATCCCCTTCCGGTCCTACATTCAACCGCTGATCGTTATGTCGGTCATTCCCTTCGGACTCGTCGGCGCGATCATAGGCCACATGATCATGGGCAAGGACCTCAGCATCATGAGCATCTTCGGCATGCTGGCGCTCTCCGGGGTCGTCGTGAACGACAGCCTCGTGCTCGTCGATTTCATCAACCGACGACGCAAGGAAGGCATGCCGGTGGCCGAAGCGGTGCGCATCGCCGGGGCGCGACGCTTTCGCGCCATCATGCTTACCTCCGTCACCACCTTCGTCGGCCTCATGCCGCTGCTCTTCGAGAAGAGCACCCAGGCCCAGTTCCTGATCCCGATGGCCATCTCCCTCGGGTTCGGGATCCTCTTCGCCACGCTCATCACCCTCTTCCTCGTCCCCATCAATTATCTCCTCCGGGAGGACATCCGCCGCGG
>JAYPGD010000273.1:3221-8021 GCA_038126655.1 Verrucomicrobiales bacterium
GCCTGACGCCGCCCTCGAAGCGGACAACCGGGTCTGGGACGCCGCGCAGCTGTTGCCCGTCTTAAAAAAAGCCACGACAACCCGGGCGGACCCGCGGTTGCCGGCGTATCGCTGGTTGCAGATGTCGCCCGACTCGCCCCCTGCTTCCTGTCACTTTCCGCTCAGGGCCGCCCGCACCCCGCCCACAACACGCCCTTGTACTGTTGCGACTCAGTCTCACTGCACTTTCGCTTGCCAACCGGAAAAAGGGGCCGCCATACTGCGTGCGTTCCACACGAACAGAACCGACAACTCATCGAATAAAAGAAAGACAGACTATGGCCCATGTAGTTACCGACAATTGCGTGAAATGCAGGTTTACCGACTGCGTAGACGTCTGCCCTGTGGCGTGCTTCTACGTCCTCGACGACCGCCTCGTCATTCATCCTGACGATTGCATCGACTGCACTGCATGTGTGCCGGAGTGTCCCGTGGAGGCGATTTTCGCTGAAGACGACGTCCCGGAAGATCAGCAACAGGCAATCGAATACAACAAGAACGAAGCCGAGCGTCTGCAGAGCGAAGGGCAGGAAGCCCTCACCGAGCGCATCGATCCGCTCGATACCGCCGAGGAGCGCAAGTCCGAGCTCGGCTTCTGATCCGCTCTTCCAATCTGATTCTCAACAACCCGGCAGGCCTGACCTGTCGGGCTTTTTCGTGCTCCTGAATCAGCCCCCCCTTCCCTTTCGACCGTGACTCAGCAACAGGGGTGCGGCTTGGATGCGCCGCCTCGCTCAAGAGCGCATCCTCAATGCCCCCAGACCGATGCCATCGCCAACGCAATGTTCAGGACGAGCCCGACGAGGATCCTCGCTGGCAGCTTCAGATGGATTCCCCATGCCAGAGTCACATACGCAAGGTTGATCATCACAAACAGCGCGGCCAGAAACGAGCGAATCTCGTTTGCCGGCGAATCCGTCTCTCCCCACAGAACGCCGGGTGCCAATATGAAAACAAAGATCGCCGCCGAAATCTGGAAGTAGAAGAACTCCTTGGCTGCGAGTCGCGGTTCCCTCCACCCGCGTCCGATCCGCACAAACCAAAGCCACATTCCCGAAACGGATAGCAGCCACAGGCAGAAGGGAATAAAGCGCGAGTACGTTTCGGGCAGTTCCAACACGAATCTGAGAACTGTCGCTGCGAGCGCGGCAGGCAGGATGAACATCACACTCGCAACGACCCATGTGATGGCCATCTCTGCCAGGGACCGACAGTCAAGGAAGTGTCGCTTCGTGTCGTCCCTCATTTCACTGCCGGCCATCCGAACTTGGCGAGGGCGCGGAACTCCGTTCTCTCAAGAATGATGTTCACAACACGCATCGCCTTCCCTGAAGCTCAAGCAAAGGGAGGCAAAAGCCTCAACCCAACCCGATGAACACGCCCTCTATTGCGGGACCTGCCTGATCCGATAGAAGCGCTTACTGTTGTCGAGGAATGGGGTGGGATCCACAAACGAGGCGCTGGAATCCGTCACGATGAACTCGGTGAGAATGGTCCAATTGATCAGGTCATCGGAGACCTCGATCACGTATTTCTCGCCGCGCACCGTGCCAAAGTTGATGGTGGGTTTGTCGGACTGCGCAGAAACGATCGGTTCGGTTTCCACCTTGAGCGGCTCGCCGCTGACGAGGATGGACCCGCCGTTCACCTGCTGCGGCATCGTGGCGCGGACCTTGAAGCCGGCGCTCCCCTCGGTTCGACTCTGAACCACGAGATACCAGTCCCCGGAGATATCCGTCGCCCCGTCGCCCAACGGAATCACGATCTTCTCGGAAGCGCGGTCCGCCTCGCGGCTGGCCGCGTCGAAGGAATCCGCCGTCGGGGCCGAATCGCGCTGCAGCAGCAGATCGACATCGTCTGTGAGATCATAGACCTCAAACAGCGCCCGGGCGGCTCCGCCCGGAATGTTGAACCGGTAGATTCGTTTGAAGCTGTTGCAGGCGTCCGCCACGCCTTCGACTGCCGTCGCGTTCTGGAGATCGACGACGCTGGGCTCCAGCTCTCCCACGATCACGGTGAACGTCGCGCTGGCGGTTTCACTCGGCGCGCCGCTGTCCGCCACGGTGACCGTGATTTCATGGCTTCCCGCCCCCACCGGGGAATTGAAGCTGAACGCGCCCGACATCGGATCGATGGACGCCCCGGCCGGCGCGCCGGGTTCCAGCCGATAGTTCAATCCCTGGGCCGGAAGATCGTCGTCGAGGCCGATCACGACCAGGTTCAGGGTCTCGCACTCGGTCATCGTCTGATCACCAATCGCCAGCAGGCGCGGCGCCCGATTCACCTCGGTCACCGACACCTCAACCCCGATCGTCGCCGATTTCGCGGGCGCGCCGTCATCTGTCACGCGAATGCGGAGCACGTAATTCTCCGGTCCCTGCGCCTCAGTCGGGGTCCACGAGACCAGTCCGCTGGCCGGGTCAATCGTCACACCCTCGGGAGCCCCCGGCTCCAAGGCATAGGTCAGTTTGTCGGCCGGATCGTCCGCGTCGGAGGCGGCGACGGCAAATGAACGCAGGGCGCCCTCCGGTATCGTCTGTTTGGCGACGGATGAGAAGACCGGGGCCGAATTGACCTCGTTCACCGTGATGGCAAAGGTCGTTTCATCCTCAAGCGGGCCCACGCCGTCATCAGTGACCCGCACGGTCACCGTATGAGCCGCGCCGCCCTGGGATTCACCGGGCGTCCATGTCAGCAGTCCGGATACGGAGTCGATCGCCATGCCGTTAGGCGCGCCGGGCGCCAGGCTGAAAGTGAGCTTGTCAGCCGACAGGTCGGCATCCGTGGCGCTGAAGTCCATGGTCAGCGCTTCTCCCTCGTCAATCGTAAGATTCCCGCCGCCTGCAAGTTCCGGCGCTGTGTTCCGGTCAACCACCTGAACGGTGAAGGTTTCCGAATCACTCAAGGCTCCGTCGCCATCATCCGACACCTTCACCGTGACCTGGAATTCCGAACCTCCCAGTTCCTCGCCCGGTGCCCAGGTCAGTTCGAGGGTGTCCGGATTCAAGGCCATGCCGGCCGGCGCGCCCGGAAGCAGTTCAAAGGTCAGCTTGTTTGCGGGCGCGTCCGCATCCGTCGCGGACACCGCAATGCTCAATGTGGCGTTCTCATCCACAGACTGGTTGCCGATCGCCGCAAGTTCCGGCGCTGTGTTCGCTTCCTGAACGCTCACCGTGACAGTTTCCGAATCGGAGGCGGCCGGATCGCCGGAATCCGTCGCCACCACCTCAAAGGTATGATCGGCCGGTCCCTGCTCCTCGGTCGGCGTCCAGGTGAAGACGCCTGTATCCGGATCAATTGCGGCTCCAACCGGGGCGTTCACCAGGGTATAGGCAATACCGTTGACGGGCTCGTCGGCGTCAGACGCATGCGCCGTGAAGGTGAGCGTCTCCAATTCTGCGACGCTCTTGTCGCCGACCGCTTCCAGAACAGGAGCCTCATTGACCTCCGTCACGGTGATGCGAATGGTCTCGGAGTCGCTCAGCGCCCCTTCCCCGTTGTCGGTGACGATGATGGTCACCGGATACTCGCCGGGACCGTCCGCCTCCGTGGGCGTCCAATCGATCGTTCCCGTCGCTTCGTTGATGCTCATCCCCTCCGGCGCGCCCTGAGCCAGGCTGAAGGTCAGTGAATTGACCGGCAGGTCCGCATCGGAGGCCGAGTTCAAGATCCTCAACGGCTGCCCCTCGGCGATCTCGCGATCACCGACCGCGGCGAGGACGGGCTCTTGATTCACCTCGGTGATGGTCGCCTTGAAGGACAAGGCGTCCCTGAGCGGAGGCTCGCCATCATCCTCCACTTCGATTGTGATCGTATGAACTCCCGGCCCCTGATCTTCAGCCGGCTTCCAGATGAGCAGACCGCTGCTAGGGTGGATGGACACTCCGGCAGGCGACCCTTCCCCGATGGAAAATCGGAGATTGTTCGCGGGCACGTCCCCGTCATCCGCCGCGACGACCAGGGCGAAGGACGCTCGTTCCGGCGCGCTCACATCACTGATGGGTCGCAGCTTCGGCGCGCGATTGACGTCGCCCACGGAGACGGAGAATGTCCGACTGTGACTCTTGGACGGATTCCCGTTGTCTGTCACGGTGATGGTGATCTGGTGGGTGTCCGTCCCCTGCGCCTCGCTCGGCGTCCAGGAGAACAGGCCGCTGGCGGGATCAATCGTCGCCCCGGCGGGGGCTCCGCCGGCCAATGAGAAGGTGAGCGTATTCACCGGCAGGTCCGCATCGGTCGCCGTCGCCGTAAACTCGAGTGTTTCGCCCTCTGAAACCGACTTGTCGCCGAGGGCTCCGAGGACTGGCGCGGTGTTTCCGTCCGTGACCCTGATCGCGATGGCGCGGGTGGCGCTGAGCGCCGGACTCCCGTCATCCGTCACCCGGACGACCGCATGATAGACTGTCGCGCCATTGACCTCGTCCGGCGTCCATTGCAGGAGGCCGTTGCGCGGGTGGATGGTCATGCCGGCAGGCGCGCCGGCCTCAAGGGTGTAGGTAAGGTTGTTGGCCGGTTGGTCGGCGTCAGTGGCCGCCGCCACATATCCGAACACCTGACCTTCCACCACGGTCTGTTCACCCGGATCCGGAAGGACCGGAGCCGCATTGCTTTCCTCGACCGCGACGGTGAACCGCAACACCCCCGTCTTGTTGGGGAGTCCGTCATCCGTGGCATGGATTTCAATGGTGTAGACTCCCGGTCCCTGCGCCTCGGTCGGCGTCCAGGAAATTTCGCCGGTCGCGGCGTCAATGCTCATCCCGA
>JAYPGD010000274.1:0-3771 GCA_038126655.1 Verrucomicrobiales bacterium
TGATAGGCCAGCCCGAGGCTTTTCATATTGTTCATTCGCTTCTCAAAACTGGCTATCTCCAGGGCCTTGGCTTCCTCGTAGGAGAGTTTCGCCTCGCGTTCGGGAATGGCGGCGAGCGACTTTTTCAGCTTGGTGTTTTCCGAGTCCAGGGCCGCGAGCAGTTGTCCGTCGGAGTCGCCATCCCGTTGCAGTTTGGCCAGGCGGGCGCGCAGTTCGTGCACTTCGGCGGCGAGCGCCTTGTATTTTTCCACCTCCGCGCGCAGACGATCCAGTTCGGCGGAGTCGGTCCGGCCTTGCGCCAGTTCCTCCGCGCGGGCGGACAGGGTCCGGTTCTCCGCGCGCAGGTCTTTGATGGTTTCGTGCTGCAGGGCGGCGGGCGTTCCGGCCGCGACGACAACGGCGGAGGCGACAACGGCGGTCTTGAGTTTGGTCCAGGTCATGGCTTCGAGTGTGGTTTGCGCCAAAGGCAGGGTGATGGTGGAGGCGGCGGCGGACTGCAGCAGGGCATTCGCGCAGATGGACTTGGCCGTTGCGGCGGGAACGGCGGCGATGGCTTTCTCGGTCAGCGCCGCGGACATGGCGGCGGCGGATATCGGGATGGAGCGTCGGGTGAAGAAGCGGCGAAGCTTGTCGACCGCCCGCGAAACGCGCTTCTGCGCCGCGTCCTCGCTGACGCCGAGACGGGCGCCCACTTCGCTCAGGTTCCGGTTTTCGAAGTAGCGCAGGAGAATGGCGTCGCGATCCTTGTCGCCGAGCGTGGACATGGCCTCGTCGAGATCGGGCTCCAACCGGGACCATGCCGCTTGTTCGGGGTATGTGTCGTTCATGGCGGCGGTGGCTTGCTCCCGCGCGGCGCGGCGTTGTTCTGCTTTCAGCGCTCGCAAGGCGGTGAAGCGGGCCGTGCGATACAGCCAGCCGCTGAGAATGGTCTGCGGTTTCAGCTTGGCGGCCTTGCGGGCAAGGACGATGAAGACGCTCTGGCAGACGTCCTGCGCCAGATCCGGGTTCCGCACCTGCCGCAACGCCGCGGTATGCACCAGCGGCAGATGCCGTTCCACGATGACGCGGAACGCGTCGCTGTCGTCCTGGTCGGCGAAGCGCCTCAGCAGCGTATGGTCGTCATCGTTCATTCACCCCATATTCCGCGCCGCGCCAAGAAATCCGACAAGAAATTTTGCAGAGCGTGGCGCGACCGTCCCGGCGCGAGAATCGGTGAACGGATAGGGCGGCGGATGAATTCCCCCCACGGATGGCAAAGCCGACCCACGGATGGGAGAAGGAAACGCCTGTTGGCCAACACGGGAACCTGTGGCATTTTGCCCACGATCGCCAATGAAGGATGTGTGGAAGAAACTCAAGGGGCGCTGCGCCGTTGTTTCGATCGTCGGGCTGGTCTTGGTCGGAGCAGCGATCTGGTTGTCCAGTTCGAGACAGCCTTCGCACGCCGGACGGTTGTTGGCCGATTGGGTTCGGGATTTGGACGCCAGGAAAAGAGGGGCTTCGCCGGCCCGGCATTCAGCCGCGTCGGTCGCGATCAGTGAAATTGGGGTGAATGCCCTGCCTTACCTGTTGCGGGAAACTGCCGCCAAGGATTCGAAAACGGAAGAGAAGCTCAGGGATTGGGCTCAAAGCTTGCGGCCGGTCTTGGAGATCGGACCCTATTTGTCCGCGGGGGACAGGCAATTCTCCCGATCTCGGTGTATTTCATCCGTGGGTCGGCTTTGCCATCCGTGGGGATGAATCAATCGAGCCTCAGCGCGCTGCGCTTCACGCTGATGTCCGCGATCTTCTTTCCGTCGATGTTGATGACCGTGTATTTGACCTTGGGATCCTCGGCGGTGGTGTCGAACTCGACGAGGCCGAAGGATTGTTTCTTGTTGTAGGAAATCAACGCGCCCTGTTTGTGCATCTCGGGATGGACGTGTTGGTTGGTGAGGCGGGAGGAGTTGAACTCGGTGAAGTCGTAGCCCTCGGGGCGTTCGATGCGCCAGGCGTCGGAGCGATGTCGGTCGGCGGACATGAGGACGACGCCTTCGATCTTGTTCTTTTCGATGAAGCTGAAGATCTCCTCGCGCTCGGCCTGGTAACCGTTCCAGGTGTCCTTGCTGCCTCCCTTGGCCTTGAGCACCCACGGAACGGAGGAACAAAGGACCTTGAAGGTCCCCTTGGCCTTCTTCAGTTCCTGTTTCAGCCACTTGATCTGGATGGGCCCGAGCATGGACGGGTTTTCCTTGCGTGGATCGGTCCGGTAGCAGCGGCAGTCGAGCATGATGAAATCGACGTCGCCGATGGCGAAGGAATACCAGCAACCGGGTTGCTCCCAACCGCCGCCGTAGCCGGGGTTGGCCCAGTTGTCGCGAAAGATCTTGAAGGCGTAGTCACGCTTCCAGAAGGGCTCCTCAATCTTTGGTCCGCCCCAGGAATCATTGGTGCTGAAGTCATGGTCGTCCCAGATGGTGAAGACGGGGGTGCGGGAGGTCAGTTGTCGCCATTCGGGACGGGATTGGCGGCGTTGATAGGTGTATTGCTGCATGATCACGGATTCCGGATCGTCAATGTAGACGTTGTCGCCAAGCAGCAGCATGACGTCGGGTTTGAAGGAGCCGATGGTGTCCCACATGCGCTCATTTTCCGGGACGAAGCCGGCGCCGCCGCCGAAGGCGAGGGAGAATCTCGTGGGTTTGCCTTCGCGCGGGAAGGTGGTGAATTCACGACGCATTGAATGACGCGTTTGTTGGTTCCCGTCTTTGAAGGTGATTTGGTAGGTGTAGCGCGTTGCCGGTATCAGACCGCGCAGATCGATGACCGCGGCGAAATCATCTTTCTGGGACACGGTCTGGAACGGGGTGGTTTCTACCGGCCGCACCTTGTAGATGTCTTTCTTGCCGGGGGATTCAGAATAGGACACGGCGACCTCCGATTCCTTGGCCGTGCGCACCCAGATGGATGCGGAATCCGAGGTGACGTTCCCGACAAGCGGACCGTGGAGGGGAGTGAATTCATGTTTGTCGGCCAGGCCCTTGAAGTATTCGTGATCCTTCACGTCCGCGAACAAGGCGCGCGGCCCGGCGACGATCCGGTCTTCGGGCAGTCCGAGTTTGACGGCCTGTTTCATGAACGTCGCGGCCTTGTCGCCCTGGTTGCGTTTGGCCGCGAGGACGCCGAGCATGTATTGCGTCTCGGCGTCCTGGGGGAACTTTTTCGCCCAGCCGGTGAGGAATTCGTCCGCGTCGTCGAGGCGGTCGTGGTTGATCAGGCGCAGTGCGTATTGGTGTACGCGCTTGTACTGTTTGCCCTCACGCTTGAGCGTCATCTGGGGGGCGGGGCGGGAGGCTCCGCCGAGCGGGTAGTCGGCGGCGGCAGTCGAAACGTCTGGAACTGAGAGGAACAACGCGAGGGCGAACAGGGGCGAAAGGGCTTTCATGAGCCACGGATGTTAAGCGAGTGCGGATGCGGGGGATAGTCGGGAATTGTTGGGTTACGCCGTGCGTGAGCGGGGAACCGCGTAAACGCGGAACTCCAAACGTTTGCGCGGGATGTCAGAAGGGCGATTGGCTGGTGAGGGGGGGGGCTTGCTGTGCCCCGGACTGGCGCGTTGGAGGCGGGATTGCATCCTTCGTTTGGAGTTCCGCCTTCAGGCGGAGAACCTACGATTGGGAGAGTCGGAGGGCGTGGGGGCTTCGCCGTGAGCGGGGAACCGCGTAAACGCGGAACTCCAAACGATCGCGCGTGATGTCACAAGGGCGATTGGCTGGTGAGGGAGGTTCTTGC
>JAYPGD010000274.1:3781-7960 GCA_038126655.1 Verrucomicrobiales bacterium
TCTCCGGATCGTCCCAGCCTTTGCCGTAGTCTTTCAGTGGATGTGCCCTCCACATGCGTCTGGCTTCGTCGGGGGAGGTCATTTCCAGATACTCGACGGCGCTGCTCCACGGCCAGTCGGTCCAACGATCGACGTAACCATGGTGAACCGGGTTATGGTGGACATAGTTCAATGTGGTTCGGAAATGTCGATCTGATCGCATCGCGCGTTCCACGCTACGATAAAACACCTTGCGTCCCCGCGCGTTCTCCTCGCCGTTCCAACGATACGCCGTGCGTCCGTGGAATTGTCCCAGGCGGAGGAGGAGGCTCTGGATGTCGGGAGCCAGGACAAGGGCGTGATAGTGATTGGGCAGGATGCACCACGCGAATGCACGGACGTCGTCTTGCGACAAGACCTCAAGAAGGTCGCGCGTGAAGGATTCCATGCGGTCGGGTTCCGAACCAATGAGGGGGCGATGTTCGTAACAGGCGGCGGTGATATGAAATCGTTGACGGCCGAAGTTGGCGCGGTGGGGAGGCGAATGCCAAGGGAAGCCGCGCTCCTTGCGCCAATTGAGCAATTCCTTGCGCTGCCTTGGGGTGAGTTGACGCCAGCGATACTCCGGACGTGCCATGAGGGGAGGGTAGTGGGAACCGCGTAAACGCGGAACTCCAAACGTTCGCGCGGGATGTCAGAAGGGCGATGGGCTGGTGAGGGAGGTTCTTGCTGTGCCCCGGACTGGCGCGTTGGAGGCGGGCGTCGCGTCCAACGTTTGGAGTTCCGCCTTCAGGCGGAGAACCTACGATTGGGAGAGGCGGAGGGCGTGAGGGCTCCGCCGTGAGCGGGGAACCGCGTAAACGCGGAACTCCAAACGTTCGCGCGGGATGTCACAAGGGCGATTGGCTGGTGAGGGGGGGGCTAGTTCCCGCCATCTCTGAATTGAAATCCGGCGCTGATTGGTTACGGTTTGGCCGTTGGCGCACAATTCAACTTCACCAGAATCATGAACGACTTCGCATCTGTTTTCCCCCGACTTCAAGCGACTCTTTCCTGTGTTTCCGCCGGAGCCCTGCTGGTTATGGCGACGGCCGCCCATTCTGAAGACTGGCCGCGTTGGCGTGGGCCGGGCCTGGATGGCATTTCGAAGGAGACCGGATGGTTGGCCTATTGGGCACCCGGCGGTCCTGAGACCCTGTGGAAGGCGCGGGTGGGCGAGGGCTTTGGCTCCATGACCGTCGCGGACGGGCGATTGTTTGTGGGTGGGTTGGACAAGCGCGCGCGCAAGGAGTTCATCCGTTGCCTGGACGCCGAGACCGGCAAGGAGAGATGGCAGTATTCGTATCCGGCGCGGTTCAAGCCGCAGTATTACGAGGGCGGCACGAGCGGCACCCCGACAGTGGATGGCGACACGGTCTATTTCCTGGAGCAGACGGGGCGGTTGTTTTCCTTCGAAGCGGCCAGCGGGAAGTTGAACTGGGGCGTGGAGGTCGACAAGGCGACGGGTTCCGAACTTGGCGTGTGGGGCCTCACCGGCGCGCCGTTGGTTCATGGCGACCTGCTCATCCTGAACGTCGGATCCACCGGCGCCGCCTTCAACAAGAACGATGGCAAGCTCGTCTGGAAGTCCCGCAGCGCGAAGAATGGCTACGCGACGCCGGTTCCGTTCAAGCAGGGCGGAAAGACCTTGGTTGGGATCTTCTCCAGCGGCGGACTGGCGGCGGTGGAGCCGAAGACCGGCAAGGTCGCCTGGACGCAGGGTTGGAAGACCAAGTATGACGTGAACGCCGCCGATCCGGTGTTGGTCAACGACACCCACATCTACATTTCCTCAGGCTACGGGAGCGGCGGCGCCATGCTGCAACTTACCGCCGCCGGAGCCAAGGTCGTGTGGGAGAGCAAGGAACTGCGCACGCAGTTCAATCCGGCGGTCTATCTCGATGGGCATCTCTACGGCATCGATGGCGACACCTCAAGCAAGCGCGCGACCCTGAACTGCATCGACGCCAAGACCGGTCGGGGGAAGTGGAAGAGTCGGCCGCTCGGTTCCGGCGGCGGCGTGATGGCTGCGGATGGCAGGCTGATCCTGCTGTCCGCGCGGGGGGAGCTCTCGGTCGGCAAGGCGTCGCCGGAAGCGTTCAAGCCCACTGGAGCAAAACAGGTGTTTGGCGGCAAGAGTTGGACGAATCCCGTGCTCGCCAATGGGCGGATCTACTGCCGAAATTCCCGCGGCGATCTGGTCTGCGTGGATGTGAGGAACTGAGCGCCTGTCTTTAAGCGGAGGGGGCGATCCCTTGGCGTTCGATCTCGGCCGTCGCCTTACTTCTCCTCGCGTTCCATCTTCCTCTGTTCGCGGGCCGCCTGTTTTTCGAGTTCCTTCTCGATCTTCTTGTAGTTCTCCTGTTCCTCCTTGCGGAGGTCGAGTTCAGCCTGTTTGACGCCGAGGAGTTTGTCGCGTTCCTCGGAGGCGGTGAGGGCGGCGAGTTCGGGAGTCTCCAGCACGGTCGGGCGGATCAGAACGATGAGCTCGACGCGCTGGTTTGAGTCCGACTTGCTGCGGAACAGGCCGCCGAGAAGGGGGATGTCCTTCAACCAGGGGACGCCGGACTGGCTAGAGGAGCGTTGCGAGCTGATGAAGCCGCCGATGACGATCGTGTCGCCGTCCTTGACCGCGACCTTGGTCTCGGCGCTGCGTTCCGTGGTTGTGGGGACCTCGTTGCCGTCGATGGTGGTCGGCACGCCGAGCTGTTGGATTTCCTGGGAAATCTCCATGACGACGAGGCCGTCCTCGTTGATGAGGGGCAGGACATCGAGCGAGATGCCGACGCGTTCGTTCTGGAACTGGGAGCGACCGCCGCCGGTGATGTCGGTGAAGGTGCCGGTGACGAACGGCACGGTGTTGCCGACGAAGATATTGGCCGGTTCGGCGTGGGAGGTCTGGATGCGCGGACGGGACAGCACGTTGATACGGCCGTCGTTGGCGACGGCCTGCACGGCCACCTCGATGTTCTCGGGAAACAGTCCGAAGTAGCTGAATCCGTCGCCCAGGCTGCCGGGGAAGTTGGTCACGGAGGAGGAGCCGAAGAGGCCGCCGAGATTGTTGATGCCGCCCACGCCCACCGTGCTGCCGAAGTTGCGCGCGCCCTGTGCGGAGGAGACTCCGATGCTTTTCGAGTCGTTCAGGGACACTTCCAGGATGATGGCCTCGATGAGCACCTGCGGCTGCACCTTGTCGAGTTTCTCCACGATGCTCTTGACCATCTTGCGTTCCTCCTCGGTGCCGAAGACGAGCAGGGCGTTGGTGCGTTCGTCCGGGATGATGATCGATTCGCCGAGGATTTCGCCGTCGCCCCCGATGCCGCCCGAGCTGGAGCCGCCGGCGGCGGAACGGGCGATCTGTTGGAGTCGGCTCTGGAAGCTGCTGGCTCCGGAACCGGTGCGGGAAGTCGTGCTCTGGGGGCGGACGGAGGAAGACGTGCGGCCGAGAGTTGAGCTGGTGCGCGAACTGGAGGAGCCGCCGAGGCGCGATGAGGAGCCTCCCAGTCGGGAGGAGGAGCGGCCCAGACCCGAGGAGCCGCTGGTCGTGGTGCGCACGCCGCCCCCGCCGGAGGTGAGGCCGCCCAGGACGGAGGAGATGTCCGTGGCGAGCGCGAACTTGATGGGGATGACCTCGAGGTCGACCTTGCGCGGAATGACGACGTCGACCTTTTCAATGATCTCGAGCATGCGTTTCACGTTGGAGGCGAAGTCGCGGATCACCAGCACGTTGCTGCTGTCGAGCGGCACGATGCCGCCCTGATTCTTGGAGAAAGGTTCAATGGCGGCGACCATCTCACTCGGGAGGGTGTGCTTCAGGCTGACGATCTGGGTGATGGGCTGATCCGCCCAGGGAAGCTCCGCGGCCGAATTCGTGTTGATCTGGGTGGGGTTGTTGGGGAATTCGGCGTTCGGCACGACCTTGATGAACTTGTCCCCGAACGGGAGCATTGAAATGCCGTTCATGGCGAGGACGGTGTCGAGCGCCTGGATGGCCTCGTCGAGGGTGAGCTTGGTCTTGGTCTGGATGGTGATGGTGGCTTCCGGCAGCCCGGTTGCGCGGAGGAGGGTGCGGTTGACCAACTCCGAGTAGAAATCAAGGAGCTGCACGAGTTCGATATTGGGGAAATCGATGAAGCCGGCCTCGAAGACCTGTTCGGCTGG
>JAYPGD010000275.1:0-7956 GCA_038126655.1 Verrucomicrobiales bacterium
GCAGCTTCACCGTCGCCGACCAGCCTTCGCCCGGTTCCACCGTGGCCGGCGTTCCCGAGTGATTGTAACGGATCCTTGCCGTCACCTCGATCGGTTCGGTCAGGTTCTCAAAGGGGATCCAGTTGCAGTTGCTCACCTGGAACTCCATCCGCTCCAGCATTTCCGGGCTGCCGACAACGACGCGGTTGTTGTCGGCGTCCAGTTCGATCACGTAGAGCGGCGTTGGCGAACTGATTCCGAGTCCGCGTCGCTGGCCGATGGTGTAGAACTCGATGCCGTCGTGATGCCCGAGGACTTTCCCCCGGGAGTCGACAATCTCGCCCTTGTGCTTCTGCGCGAGGTCGGCCTTCTGCAGGAAGCCGCGGTAGTCGTCGTCGGGCACGAAGCAGATCTCCATGCTCTCCTCCTTGTCGGCGGTCTTGAGGCTCGCCTCGCGGGCGACGTCGCGGGTGTCGGACTTGCTCATCTCGCCGAGCGGAAACAACGATCGTTCCAGTTGTTCCTGGCGGAGTGAGAAGAGGAAGTAGCTCTGGTCCTTGCGTTCGTCGCGTCCGCGCAGGAGCAGGGTGCGGCCGGTTGTTTCGTCCCTGCGCAACCGCGCATAATGGCCGGTCGCGATCTTTTCGCCGCCGAGTTGCCTGGCGCGACTGATCAGGGTCCCGAACTTCACCTTCTCGTTGCACATCACGCAGGGGTTCGGCGTGCGGCCGGCCCGGTATTCGGCGGCGAAGTAATCGACGACCTGCTTCTGGAACGCCTCCGACTCGTCGATCAGGTAGTAGGGGATGCCGAGATTGTGGCAGACGTTGCGGGCGTCGGACACGGCCTGCGGGCCGCAACACTTGTCCTCGGCGCGCGAGATGCAGTCCTGCGGCCAAGTCTTCAGCGTGATGCCGACCACGTCGTAACCCTGGTCCAACAGCAGTTTTGCAGCGGTGGTGGAATCCACCCCGCCGCTCATCCCGATGACCACGCGGGCCTTCTTCTGTTCAGCGGTTTCGGACACGGAGGCGGACGATAGGATCGCGCTCCCGGCGTGTAAAGGATCGGAAAGGGCCGGCGCGCTACCGGCGTCCAATGCAGTAAAGGAACTCGCGACGGGCGCCCTCATCCTTGGCGACGCGGAGGTAGATGCGGTCGCCGCAAATGACGGGGGTGGCGTAGGCCTCGTCGCCGAGCTTGTTTTCCGCGAGGAGTTTGAATTCGTCGGGCGTCGCCTTGTAGACGTAGGTCGTGCCCGAGACGCTGGTCGCATAGATGAGGTCTCCGACCATGGTGGGGGAGGCGAAGAAGCTGCCGCCGAGGCGTTCCTTCCATTTCTCCTCGCCGGTGGCGGAATTCCAGCACAGGGCGAAGCCGGCGTCGGCGACGGCGTAGAGATGGTCGTCCTTGACGATCATGGAAGGGACATAGACGCGTTGCTTGTTCTGCCAATCGACCTTGCCGGAGCCGTCGGCGCGCATGGCCATGGTGTGGTTGCGCGGGTAGCCGCCTCCGGTGAAGACACGGACGCCGTCGGTGACCGCGGTGACGACGCACTCGGTGGTCGCGCCCTCGAATTCCCAGAGCTTCTTCCCGGTCAGCGGATCGAAGCTGGAGATCAGGTCGCAGCCGGTGACGATCATCTGGTCGCGGCCGTCGAGGCGGAAGACCACGGGGGAGGGGTAGTTGGGCAGCTCGGGGCGGCCGACCTTCCAGACGATCGTTCCGGTCTCTCGATCCAATCCCGCGATGGCGCCGCCGCCAGGCGCCTTGGTGTCGGCGGTGACGAGGACGAGTGACTTGTGAATCAGCGGCGAGGCTCCGTAGCCCTGGTGGCTGACGAAGTCGGCGATGCGGGTTTCCCAGAGTTTCTTTCCATCGAGGTTGAGGGCGTAGGCGTAGATCGCGTCGCGGTTGAACAGGGTGAGGAACAGGCGTTCGCCATCGCAGGCCACGGAGGCCGAGGCCCAGGTGGAGCGCTTCTGCCGCTCCGTGTTGAAGTCGCCCTTGTGGAGGTCGGCCTTCCAGACCTGTTTGCCCGTGGCGCGATCCAGGCAGAGAATGCTCTGGGTCTGGGCCGTTTCGTCGGCGGTCGGAATGTAGACGCGATTGCCGACGACGGTGGCGGAGCCATGGCCGCGACCCGGGATGGCCGCCTTCCAGAGGACGTTCTTGTTCTCGTCCCAGCGCAGCGGCGGATTCTGGCCGTCGGCGGCAATGCCGTTGTGGTGAGGGCCGCGCCACCAGGGCCAGTCGTTCTTGCCGATGCCTTTGAAATCGGCGGCTGCGGCGGTGGCCAGAGCGAAGGCGACCGTCAGGATTGCGGACAGGGATTTCTTGAAATTCATGCGGGGTATAAGAAGCCCGCGGTGGGCGGGGGTCAATCTTCAAGCGCGGTTGCCGGGCTGCGCCGCCGGGGAACGGAGGACTGCGTTCACGGGCGGGGAACGGGGTTCAACGTCAGGTTTGAGGCGCTGAGCTTCATTCCGGACTGGCCGCCGATCTTGGAGCCGCTGGTGTGAAGTCCGCCGGTATAGGCGTCGTCCTTGAAGTTGAGCGGAATGGAGACGGACTTGCGCTCGATGTTCTCGGCCTTGATGACCGGCCCTGAGAGTTTGCCGATGATGATGTAGTCCGTTTTGATGTTCAGCTTGCGGCCGATCGCGCCGCGATTCTTCTTCAGCCTGCCTTCCTTGAGGGTCGCGTCGCCGACCTTCCCGGTGACGGAGCCGTCCTCTGCAATGGCGACTTCGACCGGGAGTTGTTTCTGTTTCGTCCAGTTCACGACGATTTTGGCGGAGCCCTTGAACTCGCCGGTCATGGCGGAAGGCAGCGCCTTGTCGGCGGCGGAAAGCGGCCATGCGGCGACCAATACAGCCAGGGCGGTCAGAATGAAGCCGCGGCGGAGATTCAGGTCGGTCATGGAGGAGAGAAGCCGGGGCTGTGAATTGGTTGTCTTCATGCGTGCGACCATGAACGAATTCACAGAGAAGCGTTAATCGAAAGGCGCTGCGCGGGAATTGATTGGACTGATGGATCGGTATTCGTCTTGGAGTGTGGTTGTGTGTTGCGGACGGAGCTTCCGGCGACCGGTGGGTTGCGCGTCGGGGAGCGGCTTCCTATGTTGGCGTCCGCCTCATTATGAATCGAATCCCAGTCTTCCTTCGCGCCGGTCTGTTTGGACTGTTGGCTTTCGGCGCCGTGGTTGCGTCCGCGCAGTCTGCGTCCAAGCCCAACCTTATCTACATCCTGGCCGACGATCTTGGCATCGCCGACTTTGGCTGCTATGGGGGAAAGATCATCAAGACGCCGCGGGTGGATCGGATGGCCCGGGAGGGAATGCGCTTCACTGAGCATTACTCCGGCAGCACGGTTTGCGCGCCGACGCGATGCGTCCTGATGACGGGGAAGCATACGGGGCATGCGCGGATCCGCGGCAACAGCGGCCCGGACCTGCGCCCCGCGGATGTCACCATGGCCGAAGTCCTGAAGGAGGCCGGTTATGCGACGGGGATCATCGGCAAGTGGGGGCTGGGCGAAGAGGGCTCGACGGGAGCGCCGAACAAGCAGGGCTTCGATTTCTGGTATGGCTACCTGAATCAACGCAACGCCCATCATTACTACCCGCCTTTTCTCTGGCGGAACGAGAAGAAGGAGTTCTTTCCAGGCAATCCGAAGTCGCGCACGCACTACAGTCACGACCTGTTCACGAAGGAGGCCTTGAAGTTCATCGACGACCATCGCGAACGGCCGTTTTTCCTCTACATGGCCTACACCTTGTCGCACGTGGATCTCGACGTGCCGGAAGATTCCAAGGCGCCTTATGTCGGCAGGCTCGGGAAAGAAAAGCCGTATGGCAGGCCGGGCGGACAACACTACCGGCACGAGAAGCAACCCCGCGCCACCTTTGCGGGGATGACGTCGCGGCTGGATCGCGATGTGGGCCGCATTCTGGACTTTGTGAAGGAGTTGGGGTTGGCGGAGAATACCCTGGTCGTGTTCAGCAGCGACAACGGCCCCACGCCGGCCGGCGGCGCGGATCCGGATTACTTCGATGGCAACGGCATCTACCGCGGCATCAAACGCGATCTCTACGAGGGCGGCATCCGGGCGCCGATGATCGCCTGGTGGCCGGGGCGCATTGCGGCCGGGGCCACGACGAAACACATCTCCGCGCATTGGGACGTGCTGCCGACCTTCGCCGAACTGGCGGGCGTCAAAGCGCCGGCGGGCATCGACGGGATCTCCTTCGCCCCGACCCTGCTGGGGCGGGGCAAGGAGCAGAAGGATCATGGCTATCTGTATTGGGAGTTCTACGAACAGGGAGGAAAGCAGGCCGTCCGCCAGGGCGATTGGAAGGCTGTGCGCACGGGATTGATGAAGCGGCCCGACGCCCCGATCGAACTCTACAACCTGGCCGACGATCCGGGCGAAGCGAAGAACGTGGCGGCCGCGAATCCGGGCGTCGTCAAACGCATGGCGGCGATCATCAGGAACGCCGCCACGCCGGACCTGAATTATTCATTCAAGCCCAAGCCCAACCCGAAAGGGAAGGGCAAGGCGAAGGGAAAGAAGCCTTGAAGCAGAGCCGTGTTTGTTGCGGCGCGGCGTTGGGGCGCGGGAGCAAGAGGGGAGACAACGTCAAACTGCAAACTGGGAGAAGCGCGCGTTGCGCGAAGGGAGTTGGAAGGACTGGAAAGCCGTTGAGTTTCTCAGGCTGATTGGCTGGTGGAGCGTTGGTTCGTGAAGTTGGGCACTCGCTGGCCGAGAGCGTCGTTCTGTGGGGTTTTCTTGAACGCGGCGAATTCCTGCAGCGCATCCGACGTCGAACTGACTCACGAAAGGCGCACACTGCTGATTCCATCCCCTCTTCCATCATGAAAAACTCGTTTCCTTTCCTGCTTGTCGTGGCCGCCATTGCCCTGGTTTCCGTCGGCGGCCGTTCACACGTTGACGCTGCCGCCCAGGGAGCTTCCGAACCGGGCCAACTTGGCGATCTTGAACGCCGGGTCGCCCGGATTGAGACGCATCTGGGTCGCGACGCCCTGGGGTGGCGGACGTCGGGGACGGTCGCGAAACGTTTGGAATCGTTGGAGCGGAAGATGAAGGACTCGGAGCGCGACAGGCAGCCATCGTCGCCGCGTAGGATGGCGCCGACGACGGATTCGAATCGGTTGGCTGTCGATATGCGCAGCCTGCGCCATGACCTCGAATCCCTGGACCGCCGGGTGAAGGAGCATGCCACCCAGTTGTTGCGGACCCGGAACAGCAATGGCTCCGACAGCAATCGTCGCGAAATCGAGCGGTTGCGTCGGGAGGTGGAGAAATTGCGCAGTGACGTGCGGCGGTTGGATCGGCGGTGAGAGGTTGGCGTTCGTCTTTCGGGGGCAACCGCCTTTGGTTCGCCCCGCGTTTCCTGTGGAGATGGATTTGCCATTGCATTGAAGCCCGGGAAATCCAACATCCCTTCCGCATGAAGCTCGCCACCGTTCTGTCCCCGTTATCGGAAGCCAATCTGCGTCTGGCGGCGCAATGCGGCGTTGAAGGCGTGGTCGCGCGGTATCCGGGGTCTGAGCTGGATGAGTTGTTGGCGGTAAAGCGGCGCATCGAGTCGCAGGGAATGGAGTTGGCGGCGGTCGAGGGCTATCTGCCGATTGAGAAGATCAAGCTGGGCGAGGATCATGACGGCTCGGAATTGGCGGCGATGAAGAGCCTTGTGCGGAACATGGGCCAAGCGGGGGTCCCGTTGCTCTGCTACAATTTCATGTCCGGCACGGACTGGGTGCGAACGACGCTCGACGCTCCTGAACGCGGAGGAGCCAAGGTCACGGCATTCGATCTGGCGGAGGCGGAGAAGGCGGTGTCTTTGAACCATGGTGGATCGGTCGATGCCGCGGGAGGAATCACAGCCGAAGAACTCTGGGCGAATCTGGAATCGTTCCTCCGCGCGCTTGTCCCGGTCGCCGAGGAGGCCGGCGTCACCCTGGCGATGCATCCTGACGACCCGCCGCTGCCCGAGTTCAACGGGAATGCGCGGATCATGAATTCCGCGGAGAATTTCGAACGTCTCGTTTCGTTGGTTCCGAGCGGGCGCAACGCCATCTGCTTCTGTCAGGGGACCTTTGCCACGATGGGCGTGGATATCCCGGCGACGATCCGGCGTCTGGGCGCGCACATCCGCTACGTGCATTTTCGCGACGCTCGGGGGACAGCGGAATCCTTCGTGGAGACCTTTCATGACAACGGGCCGACCGACATGGCCGAGGCCATCCGGGCGTTGCGCGAGGTCGGCTTCGATGGCCCGATCCGTCCGGATCATGTCCCGCAGTTGGAGGGCGAGGATGATGGCGAGCCCGGGTACACGATGCTTGGGCGGTTGTTTGCGTTCGGATATATCCGGGGATTGATTCAGGGGACGGGGGCGGATGAAGGCGAACGTTCAACGCTCAACTCAGAACGCGAAACACCAAACTGAAGGGCACGGTTGAAACCGGGACGACGCAACGTGAACGGAGCGCGGCTGTGTCGGAGACCAGCCGCAGCAGCGCAGCAAAGCGCCGGCGTCCATGTCAGGCCGCGCGCGCATCTGATGCCCCAGGCGCTGCGGTGGGTCCCGAAGACGGGACACAACCGCGAGTTGGAAGTTTGACGTTCAAAGTTGAACGTTGAACGTTCGCCTTTCTCTATCCGCAAATTCGTGTTTAGTCTTCCGGTCAATCCGAATTCCCATGGCAAAGATCACCGCAATCGAAACGACGATTCCCGCCGGCATCATGCCGAACCTGGTCCTGGTCCGGATTCACACCGAGGACGGACGGATCGGTTGCGGCGAGACCTACTACACGCCGCACGCGATCCAGGCCCTGATCCACGACTGGATGGCGGAGCGCCTGCTGGGCGCGGAGGCGTCGGATATCGAGGCGCACTGGCGGTTTCTCTATGAGCGTTGTTCGGCCTTTGGCGCGCCGGGCGCGGAGATGCGGGCCCTTTCGGCGATCGATGTCGCCTTGTGGGATCTGTTTGGGAAGGAATGCGGGCAACCGGTCTGGCGTCTGCTCGGCGGCGGCGTTCAGAAGACCGTTCCGATCTACAACACCTGCGGCGGTCCGGGATATGGCGCGTTGAAGCAGGCGGACGCGGCGCCGTCGCATCCGGGTTGGCCGGGATACGGCGATGAAGGGCAACCGGGTGAATTGCAGGACAACTGGTCTTCCATTCATGCCGCCGGGGATCTGGCGGAGGAATTTGTTTCCGAAGGCATCGCCGGCATGAAGGTCTGGCCGTTCGACCGATATGCTCATCGCAATGGCGGTCTGCGCATTTCCGCGGAGGAAGTGGAGGAGGGCATGAAGCCGCTGCGCGAAATCCGCGAACGCGTGGGCGACAAGATCGAGATCATGATCGAGGGGCACGCGTTTTTCGAGTTGCCGGCGGCGTTGCGGTTGGCCGAGGCCCTGAAGGAGATACGGCCGCTTTGGTTGGAGGATGTCCTGCGCGTGGACAATGTCGAAACGCTCGCCGACTTCCGGCGGCAAAGCGGCATGCCGATCGCCGCGACCGAGATGTTGCTCGGGCGCAACGCCTACCTGTCCCTGCTCAATGCTCGGGCGGCGGACTACATCATGGTGGATCCCACCTGGGCCGGCGGCATCAGCGAGACGCGCCGGATCATTGAACTCGCGCAGGCGCACAATGTCCCCGCGACGATGCACGATTGCACGGGGCCGCTGACCTTGTTTGCCGGGCTGCATTGCGCCGTCGCCTCGGCCAACGTGGTGTTCCAGGAAACGGTCCGCGCGCACGTCCGCACGTTCTACGAACGCTTGATCGATCGGCAGCCCGAGATCGAAAACGGGCGACTGCTGGCACCGGGCGATCCCGGCTTGGGGACGGCGTTGCTGCCGGAGTTGTTTGAGGACGGCCGTGATCAATACCGGAGGAGCGGACTGTGAGCGAAGCCGAGCGGCCCACAAG
>JAYPGD010000276.1:0-7954 GCA_038126655.1 Verrucomicrobiales bacterium
GTTCCACACCGTGTTGTCCGCCCTGGGCGCCGATGTGGAAACGAAGCTGCACACCGACACAGGACGGCCGATCCCGGTGGTGGAGGAGCGCATGAGCCTGATCCGCGAGGCGCTGGCCTGAAGACTGCGTGACGGCAAGAAGGCGAGAGATGCGGAGGAGGAGTTCCCAAATCGCCCGAAGGGGTGGAAATCGCGAGAGCCTGATTCATCCCCACGGATGGCAAAGCCGCCCCGCGGATGAGAATCGCAACAGCCTAGGGGCGGCTTTGCCGTCCGAGGGGAGTCTGAATTGGATTTGGGGTATTGCCGGCGTTTGGGGCGGCGGGTGCATGTTCATATGGGCGACGCTGCTCTTCTTTTGTCCGGTTGGTTCTGCATCCGGAGCCGAAAGGCACATCGGGCCGGTCGTCTCCCTGGTGGCGGAAGGCGGGCGGATGTTCTCCGCGTCTCAAGGCGGAGTGTTCGAACACAAGCCAGGCGGCGCGACGTTGGTCGTCACGCCGGTGTTCAGGATCTTCGGGATGGCGGCGGCGGCTCAGGATGCCGCCGGCGCTCGTTTGATTCTTGTCGGAGGCATGCCAGGGGAGTCCGGGGTCGTCGCATCGTTGGACCTTGCTTCGAAGCGTGTGGAGACGCGGACGGTTTCCAAGGACGTGGTCTATGACGTCGCTGTTTCATTGGACGGAGGAAAGGCGGCCTTCGCGTGCGCGGACAACCGGGTATTGACGCTGGATTTGGCGACGTTTGCCAAGGGCGACTTGAAGCAACGGCACAAGCACACGGCTGACGCTCGCGCAGTGGCATGGTCGCCGGATGGATCGCGGTTGGTCAGCGGCGGTTTGGATGGGGTGCTGCTGGTGTCGCGGTCGGATGGCGAAGGCGAGATCCGGGTTCTTCAACAACACAGCGCCGGCGTGGAGTCGGTGACATTCTCGCCGGATGGACGGCGCTTTGCCTCTGGTTCGCGCGACGCCAAGGTGCGGATTCACTCGGCGGGCGGCGAGTACGTGCGCACCTATACCGGACTGGGATTGGAAGCAATGCGTTCGGGGCTGGAGCGCAAGCCATACGTTGTCGCCCTGGCGTGGGGCGGCAAGCGGGTCGGTTTGGTCGCCGGTGTGTCGACTGGCGGACTGTATCGTTTGGCGGAGGACAATGCCGATTGGGAGAAGCTGGAATGGCGTGGGGGCGGCCCGGTTTTCAGCCTGGCGATTGATGGGAAGGCGGAGCTGCGGGTGGGGATGGATGGAAAGACGGCAAGCGGGGCAGGCGAGTGACGCGGTTACGATTTACCGCTGCGCGTCGAGGGCGCGTTGGATGGAGGCGAGAAAGCGTTCGACGTCGGGATTGGGGCGCAGGTTCTGGGCCTTGTTGAGATGGGGGAGGGCTTCCTTGAGCCGGTTTTGTTCGACCGCCAGGCGGCCAAGCGAAACCAGGGCGTCGACCTTTGTCTCCGGATCGGCCAAGGCGCGTTCAAACTGGATTGCCGACTGTTCGTAGTCGGCCTTGCGGAGGTGATGCTCGCCGAGGAGCAGGAGGCTTCGGCCATTCAGCGGATCGGTCTTCAACGCCTCGCGAAGCATTGCCGCGCCCCTGTCCGCGTCGCCGATCTCCAACTGGATCTGCGCTTCGTGGACGGCGATCCGCCTCGCGGTCTTCGAGTCGGCGTCAATCTTGTCGCCGAGTTTCCCGCGCAGCAGTTCGAGGTAGTCGGCGGCGTCCTCGAACAGGCGGCGTTGGATCAGGTAGTCGAGCGGGCGCAGGGTTGGTTGTGGGTTGTTCGGAGGGAAATCGCTCAACGCCTGGCGGTAGCGCTTCAAGGCAAGGCCGTGATTGTCCTGGTCGAGGTGCAGGTCGGCGAGGAGGGTGAGCGCGGCGAAGTCTGCCTTGTCGGCGTCGACGAGGATTTCAAGATTGGCGATGGCCTTGTCCGTCTGATCCGCGCCGAGAAACGCGTTGGCCTGCAGCAGCCAGTATTCGCGTTCGTCGGGCGTGTCGGCGATGAGTTCGTCGAACAATGCGATGGCGGCCTTGTGTTGCTGTGTCATCAGGAGGCAGTGCGCCTGGCCGCGTTTGAAGTCGGGGCTGTCGGGCTTGAACATCCGGGCCATGCGATAGGCGGACAGCGCGGATTCGCATTTCTCCAGGGTCAGGCAGCAATAGGCGAGCAGGCCGTAGCTTTGGTCGTCTCCGCCGCCAAGTTTGATGGTTTCGAGCAGCGGCGCGACGGCCTCGTCGTACTCCTCGCGTTGGATGTGCGACAAGGCCAGCGTGCGATGGGCGCGACGGAATGAGGGGAACTTCTCGATGGCGGTCCGCAGGTGTTTCTCGCAGTTGGCGTAGTCCTCGACCTGGTAGTGCAGGTTGCCGAGCAGGAAGTGGAAGGCGGGATTGCTCTCGGCTGTCAGGCCGGCCGTGGCGATCTGGATGGCCTGTTTCGGATCGTTGCGTAGGTGTGGCGCGATGCTTTCGTAGAGGGGGCGGTCGGCCTGGGTGAGCTTGGGCTCGATCGCCTCGTTGACGCCGTGCGTCGCGAAGAAGCGGCGTTTGGCGTCCTCGGTGTTGAGACCGGAATCGGAAAGCGCGAAGGGCGGTTCAGCGGCGACCAGCGGGATGGCGAGCGCGCCGGCGAGCAACAACATTGGAATGGAGCGGTGGGCGCTCATCGTGACTTCAGAACCCAGGGAAATCGGGCGCGCACCTTTACCGGTTTGCCTTCGATCCTGGTGACCGAAAAGCGCATGCGACTTGCGAAGCGTCGGGCTTCCTCTTCGACGGTCGGAAGATTCGGCGAAACCGAGTCGATCTTCGCGATCGAAGTCTTGCCGGTTTCATCGATGATGATCTCGATGACGGCGCGGATCTCTCGCGTCCCGCGTCTGGCGAGTTCGGCCGGGAAGGTTGCGCGCGGTTGATAGACGACCCGCGGCTTTTCCTGCAGTTCCTCGAATTCAAAGATCCGTTCGATCTCGGCGACCACGTCGATCGCGGTGTCGAACTGCATGCCCTGGACGCCCATGGACAGGGAGGCTCCCATTCCTGGATTGAGGTAGATTTCAAGTTGGCTGAGCTGCATCTGCGGCTTGGACTGTTCGAGTTGGGGTTTGTCGGCGACCTGTTGTAGGGAGGCTTCGGAGCGCGTTGAGGGCGGCGGCGCCTTGGGCGGCGGCGGCGCGGCGACCGGCACTTCGCGGTAGTCGAGAATTTTCTGAGGTTGAGCCTCCAAGGTCTGGGTGAGGGGGATCATCAGGAACAAGCCGCCGGCCATGACGATGGCCCCGAGCAACGCCAGGACCGGCGTGAGCTTGGAATCGGATTGGGGCAGTTCGGCGGCCATGGTGTGATCGCTTCAATTCTGGGTGGCGAGATTGATGCGGGTGGCGCCGGCCAGCGCCGCCTCGTCGTGAACCCGGGTATAGAGTTCGACCGAGGCGCGTTTGTCGGCCTGGACGATGACGGGTTGGTCCTTTTGCTTGAGCAATCGCTTGACCACGCCGCGCACGCCGCGCACGCCGATGTCGGCGCCGCCGTAGACAACATTGCCTTCGGCCGTGACCGCGATGAGGATGGCGTTCTTCTCGAGGTCCTGCGCCGAGGCGGACTGGGGGCGCTGCACTTCGACGCCGGTCTCCTCGACGAAGACCGTGGTGACGATGAAGAAGATCAGCAGGATGAAGACGATGTCGATCAACGGCGACACGTTGATGTCGTTGGATCGGCTTTCCTCGGCGAAGATGAGTCTGCGTTCCTTCATGCAAATGCCGGGGAATCGGGTTGCGATTGCGGTTGCGATGACGCGGGGAACGCGGCGGGCTTGAAGGCGGCGGGGATCGGGAAGCCGACCTTGAGAACGAGGCAGGTGGGCCAGGGCGGGGATGGAGATGACCAGTCCGGTCTGCGTTGTGATCAAGGCCTCGGAAATGCCCTGGATGACGTTGTCGAACCGCGACCCCTGTCCGCCGGCCATGCCGGCGAAGGTGGACAACATGCCGGTCACCGTGCCCAACAGGCCCACCAGCGGCCCGATGGGGATGACAACGCCGAGGAAGCGGATGCGGCGGTTGATCTGCGGCAGGTATTCCGCTCGGACCTCGCCGAAATGGCGTTTGACCTCGTCGACATTGACGGCGGATTCGTGGAGCAGGGGGCGGAGCCGTTTGAGGCCGTTGCGGGTCTTGGCGGCGATCTGATTGTCGCTCATCTCGTGCACGCGACTGCGGATGAGGAAATGGGTTTCCAGGTGCAGCAGCAACTCCAGTCCGGAGTAGTAGATGAACACCGTCAGCGCGAGCAGAGGCGCCATCAACCAGCCGCCGCTGGACCAGATCGTCATGGCCTCGGTCCAGAAGGAGGCGGAATCAGGCGTCATCGGAAACCTCCTTCTTCGGCGGTGAAGTCGCCGGTTGTCTGCGGGACAGGCCGTTGACGAAGGCGACGGACAGTTTCTCCATCCGCGCGAGGATGCCGGACACCTTGCGCGCGAGCATGGCGTGAACCACGAGCGCCGGGATGGCGAGGACGAGTCCGAGTTCGGTGGTGATCAGGGCCTCGGAGATTCCGGAGATGAGCGGTTTGGGATCGCCGGCGCCGAAGACCTTCATCAGCTTGAAGGTCTTGATGATGCCGGTGACGGTGCCGAGGAGTCCGAGCAGAGGAGCCGTGGCCGCGGTGACGGCAATGACGTTCAGAAAGCGCTCGAGCCGGGGTTGGGTGTTGAGCATGGACTCATACATGACCTCCTCGACCAGTTCCACAGACTCACCGGAATTGTCGACTGCGGCGACGAGCATCTCCCGGCCGGGCGTGGGTTGCTCTTCCGCCAGGGCGCGGGCTTCCTGCTGTTTGCCGTCGCGAATCAGTTTGACCAGATCGTGCACCACCAGCGGTTGCGGGTGACGAAGATCTGCGCCAGTTTGAACAGGGCGACCAGGGTGGCGATGAAGGCGAAGCCGATGATGGGATAAACCCAGACGCCGCCGCGTCGGAGATGTTCCCCGAGCGATTCCTCGGTTTCCGCAATGGCGATGGCGTCGCCCAAGGTGGCGTCGATCGGCAACGGACCCTGGCCGGATTGGGCCACGGAGTTGATTTGAGCGGCGGCCTCGGGCGAAAGCGGGCGGACCTTCGGTTGCAGGGCCTTGGTCTCGACCACCCACCCCGAGTTCCCTGGATCGGCGCCGGAGAAATAGAGCAGGGGGCCGACCTGGACAAAGGAGCCGCTTTCCAGAGCGCCGGATTCGCTGAGCGCGGAACCCTCGTAGGCGCGCCCGCCGATGAGGCTTTCGATCCGGTCCATCGACCGATCGAGCAACTCAAGACTGGCTTCGGTGCGAGCAAGATCGTCGGCGGTCGCGTCTTCGAGAAACAGGTTGTGTTCGCGGATGCGTTCACCGTGGGTGGCATGTTCGCCGGCGGAAAGGGAGGTCTGGCTGGCGGAGATGAATCCGCCGAACAACACCCGGGTGATGTAGTCGTATTCCTTCTCCTGCGCCTCGACGCTGGACGCCAACTGCTCGAGCGTGACGGCGCGACTGTCGCGGACGGCGCGGCTTTGCTTGAGCTCGCCGCGGAGTGTCCGGGCCTGGGTGGAAAGGTCGTTCAATTGCCGGCTGAGAGGGAGTTGAGCGGCTTCGATCTGAGCGCGTTGCTCGTTGAGACGTTTGACCGCGTCCTCGAGCTTGGCCTGTTGCTGCGCGGCAAGTGCTTCCAGCGACTGGGCTTCCGCGCATGGCGCCTGGACGAGGGGCGCAAGCGCGATCGTTGCGCCGCAGAGAACGGAGCGCCAGGAATTGAAGCGGTTTGCGACGTCTCGTTTCATCGGGCGACAGAGACGTTGACGGGAAGTGGGGTGAAGCCTGTTTCCCTCGCCCGTCCTTCGGCGGCGTTGAAGACTTCCAGGATGGCTTCGGCGAGCTCGGGTTGGGATTTCCAGGTCCAGCCTTCGGCGCCCGGCTCGCCGACGCCCGCGTCCCTGCCGCCGGCAGAGATGTAATAGGCCGCTCCCAATCCGAACCAGATGGTCCGGACTTCACCGGAGCTTCCGTCGTTCAGCTTGCGCAAATTCTCCACGACGGTGACGACCGTATCGAACTTCTGGATCTCGGTGAGGATGCCGACAACGGTCTGCATGCGTTCCGCAAGGCCAAGCGAGGTAGTCTCGGCGTTTGAAGGCAGCCGTTTGTAGTGCGAGGCCAGCTTTTCCTGGAGCGGGGCGGGCAGCCGTTTCTTCAATTCGCGGAGCCGGGATTCCGTCGGCTCAAGAAAGCCTGCGATTGCGGCGGTTGTTTTCTTGAGACGCTCCTGTCTCTCCACCAACCCGTCGCGGCGCGCGTCGGCGACCGTCGTGGTTTCCTTTGAGTCGGCGATCTGGGCCTGGAGTGATTCGATCTCCTTCCTGGCCACAGAAATCAGGTCGTTGAGATTGGCTTGCTTTTCGCGCCACGCGGCCGCCTCCCGTGAAAGTGTCTTTTCGACCGCGACCCATTGCGAGACGGCTTCGCGCGCATCCGAGAGAAGCTCGTCCGCCCGCGCCCCGCATCGGAGCAGCAGAGCAAGGCAGATGATCGCCGGCAGGGTCAGTCTTGGTTTCATCTGTTGTCGAGCAGTAACAGTTTCCTGAGATTGAGTCTCAAAAGCATCGAGGCTGATTTACAGGCCTGGATTGCTAAAAACAAGGAGGAATTAGGGATTTGATTTCCCACTGTCGGGCGGCATGGCAGAGTCTGGTGCGGATGGGCATACTGGACAAACAGTTCAAAGGCTGGACCAAACCCGGGATAGCGCCGCCGGGCGCGCTGGGGGAAGGGCCTGAAGTGGATGACGGCGAGACGCTGGACGCCATCAGCGGCTACTTCCGCTTGTTTCAGCTCAAGGACGGGCATCGCTTTTCAACCGATGATGTTTTGACGGCGTGGTATGGGGCGACCTGGGCGCCGAGCGCCCGGACCGTTCTTGATTTGGGCAGCGGAATTGGATCGGTGGGGATGACCGCGGCGTGGCGATTGCCGGGCGCCCGATTTGTGACGGTGGAGGCGCAGGAGGAAAGTGTGCGCTTGGCGCGCAAGTCGGCGGCGTGGAACGGTCTCGAGGATCGGTATGAGATTCGACAGGGTGATTTCCGGGATGCGGGCGTGTTGGCCGACGGCGAGGAGTTCGACCTGGTTCTGGGGAGTCCGCCGTATTTTCCGCCGGGAAGCGGAAAGGGGGGGGATCATCCGCAGAAGATCGCGTGTCGCTTCGAGTTGCGGGGGACGGTCGCCGATTACTGCGCGACGGCGGCAAGGCATCTGGCGGGCGGCGGTTTGTTCGCTTGCGTCTTTCCGGTGACGCCGGAGGAGCAGCGTGCTCGCGTCCTGGCGGGCGCGGAGGCCGCCGGATTGGCGGTGGTCCGCTGTCGACACGTCGTTTTCCGGGAAACCGAGCCGCCGTTGATCGGGCTGTTCGCGATGATGAAGGCGGCGGACCTGCCTGCGAAGATGCGGGACCGGACCTGGCGGGAGCCGCCGCTGATCATCCGGACAAAGGACGGGGCGGTGCATCCAGAGTATGCCGCGGTGAAACTGGCGTTTGGGTTTCCACCATGACGGAGCGCGGACATTTCTGTCTCTGCGCGGGCGCGATGTTTCTCCTCAGGGTCGATGGTGGTCCTTGGCTGATTGAAAATGCAGGACGCTGCGGCGGCAATTTTCCCCACGGATGGGAAAGCCGACCCACGGATGGGAAAGCCGACCCACGGATGGGAAAGTCGACCCACGGATGGGAAAGTCGACCCACGGATGAGAAAGCCGACCCACGGATGGGAAAGTCGACCCACGGATGGGAAAGTCGACCCACGGATGAGAAAGCCGACCCACGGATGGGAAAGTCGACCCACGGATGGGAAAGTCGACCCACGGATGAGAAAGCCGACCCACGGATGGGAAAGTCGACCCACGGATGGGAAAGTCGACCCACG